>JAFGSL010000606.1 GCA_016934645.1 Anaerolineae bacterium
AAATGCTCCTGATCGCGGAAATTGCGGTAGGTCTGTGAGCCGTCGGCGAAGTCGAAGCGCGTCTTGAAGTTGTTTTTCTCTTCCTCGTAGATTGAGGCGAGTTGCTGCCGCCCGCGCGCGTTCTTCTCCAGCAGGCGCTTGCGGATCACTTCCTCGACATCGGCGCTGGTCAACTGCATACGGGTCTTGAAGCGAGCCTGGATTTTGGAGAAGTTGTCGGTCTGCTGTTTGCCAGTCTCGCCAAAAACGGTGTCCATATCCTCCTGGGCGGTCACGATCACCCATGCTTGTCCGCGGCTCTTGGTCGCCAGGCTTTCGGCTACAGTTTGCAGGTTGGTCATCAACTTGACGTTATCGGCGATGTACTGTCCCACCTCATCCACGAAGAAGATCAGGCGGAAGCCGGGTTCCTGGCGCTGGATGTAGGCATCCACCTGTGCGGCAAAATCCTCGATGCTCACCCGGTAGTCGGCCCGGTATTTGTCGAGGATGCCGCGCCCGTTTTCAGCCGGCATGCCGGTCACCTGCGCGTAAGCAGCATCGATATGGTGAGCTTCCAGCAGCGCCTGTTCCCGGCCCTGCTCCCAGGAAAGGCCCGATCGGTCGAGGAAGGCTTGCTTAAATGCCTCGTATTGCCCGCGACTGTCCAGGTCACGCTCGAACTGGGCGATGTAGCCCTGTTTGCCATAGTAGCCGCACATCTCGTCGAAGACCTTCACAAAGACCGCCAGCAGCGCGTCAATCTCGGTTTTGCTGATCACGTCCGCTTTCTGGTCAATGTTGAAAAGGATGCTTTTCGAGGGCTTCTCAATCGCGCGCACTAAGTCGGCGCGCAGGAAGGTGTTGTCACCCAGTTTGGGCGCAAAGAGGGTGAGCGTGGACGTGCCATCGATCTCGCGGTTTTCGAAGAGCAGGGCCAGCATCTTGAGCAAGTGGCTTTTGCCGGAACCAAAGAAGCCGCTGATCCAGACGCCGTTCGCGCCTTGATAATCGTTGTACGCGGCCAGGAATGTGTCCAGGCGTTTGGCCACCTCTCTGGTCAGGACGTATTCTTCGACTTCCTGCCGCAAGTGCGCCTCATCATCTGCCTTGATCACGCCCTCGATGGGGCGGTCGATCGGTTTAGCGAAAATCGTCGATAGTGGCATAGGTCACTCCCTCAAAACGTAACGGTTCAGGTGGGACGCACTTGATCAGCAGCCATCGGCTTCTTGATGATCCTGCCGTTTAAGCGTCAAAAGTGCGTCCCACCTATGGCTGAATGTTACCTGAAAACTCAGATGCCAATATGGTAAATATTGAAAGCCCGGTAATAGTTATCGTCGTGCAGGCGGCCAAACAGGTCGAGCGATGCGCCTGACTCGGAAGATTGCGTGTAGGTCCCTGGGAAAAACATCACCGTGGGTTTCTCTTTGGCCGTGCTTTGCAAATTGTTGAGAATGTTGTGCGAACGGATATAGGGGAACACCTCGCCCACACCCGTGATAAACATCACGTCAAAGGCGCGCGAAGATGCGCGCTTTGTCTGCATCTTGGCGGCAATGGCGGGGATCAGATGTGTTTCCGGATCCAGGACGCCCTGTAACAACTCCTTGAGGCGCACCTTGGTCACCGTTTCTTCGATTTCGAGGATACGTTCCCAAACACCCCGCTCCTGCAATAGCTCGATGGAGAGGTCATACAGATTGATCTCCAATATGCCGATGCCGCTCTGTTCCAGCTTGCGGACAAGTTGTCGTACCATACGTTCCATATCCACGGCTTCATGGGGACTGTAGGGGCAAATGAAAAATGGAACTTCGTTGTTCAAGCCCTGCTTCTGTAAAAAGCGCGGGCTAGAGATGAGCGTGAATAGATGATCAAAGCGCTGGGGGATCGTGAGCTTACTTGGCTCAAGCGTCATAGGCGCTGCTCCTGGATTTCGGTGAGGGAGACCGGGAAGATAGCCAGATGCGCCGGTGAATCGGCAGTGATGACTTCGATCTCGCGTGGCGTCAGCAGCGCAGGCACAATTTGATTGTCCTGCGTGAGGAGATTCGCTTCGCGCAGCATCTTGAACAACACCTGGCGGAGCTTGTCACGTGTGGCCTCGGCTACCCCTTCCACTTCTGGATGCCATTCTGCTTTGTGGTTGAAGTACACGTCATACGCATCGTAGGAGAGGTCAAAATCAAAGCGGATGAACTTTTCGCGGATGACCTCCACCGCGAAATCGTAGATAAAACGATAGCGCTTGCAGATCGCCAGCCACAGCATGTGGTTCTGTTCTTGTTGTGTACCTGAAAGGAGCAGCGAAAGCTGGTCTGAGGTCAGGTGCTTCAACCGTGAACTGACCTCGCTGAAAATGCGCCGGGAGGCGTTCAACGTGCGCATCTGCAGAAGGTTGCCGGCAATGACCTGTTCGCGTGTCGCGTCCCAATCGCCACTCTCCTCATAGTGGCGCGCCACCGTGAGCGATTCCCGGTAGAGGAGCGTGCCGCTGGTGAAGGACATACTGTATTTGCTCTCGGCCATTATATGCTTTTGGCTCCTGTCTCAGTAGTTTGATAGCGTTGACCGTTATGCTGGCCGGTGGGTTTGTTCAAGGGGGCCAGCCGCGATGTGAACCCGCACTAGTGCTAGTATAGTGCGACTCATCATTTTTGGAAAGTTGAAAAATGATACGGTCTATTGACATTAGCAGTCTTTTCTATACGGAATAAATGGGCAACAGAACTGTCCCTAATGGCTCCTTTGATGTTTTTTATGTCCGTTAAAACGGCTTAACGGACGTTTATGGTCTCTTTTGGGGTGTCATATTCCAACCGTCCTTCCTGGTCCGCTCTCTAGGAGATGGGAACTCGTCTGCTAATCTCTCTTCTTGCGGCAAAATTCCTGCGTACACTCGCGCAACAACTTCAGACCTGGGCGGGGAGTTTGTTCCACTAGCAATTGGGGCACGTATCAGGCTGGCGATACAGTCTACAGCGCCGTCATTCTGAGTAAAGCGAAGAGTCTCGCCCATTGACGCCGATGCCTTTCGCTTCACTCAGGGTGACGTTGCGGGAAGTTATTCTTTTACAAACCCTTAGGGTTCGTGAAAATATAACTTCCCGTTTTTCGCTCTAAGCCCCGTCCCCGGGGCGCTCTGCGCGGGAACTTATTCTTTTACAGGCTCTTAGTAATCCTCGCGGCGGATCGTGACCTGGAACCCATCCTCGATGGGATGATCGGCGACGAGGATCAGGTAGCCCCCACCGCCCGCGCCGGAGAGCTTCCACCCCAGGGCGACGTCCCGGTAGCGGTCGATCAACTTCGCCACCATCGGCGTCATCATGTGGGGAAACATCGCCACCTGTGCTTCAAGCGAGGCACGGAAATACTGCCCAAAACTACGGATGTCGTGGGCCAGGATCGCGTCCCAACACCGGTCGGTGGCCTCGGAGAGCGCCTGCGCACCCTCGCGCGTGATGTTCGTGTCACTCAGCACACTGAACCCGGATTCGCGCGGACCGAGCGGGACGAGATAGAGCGCATTTTCGATGAAGCGCAACGTCGCTTCGTCCTGCACGCTGTCGATCCTTGCGGGCCAGTATTCGCCCTCGTAGTACGATTTGGCGAGTCCGGGGAAAACAATGCCGATGGTATCCTGCGCCCCGGAGATCTCTGTCGTGCCGGGCGGATTATCGTAGCAGAAGAGGATTTTCGCCAGCTTCTCATAGTTATCGATGGGCAATCGCGGCCCCCACAACTCGATGGCAGCCCGGCGAGTGCTGCTCGCCATACCACTCCGCTCGTTGAACTCGACTGTGGGTTCCAGTGAAATCGTGATCACCGCACCGGGATAGAGCTTGGAGACAAAGGGTTGGTCGAGCCATCCCCCTGCCACGTCGATGCGGTATGGGATGCGGCAAACATTGCGCAGAGCCGTGGTGGAGCGCGGTGTAAGGCCGGGGTGCGGTTCGCGCTGCAGAACATGGTACTCGATGCCGAGGGATTCGACCAAGTCTCGCTTATCTGGGGTGTTGCCCTCTTCGTTGACGACAAAAATGTCGGGCCGGATGGCCTTCAACTCTTCTACAAAGTCCAATATCCCCGATCCCTGCGAGATAAAAGCCTCCTTGACCCAGGAAACGGACTGCACCATAAACAGCCGTTCGGTCTCCGTGTTGACCGGCGGACGTCCTTTGAGGTCGTTGACCGTCCGGTCCGAACCAAGTGCCACATACAAATCACCATAACTCGCGGCTTCCTTGAAGAATTCGACGTGCCCGCTGTGTAATAAGTCGAAACAACCGCTGACGAAGACCTTTCTAGCCATTGATGAGTCACCTCCAAGATGATGTATGTGCGTAAAATGAAATTACTGACCCGAACGTATCTTGCTAAACTTTCTACGCCTACAATGCGCAGGAACAGCTTGAGTTTTTTATGTTCAGGTCAGTAGGTGTATTTCAAATGCGTTATGCGCAACCTATGATTTTTCCTCAGAATGTGTTAACGGCAGAACGACGTGGAAGCTACTGCCGGGGCAGGTGACTTCGTCATAGCCCTGGCTTTCTACCCAGACCTTGCCGCCATGCGCTTCGACGATACCCTTGACGATCGCTAGCCCTAATCCTGGGCCTCCGCCCCTGAACTTAGTCGTGCCAGAAGAGTGCAAAGCCACTTCGCCAGTCTGGTAGAACTTGGTGAAAATCGAATCGTGAAAGCGCGGGTCAATGCCGATGCCTGTATCTTGGATCACAATCTCAACACCACCCACTTGTAAACCATACACCCCCGGTGGTAGCTCACTTCCCGTGACGATGATCGTTCCCCCATCGGGTGTGTATTTTATGGCATTGACCAACAGATGATAAAAAGTCTTCTTCAAAGCGTCCGGATCGCCCTCGATCAACGGTAGCCGCCACGCATCGCTGATGCACAGTGTCAAATTCCGCTCCTGGAACACATTCCGAAGCCTACGAAGAAGCTCACCGAGCAAATCCACCAATGACAAGGGGAAAAAATACAACTCCAAGATGTGGCTGTCGATTTTGGCCACATCAATCATGCTGTTGACGAGATCGTTCAGACGCATTGCCCCTTCGGAAATACCTATCATCATTTCCATATAGTCGGGATCACCCTTGATTTCCGGAGCCTTAAGCAGCATCTGGCTGTATCCCCGTATAAGGGTCAACGGCGTGCGCAACTCGTGTGCTGCAATGGTGATAAAATCGGATTTAGCTTGATCCAGACGCGCCAACTGGGCATAGGCCTCTTCCAACTCTGAATACAGGCGCGCATTTTGAAGCGCAATTGCCGCCTGTCCGGCAAAAGCGAGAGCCAAAACGGCCTCATCGTCGGTATAAGCACGCGGCGTTTCCCGTGTGAGCGATAGCATCCCGATCACTGTGTTTTCGGCATTGATTAAGGGCACGCCCGCCCATGCCCGCGCCTGGGGAAGATTCTCGACCTGTTGCCAATCGGATCGCTCAAAAACTTCCGGGACGATCAAAGGGCGCTTGGAATGGCAAATTTGCTGGAAAACATCTTCCTCTTTGATGGGGACGCGAATCTGGAGCGGATTGCTTGCCTGCGGGAAGCCCCACGCCGCGACGATCTCCAATACCTGGTCATGTTTCAACATAACTGAACCACGGTCAAAGGGGACAATACGTGCCAGATTGCCGAGGATCAAGTCCAACACTTCCTGCAGGTTCAACGTCTGCGAAAGCGCACGGCTGACTTCGTATAACGTTTCGGTCAACAAGCGGCGTGAACGTTCAGTCTGGTAAAACGTCTCCAATTCCGCGGCGTGCTGTTCCAACTCCTGATTGCGCGATTCGTTTTGGAAGCGCAGCAATTCCTGCCGCCGCAGCGAGTTCAGCCGGGTCAAATGAATGATAGCGGTTAACGCAGTCGCGGAAACGAGCAAAAAACCGTTCTCGCCCCACCCAGGTGTAGCAGGAGATCGCAACGCGATCCAGACCCAGGCCGCCAGCGCACTACCGATCACGCCAGCGAGCCAGGGTGTCGAGAGGATCAGGAATCCGGCCCCAACAAAGGTAAGGATGATATTGGCGGTAGGAGCAGGATCGCGGAGCAGCGCGATGAAGACCAGACGTTGCAGCAGCACCAGCGCGGCAATTATGGCTCCCAGCGGGTTCGCATAGCGTGCCGGAACCTTCCGCAAATACAGCAAAATGCCACACACGAAGATCACTACCAGCGCCATCGCTGTGACGACCATCGTGGGAACGGCAATGGCCTGAGGTTGCTGTGCGTATCCATAGATCAGAACGAGGAGCAGAACAGTCAGCACCACCATTGTGGGACGCAGGCTGTCCAGCAGCACTTCGTCCAGCGCAGCACGCAGTTCAGCCTTGCTTATTCCTGGCAAGGTTGTTGTCGCGTCAACGGGCTTGCTATGCTGCATTGTTTGACTCATCGTTTTTCACCTACTGCCGAAGACTGGTGCCGGCTCAAATTTCGATCTACTGAACCTTTGACGAATCCTACCTTAGTATAGCACAGGGCAGGCCGAACAAAAAGGGGTGTTGCGGACAAGTCCGCAACACCCCCTCAAATGATCAGGCCCAACCACGCAAATTCTTGCCCAACCAGCCAGAAAACGCGTGTCGAAAGCCTTTCTGGTTCCAGTTTATCCAGGTTAGGGGAATGAACCGTCAAAGACTACCAGGCGTAGGCTTCGGGGGCTGCACCGCCGGGGCCGGGCCAGATTTCGTCGAGCTTCGTCAGCACGTCGTCGGAGAGCTTGATCTCCAGCGCGCGCGTGCTGCCGTCGAGTTGCTCCATCGTGCGCGGGCCGATGATCGGCGCAGTGACGACCGGATTGTGCAACAGCCAGGCCAGCGCCACATCTGCCGGGTTCTCGCCCATATCCTTGCAGAAGCTCTCGTAGGCCTCAATCTGTGGGCGGTGCTTTTCGATGCTCTCCTGCATCCGCTCTGAAGCGCGCCGGCCCTCGGAGATCTTCTTCAACACGCCACCCAACAAACCGCCCCCAAGAGGACTCCACGGGATCAGTCCCAGACCGTAATCCTCGCACGTCGGGATCACCTCAAGCTCAACCATCCGCGCGTTGAGGTTGTAGAGACTCTGTTCGGAGACCAGGCCCATGAAGTTGCGCTTCTCAGCCTTGGCTTGTGCCTTGGCAATGTGCCATCCGGCGAAGTTGCTGCTGCCCACGTAGAGCACCTTCCCTTCGCGGACAAGCTGCTCCATCGCTTGCCAGATTTCTTCCCACGGCGTGCTGCGCTCGACGTGGTGCATCTGGTAAAGATCGATGTGATCGGTTTGCAGGCGGCGTAGGCTATCTTCAGCCGCCTTGCGGATGTGATAGGCTGACAGGCCGCGCTCGTTGGGCCACTCGCCCATTTTATTGTAGACTTTGGTCGCCAGCACGATTTTCTCGCGGCGTCCCCCACCCTGCGCCAACCAGCGCCCGATAATCTGCTCGGTCAACCCTTCACCGAACTTCCATCCGTAGACGTTGGCGGTGTCGAAGAAATTAATGCCGAGTTCCAGTGCGCGATCCATAAGTGCATAGCTGTCTTCCTCGGTGGTCTGCGGGCCAAAATTCATCGTACCCAGGCAGAGACGGCTGACCTGCAGCCCTGTACGTCCTAAATTCGTGTATTCCATATCAAAGCCTCCTCATTTAATCGTGAAGTGGGGGTCTGGGTTGAGTAACACCGCCCTCCACTTTTCCCTCTATTGGGATGTCAGTAATATAGTATAATGAATTATAGCATATTCGGCTAAATTTACAAGATAAAGAGCTATAAAATTAAATGAAAACCTTGTTGATCTTGCGACACGCCAAATCGAGCTGGAAACACGATAACTTGGCCGATCACGACCGGCCGCTCAAAAAGCGTGGCGAGCAAGCCGCCGCTCTGATGGGTGAGCTCATCCGCAAACACGACTTGACGCCCCAGCGCATCATTGCCTCGACGGCCAGACGCGCGCTGAACACGGCGGAGTTGGTCGCCGAAGCCTGCCATTACGAGGAACGGATTATCGCCACGCGCGCGCTCTATGGAGCCGATTCCGAAGACATTGTGGAAGTGCTGCGCACGCTAGATGACACCGACGAGCGCGTGATGATCGTGGGGCACAATCCCGATCTCGAGATGTTCCTGGAAAGCCTCACTGGCGCGATGGAAAGCCTCCCCACTGCCGCGCTCGCGCAGGTCTCACTGCCTATCGGCTCCTGGAAGGAATTGGAAGAGGACACCCCCGGCAAGCTCGTCCATCTATGGGCGCCGAGCACGCTTTAGCTTGCCCCAGCGAAAATTCACACTTTCGCTTAAAGGGGATCGTCAGATCCCCGCGCCTAGCGCATAGCCGGGGATCTGACGATCCCCTCCAAGCATAAATACAGAGGCAGGAGACCGGCCAAAGCGCTACAACTAGTGCATGCGCAATGGCACAAGCGCCGGAATGCGATACGGTCCCGCTGCCAGATCGTCCCAGTAGCCGCGACTGTCGAGCGTGGCGTAAGAGAACAGCGCGTGTCCCGGCGCGCCAAGTTCCCGCGCAATTTCAATGCGCTGCGCGATAGCGTCGAAATCATCGTAGTACCCGGCGATGCCCGGATAGACGTGCCCCGCTGCACTGCTCGCCACGAAATCCTCAGCCAGGATGCGCCAGTTGGCGAGATCATCGGGAATGCTGCTTCCGGTGCCATACAGCATCGGCGCAATCGCATCGACGATACCCGCCGCCAGCCAGCCTTTGGAATCCTGGAAGTAATCGTCGTAGCCGGAACTCGTTTGTAGTCCCAGGTCGTTCTTGTAATACGGCCACACCGCCGCTGAAACCCACGCCTCCTGGCGCAGCGCCTGAGTCTCAGAATACACTTGCTGCACAAGCGCCGTCACCCGGTCGCGCTGCCACTGGTTGCGGGTCAGCGTCCGCACGTCGCCCGCCGCCGCGTTGCTATCCGGATCGTAGGAGTACATCAGCCCCGCGTAGCGCACCAGGTCCAGGTGAACGCCATCCACCGCGTAACGTGTAACAATGTCGCGCACAACACCGGCAATGTACGACTGCACCTGATCGACGCCAGGACTGGCCCACAGATACGCCCCCCACGTGAGGAGCATCGGATCCTCCATATCGTGATGCCGCCAATCCATTCCCAGGCCGTACTCGCCGGGATGCTCGAGATAAGTCGAGCCGTACGTGAAGCGGTCGAACATTTGCGGAGGCGCCGTTGCGGGCGGGGCAAGCGGGCCGTAGGCTTCGCTCGGTGACGGGAGCCACGCGGGGTACACGTTGACGTAGGCGTGAACCTCCACGCCCGCCGCGTGCGCCACGTCGAGCATGCGCGCCAGTGGGTCCCAGCCGGGATCGACGCCCAGCGTCTCCGTCACCGTACCGGCAGACAGGCGCGAGGCCCAGGGTTCCAGGCCCGGTGTGTAGTAGGCGTCCCCGGCAGCCCGTACCTGGAAAAAGATGGTATTGAATCCCGCCTCGGCGACGTTCGCCACCAGTTCGTCGATCTTCTGCGGCTGCGCGGCCACGCCCAGGGACGTCCAATCATAGCGCGTGATCCAGATGGCGCGACGCTCCACTGGCAACGGGAAATGATTGATGACCATCGGCAGGTAGACCGTCGGCGTCAACACCGGCGTGATGAGGGTTTGCGCGGTTAGAGGCATCAAAGGCGAGTCAAGAGGTGCTTGCGCCGCGGCCGGCGGCGACAGCGTATCGCCGTTGACGCGGTACCACGCTTCGGCGCGTCCCAGGTCCCCGGCAAGCGCCTCGAAATCCACCGGCGCTTCCGCATTCACGGGCGCCCCCGGCGCCGGACGCACGCATATCACCAGCAGTGCCAGGGCCAGCAGCCATCCGGGAAAGCGTCGTCTCACCATTGTTCACGCAGCAGTTCGCAGAAGGCTTTGACCTCCTGCGGTGGCAATGCCTCTTCCGCATTGACTTTGAGACACGCAAAAATGCGCGTGGCTTTCAGTTCGTCGGGCAAATCGCGGGGCTTAGGTACGATGTGGAAGTGGATGTGATGAAATCCCTCGCCTTCCGCCAAACACAGCACATACTCCTTTTCGCAGTCCAATGCCTCGAAGAGCAGTTTCGTCGCCCGCGCCTGGATGACGCCCAACTCGGCGAACTCCTCCGGCGTCAGTTCGTGCAGCGCCTCGACGTGGCGCTTGAGAACGGCGACGAGCCAGCCTTTGAGCGTCGTCGGATAGGCGTGCTCCAGGTACCAGTACGCGCCC
>JAFGSL010000607.1 GCA_016934645.1 Anaerolineae bacterium
AATGTAGGAAAATCGTTAAAAACAGTACTATTTTCCTATTGTGATCTGTGGCCAAATCGGGTAATATATAGACAGGTTAAAGAAACAAACTTTTAAAACATAAAATCTAAACAGGAGGTGTTGCGATGTTGTATTTACCACGTGAGGAAGGTCAGGGTTTGGTTGAGTACGCGCTGATTCTGGTGCTCATTGCCGTCGTCGTCATCGCGGTCTTGGCTCTCGTTGGCCCGGAAATCAACAATATCTTCAACGAAATCATCGCTGGCCTGCAGACCCGCTAGTAAAATCTTCATACATACTGAAGAAGCCCCGTGCTTGCGCACGGGGTTTTTTCGTTGTGACACATGACATTGTCATATAGTACTTTTTTCCTATTGATAGATTTTGGTAAGAGCGTATAATAAAGTTAGCATTTGGTAAGGAGACCCGCCCTCCGAACAGATGCAGTTGGTTACCCTCCTTTCGCAGAAACACGCCCCTAAGTCAGGGGCGTGTTTCTGTTTGGGTAGAAGTTAGGCCACGATAAGACGACGGCAGCCATCGCAGTAAGCCTCCTCGCCGTTTCTGACTTTCCGCTGAGTGGGTTTGAGAACTTCTATACCACACATACTGCAGATATCGCCATGTAGACGCGCGACAGGCATGCCGCCGGTTCTACTGGTAAGATAGTGGTAAGAATCCAGGATGGCTGGCGGGATACGCGCCTTGACGTTCTCTGCTTCTTGCAGTAGCGTCTGCCCGCGAGTTTGCAGCACATTGCGTTCAGCGGTGAGGTTTTGTTCGAAGGTCGCGCGCTTTGTGGTGATATGTTTGAGATGGGCACTGGTCTTGGCATCGACCTCATCGGCTTCTTCACGCGCGACCATAGCTTCGAGCAGATCATCTTCGAGCTTGGCGACCCAGCGACGCAATGACTGGGACTTGGCTTGCAGATCCTCCAGTTGCCGGGGATTGGTGACACTACCGCTGTACAATCTTTGCTCAGTTTGTTGGAGTTCGGTTTGTGTTTTTTGCAGTTCGAACTCAACATCTTTCTGCGCTTTGCGAGCTGCATGGGCCATCTGTGCTGCTTGGTCGGCGTTGTGCTGCGCGTCTGCAAGGGCAGATGTATCGTTGAGGTCAGCCTCGATTTCGCTCAGTTTCTGATTAAGATGTTGTAGCTCCAGATCAATTTCCTGAAAGCGCACCAATGCATCTGTCCAGGGCATAATGCACCTCCCTTGAGGTTAGTCTAAAATCCAAGGTCCAATGTCTAGAAAGCTGATAACTTGACGGTAAGGTTCTCAACCGCTCGGCGGTCAATCAGGCTGTTTCTGATTTGATTTTACGTGGAAGCCACAAATGCCGCACAAGCAAAACCGCCGCTCCCGCGATGAAAATGATGATAGCAAATAGCTGCGCGGCAGCGATGTCACCAACCATCCAGGCGTCAGGGCGCAGCATTTCTGTGAAGAAACGGATGACAGCGTAGCCCATCAGATAGCTGACCAGCAGATCGCCTTCCCGTAGCTTGTGGCTGTAGTGTACCGCGATCCATACAAGCAGCAGACAGAGCGCTAGTGCCGCCAGCGATTCGTAAAGGAAGGTGGGGTGGAAAAGTGTGGTTTCTGGATATTTGACCAGATCTGTGTAGGGCGCGATGCGGTTTAGCGCCGGAACGCGCAGGCCCCAAGGAAGTGTGGTAGGCGGGCCGTACAATTCGATGTTAATGTAGTTGCCCCATCGTCCGATGGATTGCCCAATTGCCATACCGGGTGCAGCGAAATCGAGCCATTTCAGTGGGCGCAGCTTCCGTCGCCAGCAGAAAATGAGCACGCCAAGTGCTCCACCGATAATCGCGCCATAGATGCCCAGGCCGCCGTTCCAGATGTAGAGTGCCTCCAACGGGTTCTCTTTGTAGTAATCCCAACCGAGTAACCCGCTGCTGGGGCGCGAGAAAACGTGATAGACGCGCGCGCCGATGATTGCCAGGATGACGACGATCATCAACATATCCCAGATCATCTCTGGGTCTTTGCCGGCTTTTTTCGCCAGGTACGCGGCGACATTTGCCCCCAGGATAATGCCTGTGACGATCAGCACGCCGTACCAGTGAACGGAGATAACATTGCCGATATTGAGTAGAATTGGACCAAAGGGTGGTGTCATAATATGACCTCCAGTGATGAGATAGTTGCGTTGAATTTTTGTTGGAGAACGCGACGTACGTCCTCGAAATACTCATTCAGGTATGGATACGCGGTGGCGACGATGCCCAAGCCGAAGAGCGCCCCCGTGAGTACACGCATCAGGGGGATAGTCTCGAAGGGAATTTCGACCAGGCTGGGGAAGTAGAGCCATACCGCGTAAGAAATCCACTGGATGCCGCCGTCAAACATCATCGGTAAGATACCAAAGGCGAAGTAGCGCCACATTGGCCAGGGTTGGATTGACTTGCGACGCCGTAACACGCCGTAAATCAATCCTGCCAGGAGCATGGAACCATAGATGGCGACGTCCCGCTGGCAGAGCGCTGTTTTGTAGCCCATGTGGGCGTCACCAATGAATTCCCTTAGCGCGTTCATCGCTTTCATGAAATCCTTTCGCTCGCTTAACTTGCTCATATGGATTGGCGCGTCAAGCGGATCGGTGAGTTGTGGTCCAAAGAAAAACCATGACCGAAACGAATATTGGTGACACAAGGGGCGATAGATTGCGTACAGTCCATTCGCCGTCCCCGGTAATCCGAGTTCAAGAAGTACTGGTGGTAGCAATGCCCCGCCGATGAAAATACCCACCAGCACATTGAAGACTGCCAACCAATGACATGCTAACCAGAAGACGCCCCGGTTTAGCCTGTTGACCCAGGCTTGTTGTGATGATTTTTTCTGGCTCGCGCGTGCATGGAGACGGCGCTGGGTCTCATTCAGGATATCCTCCACGGCAGGTGGGCGATTATCTATATCCCCAGGTTCCATCCGATTCCTCGCTGTTCGAGCCATAACCCGATGGCGCTGAAGCTGTCCGTAATCAAAATGATGCCCACGAGGACCAGGATGGCTCCCGCGGTTTTTTGGAAGGTGGGCAGATAGCGCGATATCCGCTGCAAGAGATTACCAAGCCGGTCGATCAGAAAGCCGGCGAGAATGAAGGGCAGCCCGATGCCGGCAGAATAGGCGACCAATAAGGCTACGCCGCGTCCTACTGTGGCCTGGTCGGCGCTGAGGATGAGGATGGCCGAGAGCGCTGGCCCGACACAGGGTGTCCATCCCGCTGCAAATACCATGCCGATCAACACCGATGAGAAGAAGCCCCATTCGCGTTTGCCGCGCCACTGGAGACGAGCTTCGTTCTGCAGAAAGGGAACGTGGAGGAGTTCCATCAGCGCTAGCCCAAAGAAGATGATGAGCAGTCCGCCCAGATAGCGGACCCAGTCGCCGCGCAGCAGCTTGCCGAGTGAGCCGGCAGCAGTCCCTAGTAAGATGAAGACGAGGCTAAAGCCGATGACGAAGGCTACGGCGTGCGCCGCGACGAAGAATCGCTCGCTGAGCGTGGGAGTGCTAGACTTGGTGGCGGCACGCCCTGGAACGGCCCACCCGCTGAGGTAGCCCAGATAGGCAGGGACCAGAGGCAGCACACAGGGGGCCAAGAATGATGCTAGTCCCGCGATGAAAGCTACACCAATGCTGACGTCCACAGTCCCCCCTCAGATAGTTTGCACAATTATACCACTACCGTAACGGGAGAACAACCAAAAGGGGGATTTTGAGGCGCTGTGCCCCAAATCCCCCTTTCGACAAGTGCTATTTGCGTGCTGTGCGCTAATGCCCGTAACGAAGTACAGGATTGCGCGCGGCGCGCACTTCGTCCAGACGCCGGACTGGCGCATGCTGCGGTGCGGCGTGGAGTAGCTCCGGGGTCTCGCGTGCTTCCTCGGCAATCTTGAGCAGGATGTCGGCATAATTGTCCAGCGATTGCTGGCTCTCCGTCTCCGTCGGTTCGATCATCAGCGCCTCTGGGACGATGAGCGGGAAGTAGTTGGTGGGCGGATGGACGCCGTAATCAATCAAACGCTTGGCAATGTCGAGCGCGTGGATATCATGTGCATCCTTGAAGTGACCCTCGACGACAAACTCGTGTTTACAGATGCGATCGTAGGGCAGCGGATAGTGACCCTTGATCCGGTTCAACAGATAGTTGGCATTGAGCACTGCGTGTTCGGCGGAACGGCGCAGCCCCTCGCCACCTAACATGCGGATGTAGGTGTAGGCGCGCACCATGATCCCAAAATGTCCCCAGAAGGCCTTGACGCGCCCGATGGACTTGCGCGGGTCGTAGAAGATGAAGTAGGGGGCTTCCTCCTCGGGGAGATCGGGATCGAGCACGACAATCGGGCCGGGCAGATAATCGACCAGATGCGGGGCTACACCGACCGCGCCGGATCCTGGCCCGCCGCCACCGTGCGGTGTGCTGAAGGTCTTGTGCAGGTTGAAGTGCATTACATCGATGCCGGCATCGCCGGGGCGCATAATGCCGGTGAGTGCGTTCATGTTTGCGCCATCCCCGTACACCAGCCCGCCACACCCATGGACGATGTCAACCACTTCTTCCATGTGCTCTTCGAACAGGCCGAGTGTGTTGGGGTTGGTGAACATCAGCCCCGCGACGCGCTCGCATACCTGAGAGCGCAGCGCATCCAGGTCGACATTGCCGCGCGCATCGGAAGGGATTTCTACCACGCGCAAGCCGCTCATACTCGTCGAGGCGGGGTTGGTCCCGTGGGCTGAATCGGGCACGAGAATGGTATCGCGTTGCGTTTCGCCGCGATCGAGATGGTATTTGCGCATGATGAGCACGCCCACCAGTTCGCCGTGCGCACCTGCAGCGGGTTGCAGCGTCACACCCGCAAAGCCGCCGATGGCTTTGATGTACTCCTGGAGCGAGTATATCACATACAGTGCACCTTGGGCGACATCCGGATGCTGCAGTGGATGGACACCCGTGAAACCGGGCAGCCGCGCAGTTGCCTCGTTGATCTTGGGGTTGAACTTCATGGTGCAGGACCCTAAGGGGTACATCCCTTTGTCGATGGCATAATTCAGTTGCGAGAGCCGGAGGTAGTGGCGCACCACATCGATTTCACTGACTTCAGGGAGTGGCAGACTCTCGCGCAGCCAGTCCTGCGGGAGTGCGCTTTCCGGCACATCCAATGCTGGGGGTTTGACGCCCTCGCGTCCGGGTGATGAAAGTTCGTAAATCAGGGGTTCGGTCATTGTCTGCTCCTCTCTCCTGCCTTAGTCGTTGAAGGCATTGAGAGCCTCTGCAAGCAAGTCGATCTCGTGGCGCGAATTCATCTCGGTCACGGCGACGAGCATAGCATCTGCCAGATGCGGGTAGTTTTGCATCAGATCGTAACCGCCGATGATTTCCACACCCTCAATCGCATCGAGGAGGAAGGCGTTGATTTCATCGACCGGAGCAGGACAACGGACGACGAACTCGTTGAAGAAGGGTTTGCGCCGGACGACGGAGAAGCCCTCCACCGCGTCGATGGCGTCGGCGGCGTAGTGCGCTTTGTGGTAGTTCAGTTCGGCGACTTTACGCAGCCCGTGTTTGCCCAACGCAGCCATGTAGACGGTTGCCGCCAGAGCCATCAATCCCTGGTTGCTGCAGATGTTCGAGGTGGCTTTGTCGCGGCGGATGTGCTGCTCGCGCGTCGTGAGCGTCATCACGTAGCCATCCTTGCCTTCGATGTCCACGGTTTTGCCGACCAGCCGACCAGCCATCTGGCGCACGTACTGCGACCGTGTGGCGTAAAAGCCAAGGTACGGCCCACCGAAGTTAAGGCCCAGCCCCAACGGCTGACCCTCGCCTACGACGGTGTCCACGCCATAGTCTCCCGGTGGCTTAAACAGACCCAGGCTGATGGGATTGACAATGACGACAAACTGCGCGTCCTTGCCGCGCGCGTGGACGATATCAGCGAGGCCTGCCAGGTCGTGCAGTTGTCCCAGGAAGTCCGGCGTTTGTAAGACCAGACAAGCCGTTTGATCATCGACCAACTCGGTCAGTTGCGCCACTGTTGTCGTGGGGTCATCTCCCCCGACGATCTCCAATCCCATGCCCTGAGTATAGGTGTGGATGACCTGGCGATAGTGCGGGTGAACGGTCGGTGCGAGCACGATTTTGGAGCGCTTCTTGCGGAAGACATTGTAGGCCTGGATGATGGCTTCGGCTGCTGCTGTCGCACCGTCGTAGTGACTGGCGTTGGCGGCGTCCATGCCGGTGAGGTCGCAGATCATGCTCTCGTATTCGAAGATGGCTTGCAATGTACCCTGGCTCACTTCGGCCTGGTAGGGCGTATAGGCGGTGTAAAATTCGCCCCGGCTGATGACGTAATCGACAACGCTCGGCACCCAATGACGATAAGCGCCCGCTCCCAGGAAGGTCGGCGTGGTGTTGGTGTTCAGGTTCAGTTCCGCCAGGAACTGCAGTTCCTGCAATGTCTCCATTTCGGAGAGTGGTTCAGGGAGGTCCAATTGCGGATAACGAAACTTTTCTGGGATATCCCAGAAAAGTTCCTCAAGGCTCTTGACTCCGATGGCCTCCAACATCGCCTGCCGTTCTGCATCGGTGTGTGGTATATAGACCATGCGTTTCACTTCCTAATTAGCGTGCCGATACTATGCACCGGCGGCTTCTTCCTCTTCAACGACTTTCTGGTAAGCTCCGGCGTCGAGCAGCTCGTTCCATTCCCCGGGATTGGTGGGGCTGAGGCGGAGCATCCAGCCTTCGCCAAAGGCATCTTCGTTGACCACTTCTGGGGCATCCTCCAACGCAGTGTTGACCGCCACAATTTTGCCGCTCATCGGGACGTAAACGTCGGCAGCAGCTTTGACGGATTCGACGACGCCAAATTGGTCGCCTTTGTCTAATGTGTCGCCGACTTGCGGCAACTCTACGTATACAATATCGGAGAGCGTGCTTTGCGCGTAATCCGTGATGCCGACGACGATTTCGTCACCCTCCTTGCGTGCCCATTCATGAGTTTCCTGATAACGAACGTCCGTGTCAAGATGCATATTGTAACCTCCATTTGGTTGTAGTAATTTATTTACGTCCTGGCTAAGGTTTGACGCGATTTTGCGATGAAGAGCAATCTTGGGTAGCGTGATTATCGTGTTGCAGCATCGTCTTCGTAACCTCCGTCAGGGTGGCTGAATGGTTGCCAGGTTTCTACCTTATCTCTTCCTGGTGCATGATGATGGATAACAAGTGTGCCATCGGAGAGGGCTCCGGCAAGTCTTGAAAATTCGGAGTGTACGGGATGAACACATCCGGCGCGCGTGATAGGCCGAAGCTGCTGCTGATAGGCTTGGCATTGGTGACATCGTTGAAAATGAGCAGTAGTGTGCGTTGTACAATCTCATCTCTCGTCACAGTGTTGAGTGCGATGTTGGCAAGTGAGCGTGAAGCCATTTCCGCTGAGGTCACAACCCCGATCCAATGACATTGGGATTGGATTTGCCATAACAGCGGCAGTGTGCCCCGGCCTAAATCCATAATAACAAGGTAGCCTTCTTCATTCAGGATGTGGAGCAGGCGTTGCACTGCTTCCGTGCGGATGCCACTAAGGTCCGTAATGCTGGAAGGCCCAGGGATAAACTGGAAGCCATGGACGTTTTGCAGGCTAAAACTTTGGACCAGGGACATATTGATGTCTGCCGCATTGCGTGATAGCAGTTCTGCGATATGACGTGAACCTTCAACCCCACTCCAGAGGCCAATACTGCCTACAGGAAAGGCCATGTCAAGCAGAATCGTAGGGGTATCATGCCATGCGGCGGCGTGGTGTGCCAGATTGAGCGCTAGGGTACTAACACCGACACCGCCCCGCAGCGAGAACAACCCTAATGAGGTTCCGGGTCTCTTGCGACGCATTTCCAATTTCAACCGTTCTACACGATCAAGAGCAGACTTGATACGCGCTCCCAACTCCTGGTATTCGACTTTCCCCTTGTTGATGAAGTCATCGCCGCCGATGGTGTAGCCCTTGATCCGGTCGTCTGGCGCGTCCAACGCGCTAAGGAAGAGGATAGGCACGGTGCGAAAGTGTGGGTCCGAGCGGAGCTGTTTGCACACCTCGTAGCCATCGATGTCGGGCATCATAATGTCGAGCAGAATAAGATCGGGTTTTTCCTGGCGCGCGATGCGTATACCGTCGGCGCCGGTGGGGGCTTCGATAATCTCATAACCCCAACTGCGCAGCATAATCGAATACATCAGGCGCGCGTCGTCATCATCTTCTATGACCAGAATACGAATTTTAGGCATTGACTATCTCCTTCTTTAGTTGGCAATGGGGATCGCAAAACTGAACGTGCTGCCTTGTTGATACTCGCTCTCAACCATGACCTGTCCGCCATGCATCTCCACGATGCTGCGCGTAATTACCAGCCCCAATCCAGTGCCCTGGACGCTGCGTACAGCGGCATTGCTAGCACGGAAATATTTCGTAAACAACCGGGTCAATTCATCCGGTTTCATCCCAATGCCATTGTCTTTCACGCTCCACCGGACGTACTCCTGGCCCTTGTCAGTCCATATGTCGGCGCCCACAACGATGGTACCGCTTTCAGGGGTATATTTGTTGGCATTGCTGACCAGATTGGTGAGGACCTGAATCAAGCGTCCACGGTCGCCGATGACGGTGGGTAGGCTGGGGGGAAGAGCGACCTGCAATGTTTGGTTTTTGCCGGCGATTTCCTGTTCGAAAGCCTGCACTGCCTCGCTGATGATTTCCTCTGGCACGATGCGTCCCATATCCAGCCGCAACCGTCCCGATTCGATACGCGATACGTCCAGCAAATCCTGGACCAGGCGATCCATTCGCCCCACATTGTTGCGAATGATATGCAGGAATTGTTGCTGTTGGTCGTTGATCGGTCCGCCAATGCCTTTCATCAGGAGGTCAATATATCCCTTCATCGACGTCATCGGTTGCTTGAGTTCGTGAGAGACAAAGGAGATGAAGTCTGTCTTGGCGTCATTGGCTTGCTGCACGATCTGGAACAGCCGCGCGTTTTCGATAGCGATGGCGGCGTGATCCGCCAGGCGTCCGATGAAGGCGACACTGCTCTCGTTAAAGGTGTCGTCTTGGTCGGATTCCAGAGCGATGACGCCGATAACGCCCGTTCCTTCGCGCTCTTCGCGCTTGATAGGAACGGTGAGTTGTGTGCGCATGTCGGGCGTCAATGCCCGATAGTGCGGGTTTTCCGCCAAATCTGTGGTCAGCGTGGTTTCGCCGGTGCGCACTGTCTGCCCGACCAGACCTTCCGCTAGAGGCCATAGTGCGTCCTTTTCATAACGCGCGAAGATGTCCGGCGGATAGCCGCGATGTGCCAGGAAGCGCAAACCTTGTGTTCCATCCTCCTCCTCCTGCAAGGCGGCGATCAGGCCGATGGTCGCGCCAGTGGTGCGGATAGCCCATTCGAGCGTCTGCCCCATCACGGCGCTGTAGTCCAGCGTCGCGTTGAGCTGGCGATCGATCTGTTGCAGCGTCGTCAGTTCCTCCACGCGCGCTTGCAATGCCTGGTCCGTCATTGTGAACAACTGCGCATTCTCGATAGCGATGGCGGCTTGTGCGCCGAAGGCCAGCAGCAGTTCAGTATCTTCCTGGTTGAACGGTCGCGAATCCTTGCGGTTGATCACTTCCAGCACACCGATGGTCCGTCCGCGCGCGTTGAGTGGTACGGCGATGATCGACTGGGTGCTGAACTCGGCTCTTCTGTCGAAGCTGCTGTCCCATCGCCCATCTTTATGCGTGTCGTGTGTGATCACAGGCCGGTTATCGGCGAAAGCGGCACCAGCAATGCCTTTGCCTGCCGGGACGTGCATCCCCACCAACTTGGCCCCGGCTGGCCCACTGGAAATGCGGAAGATTAAGTCGCCGCTTTCGTCATCCAGCAGCAGTAGCGATCCGGCCTCGGAGTTTAGAAGGCTGGCCGCGTTGCGCACAACCAGATCGAGCACTTCGTTCAGATCGAGGCTGGACGCCAGCAGGTTGCCGATCTCGTTAAGGGTAGCGAGTTGGCGCGCGCGTGATTCCAGACGTTCGTAGAGGGAATGTCGCTCGATGATGGCCGCTGTATACGCTGCGACGGTAACGAAGAAGTTTTCGTCCTCTTCGGTGAAGACGATGTTGGGATCGAACGTGGAAACCACCATCACACCCAGGCTTTTGTCACCTGCTGTAAGTGATGCCCCCATCCAAGCGTGTCCGGGTCGCGTCCCGCCGGGTTTTATGCTGCGTTTTTGACACTCGGTTATGTAATCTGTGGTGCGGATGGTGACGCCGCTGGTCATGATAGCACCAGTCAGGCCTTCGTCGATGGGCCACGTGTCCTCGGGATAGAGGCGCTCATCCTCTTCGATGTAGAAGGTGAAAGAAAGTATATCCTCGTCCGGATCTTTGAGCGCAAGGTAGAAGTTTGGCATCGCAATAACGCGCTTGAGTTGGGTGTAGATCAACTCCATAATGTCATCGATTTCTGTGGTGAAGTTGAGCGCCTGCGCGATCCAGTACAGGGAGCGCAGTTCATTCGCGCGTTTGGGTTGCGTCTCAGCGACGGCAGCGCGTTCCAGCCCCACCGCCACCGGACGAGCGAGGTGTTGGAGCAGGCTTTGCTGCACGGCGTTATACCCCCCTGCGCCCGCGTGGGTTATATCCGCGGGGGTGCCTACGCCGACCCAACCTTGTTTTCCCAATGGAATGAGCATCACGATGCCGCGTTCGAGCATCTGCGTTTGCGTAGCCAGCGCTTCTGGCGGAATTTCTGTAGCTGGGAGAGCAATGAGCAAATCAACCGGCTGTGCGGCGGTGAGCCATTGGACAAACGGGTCATCTGCACGGAAAATGATGTCCGTTCCTAGTGCGCGGTAATGGTGGGCTTGACGGAGCAAAGCGATCTCGATGGCTTGCGGGTGGAGAAGTACCTCGATTTCTTCGCGCAGCGCTTCAGCGATTTTTTGACGCGTGCTGCTACTCACAGTAACGCGCGTGATGTTTTCCAGAGCTTGTGATGCCCTTTGCAGTAGAGGCTGTTTTTCGATGCGTCGGGTTTCGAAATAACGGTAGACCCACCTTCCCACCAAAATGCTCAGGCTAAGCAAAACGGCAGTGACAATGAGACTAAGGGGCTGCTCTAACGAAAGGCTTCCACCAAAAATAATGGTGAGTACCCACAAGCCGATGAAGATACCCAAGACCAACATAGGGATCAACGTATAACCCCACAGACGCGATGTTTGCCGGGTTTTTTCTTTCAGCAGTTCGATGATGGACGCGGACGCAGTCGAGTGCGTGCTCATATCGTTCTCTCCGTCGTATAGTTCACACTTGCGATAATCCTATTGTAGCATGGCAGAAGAGAGTTGCAACTCTCTTTATGCTTGCAAGAACGTTGCAGTTTAGGAACAATGGACAATTTACCAAACCTTGCGAAGGTTCTGCACAGATTGTTGTGGATGCTTCACTTTCATTCGCAACCTTCGCAAGGGTAGCTGGATGCCGGAAATGGGAAAGTCGTCATGTCACCGTCGGGAGTAACTAGCGGCGTGAGCCTGAAGCGTTCGTAGACGGCGACAGTCACATTCGCTGGTTGTTCTTCCAGATCATACGGATGGGGGTCAAGCAGTGGACCATCTCGGACAATCCACTTCAGCGTGGGCAATGCGCCAAGGCCAGGCTGGATATCGTGCATGCCAAGCCACGTGCCATCTGCGTCAAACAATCGCACGCTGACGGCGTAATCGTTGACGATGGGCCGTGCCGTGCGCCAACACAGGTTGAGCACCAGTGTCTCACCGCGTTGTACGGCATCGCTACCGGTCAGCGCCATTTCGTCGCCGAAGGGGACGTAGCGCTCGCTGGATGTGGGCGACGGCAGGGCCAGACCAAGCCAGCGTGCCGGACTTCCATCGACGCGGATGAAGGTCAGTTGCGGCGAGGCATCTGCCGGAACGGCTAGGCGCACTGTCTGGCATTTCCCCAGCCCAAGCGGGTGGACGAACGCGCGACTATCGCCGGATTGGACGACCAACGCCTTTCCAAGACCGCACCAGTGCAGGTATGCCGTTGCGCCCGCATCATCCGCGTTGTAATCGACGCCTCGTAGCCATGGCCCGCCGTTGACAATGACGCCGGGCCAAAAGCGGGTCACGGGTAGCGTGGGAAAATCGCACGCACTTGTTAATTCAGGCAGGGAGACACTTCCCATATCCTGGAATGCACCATCGGCGACAGTATACGCACCGAGTGTAGGATAAATGACGCCTGTACAGCGATCTACCGGCATTTGTAGAACCAGCTGGATAAAGCGCACTTCCCCTGCGGCGCTATCGCTCCCGAGCGAGCGGTCAGCCTGTGCCAGCAAAGCGCCATTCGCATCCCAGAGACGAGCGGTGAACGATGGCGTGCCATAGAATGGCGTTGGTTCCTGTGAATCTTGTGTCTGCCACGCGAGATGCAATTCCATCTGACGCCCCGGCTGTACTTCACCGACGCTGCGGTAGCCCAATACCCGCACTGTGCCCAAGTCGACGTCTAGTGGCGTGAAGTTCAGTCCTTCTGGCAGTGCTGACAGCGGTCGCCGGTAGAAGCGAAAGCCACCACCGACCGGCGTGGACGACCAGCCTTCCCAGGTATAGTTGTGTGTAGTGAAGAGCGCACGGTCGCCAGCGGCTTCGGCACGCGCGCGCCATACGTCTTCGTACTCCTCTCCCGCGACTGGATAGACATAAGCGACCTCTACCTGCGGACCCCACTGCTCGACGTACTGCAACACCCACAGTGGCGTCGCCCAATGCCAATCGGCAAGAATCAGCGCGTCCGGCCCGGCAATCTCCGGTGCCGCAGCGCCCAGCAACGGCGCGGTCCTATCACGAATGGACGTGTCGGCAGCGAGAACGGCGAAATCGGGCGTGAGCACAACGAGGCGGAGGAGCAAAATGCTATACGTAAGGAGTAAGGAGTAAGGAGTAAGAAGTAAGAAGGGCTTCATGCTTCGTGCTTCATGCTTCATGATTCGCTGATTCGTAATTCGTAATTCGCTATTCGCCACTCCACTCACGCCCAAGCCGAACGCGAGCACCATCGGCACGTAGGCCGGCATCAGGTATTCGATGGTCTGGGGCGCGCGGTAGGTGACGGTAACGAAGGTGTGCAGCGTCCACGCAACAAAGAACGCTGCCGCCAATTTCCCGTCGCGCTGGAACATCCACAGCCAGCTCAGGGCGATGACGACCAGGAAAACCGGCGGGAATTGCTGCTGGAAGAGGGTAGGGAGTAAGGGTAACCGCAGAGCCAGGTCCGTGGCAGTGGCGAAGGCGAACATATCGCCCTCGAAGCCGCGCGCCAGGACGTGATTCCAGAATCCCGACCAGGTTGCCAGGTCACCGGGCGCGAGGGGAACGTTGACCATACTGCCGCGCAGGGGCAGGTAAAGCTGCGGGATGAACCACGCCAGCGCCGCGACGAGTGCAGCTTTCCACCAGCGACATGGTTGCACGAGCAGATGCGGATCAATAAGCAGCAAGTAGAGCGCCCATCCTACGGCAATGAAGATTAGCGAAGGGTGGTGGCCAACGCCCAAGCCCAGAGCCAGTGCCAATCCGATCAGTGGCGGGATTTTGCCCCCGCTGCTTGCTTGGCGCGGATCATAGTCCGCGTTTGGGGGAACGGCGGATTGTGATCCGCCGCGAGCGTTCGATGGGAGCGTGGCCCGGTAACGCGCCAGCACAAGAAAGCCCCAGGCCACGAAGAGCATGGTCGGCATACGGATGTTGGCAATCGTGGCCTGCGCCCAGAAGGTGGATGCGCCGCCGAACAACAGCGTCGCCGCCAGTCCCCCGGCATGCGCCGCGCGTGCGGTATATCCCCACGCTGTGGCCCAGGTGCGAACGGCGGCGGCGATGAGCACGAGCGTCGTCGCTGCCAGTGCCGCGCTAAACAGATTGACGCGGAAGGCGGCTGCCCCGAAGGGGACGAGACGCATCCACAACGCGCTGGCGATTGTGTAGAGCGGATAACCCGGCGGGTGCGCAATCCCCCATGTCGCTGCCGTGAGTTGGAATTCGCCACTATCGGCCGGGAGCACATCGCGCGCGGTCGTCGCGGCGTAGAGCGCGAAGAAGGCGAGCCACAAGAGCAGTAGACGGTAGACGGTGCGCGAATCTTCGCGCGACAGTAGACGGGGTTGGGGATGGGGGGCATGGGACAATCGCGCGCCAGATTGCTGCGCGCGATTTTCCTGTACCGATGTGTGGTTGTCGGCCAAATCTTACTCCGACATCAGCTTCATCGCCCGTGCGGCAATCTGCTCAGGGGTGAAGCCGAATTCCTCCTTAAGGCGTTTGTAGGGCGCGGATGCGCCAAAGCGGTTGAGCGCGATGATGTCGCCGTAGCTGCCCACGTAGCGTTCCCATCCCAGGGAGACGCCGGCTTCAATCGCCAAACGTTTGATAACGTCAGTGGGCAAGATGGTGTGTTTGTAGAACAGCGGCTGCTGCTCGAAAAGCTCCCACGAGGGCATGCTGACAACGCGGGCGCCGATGCGCCGTTCCTGGAGTAGCTTCTGCGCCGCCAGTGCGTCGGCGACTTCGGAACCGGCGGCGATAAGGATGATGTCTACCCGATCCAGTGGGGATTCGCTGAGGATGTACGCACCCCGTGACACACCCTGCATCGCCTGATCGGCAGCCTCCTCCATCGTGGGGAGACTTTGCCGGGTTAGCGCCAGGGCCACGGGGCCGTTTCTGTGTTCGATCGCCACCTTCCATGCAGCAGCGGTTTCGTTCGCGTCTGCCGGACGGATCACCGTCAACCCAGGAATGAGGCGCAGCGCCATCACATGCTCCACCGGTTCGTGAGTGGGGCCATCCTCGCCCACATAGAACGAGTCGTGCGTGAAGACGTAGGTCACGGACAACTTCATCAACGCGGCAAGGCGTACTGCCGGGCGCATATAATCCGAGAAGACCATAAACGTGCCGCCGAAGACCTGTAGCCCGCCGTAGAGCGCCATCCCGTTGAGCAGGCTGCCCATCGCGTGCTCGCGCACGCCAAAATGGAAGTTACGGCCCAGTGGGTTCTCCTTCGAGAAGTCCCCAAAGCCTTTCATGTACGTGTTGTTGGATGGAGCCAGGTCCGCCGATCCGCCGAGCAACTCCGGCAAAGCGGGTGCAATGGCGTTAAGCACTTTCCCGGAAGCCGCACGCGTCGCCATAGCGCCGCCGTCGGGGCGGAAGTGCGGGACGGCCTGCTCCCACTTCGCGGGAAGTTCACCTTTGAGGATACGGTGCAACTCGGTGGCCTCCTGGGGATACGCGGCCTCGTAGTCGGTAAGCAAGTCACGCCATTTGGCCTCGGCGCGCTCACCCTGAGGGACAGCAAGCCGGTAGTGTGCGATCACGTCGTTGGGGACAAAGAAAGGCTCCTGCGAAGGCCAACCGAAGGCGTCTTTAGCGAGGCGGATTTCTTCCTCTCCTAACGGTGCGCCGTGTGCTTTCGCACTGCCTTCCATATTCGGACTTCCGTGAGCGATAGTGGTCTTGCAGGCGATGAGGTGAGGTTTGCCCTTCTCGGCTTTGGCCGTGCGGATGGCGGCGTCGATGGCGTCGATGTCGTGCCCGTCAACAGCCTGCACGTGCCAGTTATAGGCGCGGAAACGCGCCTGCACATCCTCAGTAAAGGCGATGTCGGTGGAGCCTTCGATGGAAATGCTGTTATCGTCGTAGAAGTAGATCAGGCTGTCCAGCCCCAAATGTCCAGCAAGGGAAGCGGCCTCGTGGGAAATGCCCTCCATCATATCGCCATCAGAGACAATCGCATAGATGAAGTGGTCGAAGAGTGCGAAGTCGGGCCGGTTGAAACGCGCCGCCAGGTGTTTCTGTGCAATCGCCATCCCGATGCCGTTAGCGAAGCCCTGTCCCAGTGGGCCGGTCGTTGTCTCGATCCCGAGGTCAAGGTCGTATTCGGGATGGCCGGGCGTTTTGCTCCCCCACTGCCGGAACTGCTGGAGATCTTCCATCAACATAGGATATCCCGTGAGGTGTAGCAGGCTGTAGAGCAGCATCGAGCCGTGTCCAGCGGAAAGGACGAAGCGATCGCGGTTGGGCCAGCGTGGATTGCGCGGGTTGTGCTTCAGGTGGCGCGTCCACAGTACGTAGGCTACGTCGGCCATGCCCATCGGCATGCCGGGATGGCCGGACTTTGCTTTCTGGACGCCGTCCATCGCCAGAACGCGGAGGGCGTTGATACAGTTTTGGTCTAGATTTGTTTTTGGCATTAGCATTCCTCCTGGTTGTTATTTTCGCAAGGGTTGCATGTGATTTGTCCCCATACCATTTCCACAATGAGTTCTGTAGGGAAGATTAACGTTTTTCCGGCACTTTGTGCCTCGGCGACAGCGGTCTTGATCCGCTGCACGCCCGCCGCGTAGGCTGCATCGCTCAACAGGGCCAGTTGCGACGACGAGTGCTTTTCCAGAAACGGGTCATCGAGTATGGTCGCACTCGTCTTGTGATCGATGATGCGTTCAACTAACCGGCGTTCTGTCTGCCAAAATCCGGCAGCACGCATCCAGTCTAGCACGGTTTCCCACGATGGAAAGCGCGCCAAATCGGTTTCGTACGTTCCTGGGAAGTAATCGTAGACGTACCAGGTTTCTCGCCCTATGCGCGGGTCCATACCGATGATTGCCAGTACCCCGCCATCTCGCAGCACACGCTGTGCTTCTTGGATGAACGACTGCTGCCCGTCCATATGGTGGATGGCATTCACGCAATAGACGAGATCGAAGGTAGCATCGGGGAAGGGGAGGACTTCACCACGCCCACGGGTCAGGTAGATTGGCGTAGCACGGTTACGGGCTTGAGCCAGCATCCCTTTGGACGGATCAAGGCCGTAACACCGGTCTGCCACAGTGCGTAATTCCACTAGCCAGCGCCCAGTCCCGCAGCCGACTTCCAGGATCGTTCGTGCGTTGAGATCATGGGCCAGGTCGGTCAGCGCGCGTGCCGTTGCTGGACGGTCGTTGTCGTCCGCGAAACGCTGATTATACGTCGGTGCGAGGGCGTCGTAATCGACGTGTTTACGGTTCATACTCTAACTCTATCCTCGCGAAGGTTGCGTACAAGCGTGCATATTGCCGGCCATTCTGTTCTCCGTGATTGTTTTCCAGCCTCTATTTGTTCGGAACCTTCGCAAGGTTCACGGTGTTTCCATATTCGCCAACGCGCGCAAAGCCACAGTAACGCGGCGCGGCGATTCGGTGAGTAGACCAATGTCCTCCCAGTACTGTCCAAGCCGTGAGAGCACGCGCCGAGAGATGTGTTCGCTGAAGGCTGCGTACAGTTTGCTGAGTGTGAAATAGCCGTTCAATTCATCAATGGCGTAGGCGACCAGCTCGCGTTCCAATCCGTTCAGCTCCGGGAACGACGAGGGCGGGCGCACCTGCGGATCGATAATTGCCGCTGAGAGCATCTCCATCCAGAGAATAGCGTCCTCGATCAGGTGTCCCATCTGGAAATAAAGCCGGTTGGACCATTCCGCTTCGCCGTCCAGATCGTGGATGAAGGGTGGGGAATCGACCAGCGTGCCATACGCAGCGAAGGGGAAATCGGCGGCGTTGAAGAGGCCGACTGTCGGCGTAACAGCCTCGGCGCGCAGGATATCCCAACGCTGTTCGGTCACGCTGTAGTCCATCTCAAATGTCACGAGGACACCGCCAGTCAAGCGCCAGTACCAACGTGCGCCGATGCGTCCCTGGTAGCCTGGGATGCGCGCGGCGATGCTGTCAAGAATTTGATCCGCCAACCGCAATGTCTGGTATGAAGGGTAAAATCGAGCCATAGGTGTATCCTTTGTGTTGTTTTCAGAAGAATTGGCAGGATGAAAAGGTTTCCTCTGTGTAGGTAAGCCCTATTTTGAAAGTCCTGTTAATCCTGTTGTGAAGTGATATCTTCCAGTGCCAATATCTCGTTGACCCGTTGTTCTTCTTCCTCACGGGTGGTAATCTCGCCATCGAGACGCGCGGCGCGGAGTGCCTCGAAGATTTGACGGTAGACTGGGCCGGGTGGCAAGCCCAGTTCCTTTAAGTCCTTGCCGGAGATCTCACATTGGACGTGGCGCCATTCGCGAGCGTAGCGTTCCAGCTTGGCCTTGATCGTGGAATCATCGCTCGCCAGCCACCCTAAAGGAAGCAATTCATCCGGCAGTGGTTCTAGCAGGGCCACAATCTGGCTAGGCCGTTCCAAAGTCTTCAATTTGGGCAGCGTCTGGCGCAGAAGCGGCAGAGCCCGCAATCCGCTGCTGATGCGGCGTGGGATCAGCAGGCGTTTGATCAGGCGCTCCACTGCCTCAGCCGGTAGCCGGTAGAGAAACAGTCCCCAATAGAAGAAATCGAGTTCGTGCGTTGCCTCGTGCGAGGCCGGATGCGCAGTGTTGATGTCCCACAACGCCTGATTCTCGGGTTGGCGCAGTCGGGCAAAACGTTCGTGCAACCATGCGTCGCTGATCAGTTCTGGATCGATGTGGGCGAGTGCGCCGAGTGCCTGCAGCCGGTCGAGTGCGGCCTCCGGCTTCGCCTCGCGGAAGATCAGGTCGAGTTCGTGGCGGATGCGCCCACCGGTGATGCGGTCGAGCATCGGCAGCGCGTTAGCGATCAGGCTCTCGCTTTGCAGGTCCAGGTGGAATCCCAGGCGCGCCTCGAAACGCGCTGCGCGCAAGATACGGGTAGGATCGTCGATGAAGCTGAGGCTGTGCAGCACGCGAATCACACCATCCTCGAGATCGGCCTTGCCACCGTAGAAGTCCAGCAGCTCGCCCCAACGTTGTGGATCAAGGCGGATGGCGAGCGTGTTGATGGTGAAATCGCGCCGGTGTAAGTCCTGCTTGATCGAACTACGCTCCACCAGCGGCAGTGCGGTCGGGTGCTCATAGAATTCCGTCCGCGCCGTCACAAGGTCGATAAATTCAGGGATTGAAAATTGAGAAATTGAAGATTTGGAAATGGCTGATGGTTGACCGTCATTTTGAAATTTCCCATTTCCCATTTCCAATTTTTCCCATACATCCGCCGGGAGCGTCCATTTCACCGTCCCAAAACGGCTGTGGGTGTGAATTTCACCGCCTAGTTGTTGTGCCAGTGCCTTGCCGAGTGCAATAGCGTGCCCTTCGACGACAATGTCGACATCCACGAGGGGCTGGCCGAGTAGAAGATCGCGCACGATACCGCCGACAAAATAGATGTTGTAGCCTTGCTGCGCGGCCAACTCGCCGATTTGCCGGATCAGCGCCAGCAGCGGCGCGGGGAAATATTGCTCCATACGGCGGATGATGTCCTGTTGCACAGCATTTGCCTCCAAGAGAGGCAACCGGATCAGATCAGTGCGCGTCACCACGCCGATGAGTTGTCCTTCTTCGACGACCGGAATCTGACCCCAGCCGGTTTGGATCATCAGCGCGCGCACCCGTTCCACCGAGTCTTCCGGTGAGACGCTCACCGCGCCGTGCTGCATCACGCGTTCCACGGGTTGGTGTTCCCACTGGTGCTGCCTGGCTCGATCTACCGCGTTACGTGTCACCAACCCCAAGATGTTGCCTTTGGGGCCGACGACAGGGAAGCCTTCGTGGCCGGTACGCAGCATAAGTTGGGCGACAACGTGAACCGGCTCGCTGGGTCGCACGGTGCGGACGCCGAGCGACATCACCGTTCGCACTTTGACGCGCGGGCGCACAAAGTCGGGGAGCAGGTCGCGTAGTTCGGCGAAGATATCAACGGCATGGCGGTGGCGGATGAGTGCGGCAGCAGCGCGGTCGTGCCCACCACCACCGAAGTGCTCGGCAACCTCGGCCACGTTGATGTCGTCCGTGCTGCTGCGGGCGACGAATTGCGTATTGCCGCTGATCTCGACGAGCACGAACAGCGCCGAGGGGTCGAGCAGGTCGCGCAGTTTGTGTGCCAGCGTCGAAACTTCCTCATCGGTATTGGGTGGCGATTCCGCCCAACTCAGGACCACCGGATGGCCGTCGATCTCCAAAGTTTCAACGTGCTCTTTGAGTGCGTCGTAGATCATCTGCTGCATGGGCGTAAGCGGATGCTCTAGGAATTCCGTGGCGATTTCGAGGCTCGCGCCTTGCTCCACGAGCCAGGCGGCGGCGCGTATGTCGCGGGACGAGGTGGCGGCGTAGGTGAGACTGCCGGTATCTTCGTAAATACCCGCGAGCATCAGGGTGGCCTCGACGCGGGAGATGGGCGTCAGGCGTGCGGAGAGCGCCTCGACGAGTAGGGTAGTCGCCGCCCCTAACGTCTCGCCCTGGAAGCGCCAGCCCACCGGCAAAACCTCGGGCGGGGTATGGTGATCGATCACGAGCACGTCTTTGATGTCCTTGCTCATACCACGCACGTAGGTGAGACTCTGCGTATCCACCAGGATGACGCGTTGCACATGTTGTCCGCGCGGGAGCGTGTCCGGATCGACGAAGGGCAGTCCCGCGCCGTAAAGCGCTAGAAAGGACTGCACATTGCCGTTGACGCGGCGTGGCAATACGGGGCGCGCGTTCGGATACAGTTTGTGCGCACCCAGCAGGCTGGCAATCGCGTCAAAATCCGCGTTTTCATGGGTTAGAATGACGTGCATACAATGATTATAGCACGAAACGTGGGACGTGAGACCTGCGACGTAGCGTGTAGCACCTAGGGGTAGTGGTGAGAGGGTGCTTCGTTGATTTTCTGTTATAATGGAAATGTATTGTGACTCCCATCCTGAGAAAAGGCGGTCTGAGGCGATGAACCGGTACAAAGTGATCGTGAATCCCATTTCTGGTCGTGGTAACGGCGAACAATCTATCCCACAGATTAAGAACTTGTTGGAGCAGCATGGTCTTTCTTACGATCTGGTGCGCACCGAGCGCCCAGGTCATGCGATCGAGCTGGCGCAACAAGCCGCCACAGACGGCGCTTGTGCGCCGTACGACGTTGTCGTTGCGGCAGGTGGTGACGGCACGGCCAACGAGGTATTGAATGGGTTGATGCAGGCCAAGCAAACCGGGGCGGATGCGGCGATGGGTGTCTTGTGTGTCGGGCGCGGTAACGACTTCGCCTTCGGCGCGGGTGTCCCGACCACGGTAGAAGCCGGATGTGACGCGCTGGCTGCAGATCATCGTCATCTTATCGATGTAGGATGGGTGGAAGGTGGCCTCGTTCCGCAGGGACGTTACTTCGGTAACGGTGTGGGCATCGGCTTTGACGCGGTGGTGGGCTTTGAGGCGCTGAAGCTGAAGCGGCTTAGCGGCTTCCCCTCGTACATCGTCGCGGCGCTCAAGACCGTCTTCCTGTATTACCGCGCACCGCTGCTGCGTATCACTTACGACGAGCACGAGGTGACGCAGCCTTCCTTGATGGTTTCGGTAATGAACGGACGGCGCATGGGTGGTGGCTTTATGATGGCCCCCGAATCAAGCTCCGATGACGGACTTTTTGACTTATGTCTCGCGGCGCACGTGAGTCGCGCGCGCATCTTCCCGCTCATCTTGCGCTTTATGAAGGGGACACAGGCCACGCACAACGCCATCACCACCGGGCGTGCGGAGCACGTCACCGTGACGGCGGTGGAGGGCGTGCTGCCCGCCCATGCCGATGGGGAAACCATCAGCATAGAATCACGAGAATTGACGATGCGCATCCTGCCGCGCCGGCTCGAAGTCGTCAGCCCAGAGGCAGCGTGATGTTGATGCAGTGGACGCTGGCGCTTCCGTGGCTGGTCAACACGACACTCAAAGGTCTGACGGGTGCCATCTGCCGTGTGGATGATGCACAACTGGCGCGCGTGCCGCAGCACGGGCCGCTGATCGTGGTGGCGAATCACATCAATTTCTTGGATGCGCCGGTACTCTTCTCACGCGTTCATCCGCGCCGGGTGACGGGCTTTGTGAAGGCTGAAACTTGGCAGAATCCGACGCTGGCTATGTTGTTCGACATGTGGAAAACGATCCCGCTGGAGCGCGGCGAGGCCGACGTGGGTGCGTTCCGTGAAGGATTGGCGGCGTTGCAAGACGGTGCAATTTTGGCGGTGGCTCCTGAGGGCACACGCAGCGGGCACGGGCGGTTGCAACGGGGCCGTCCCGGCGTGGTGCTGCTGGCGCTGCATAGTGGCGCACCGGTTTTGCCCCTGGTCTACTATGGCGGTGAGCGCTTTCACGACAACCTTCGGAGCCTACGCCGCACCGATTTTCGCATCATCGTTGGACAGCCGTTCTATCTCGACGCGCGCGGGGTCAAGGTGACGCGGACGGTGCGCCACGCGATGATTGACGAGATGATGTACCAGATCGCTGGCCTGCTCCCGCCTGACTATCGCGGTGTCTACGCGGATATCGACGCCGCCACCGAACACTACCTGCGTTTTCCCGAAGGCAGCGTCAGCAACCTTCCCTCTTCAGGGACAATGCTGACGGATTGATAGTTTTCAACCTGTAACCTGAAACTTGTAACGCTTCCCGAAGGAGTGATCGATTATGTCATTGAAACTCTACGATACCTACACCCGCTCGGTGCGCGAATTCGAACCGCTGCATCCGCCGGAAGTGGGTCTGTATACCTGTGGGCCAACGGTCTACGATTATGCGCACATCGGCAACTTGCGTACGTATATCTTTGAAGATGTGCTACGCCGCGCGTTGGTCTTCAACGGCTACACCGTCAAGCACGTGATGAATATCACCGATGTTGGCCATTTGACCTCAGATGCCGATACCGGTGAGGATCGTATGGAGAAAGGCTCCCGGCGCACTGGCATGTCCGCGTGGGAGATTGCCGAGTTGTATACGCAAGAGTTCCAGGCCGATATGGAGCGTTTGAACATCCAGGAGCCGACGATTTGGTGCCGGGCTACCGATCACATTGCCGAGCAGATCGAGACTGTTCGCTGCATTGAAGAACACGGCTTCACCTACCGCACGTCGGATGGCATCTACTTCGATACGTCGAAACTGCCGGATTACGGCTACCTGGGCCGGTTGGACATCGAGGGGCTGCAATCCGGCGCGCGCGTGCATCGCGGCGAGAAGCGCAATATCACGGACTTTGCCTTGTGGAAGTTCAGTCCGCCCGACCAGCAGCGCCAAATGGAGTGGGACAGCCCGTGGGGGATGGGGTTCCCCGGCTGGCACATCGAGTGCTCGGCGATGTCCGCCAAGTATCTGGGGCCGTACTTCGACATCCACTGCGGTGGAGAGGATCACATCACAGTGCACCATCCCAATGAGATCGCGCAGACGCAGGCGTGCTACGGCACACGTCTGGCGAACTTCTGGCTGCACGGCTACTTCTTGCAGATTGACCAAGCTCGGATGGGCAAGTCAGTAAGCAATTTCCTGCGCGTGCAGACGTTGATCGACGAAGGTTACGATCCGCTGGCCTATCGCTTCATGTGCCTGGGCGCGCACTACCGCTCGCAATTGAGCTTTACGTGGGAAGGCGTAGAGGGAGCGCAGACGGCGCTCAATCGGCTACGTGCAGCGGTCTACGGGTGGGGTGAACCCGGCACGCTGGATGAGGACTACGTTGACAAGTTCGCGGAGCATGTGAGCGACGATCTGAACATGCCGCGCGTGCTGGCGTTAGCGTGGGATCTGGTCAAGAGCGATCTGGCCGACGCGACGAAGAAGGCGACCGTGCTTTTCTTCGATCAGGTGCTTGGGCTGCGTTTGGCCGAGTGGGAGCCTGCTGAAGAGATCATCCCCGATGAGGTTCTGGCATTGGTCGCGCAGCGCACTGCCGCACGCAAGGCGCGGAACTGGCAAGAAGCCGACGCGCTGCGGGATCAGGTCACAGCGGCAGGATATGAGATCGAGGACACGCCGCAGGGACCGCGTGTCCACAAAAAGTAGACTGTTTCAGTACCCTTGCGAAGGTTCGCATACCTTCGTAAGGGTGGCTGAACGTTACTTTCTTTTGTTATGGCAACATCCGTAACGGTCACCAAACTGAGTTCGCATCAATTGAAAAAAGCGGCCGGTTTGCTGGCTACTGCTTTTTTCGAATATCCAATGTTCACTTTCTATTTTCCCGATCCTCAGAGACGCGCACGCGACTTGCCCTGGTATCTGAGGAATGTACTGAACTGCGCTTTTCGTTATGGTGACGTGTATACCACACTGGAGATTGCCGGTGTGATTTTTACACTGCCGCCAGGTCATACCGAAATCTCGTTGTGGGAATATGTCCAGAATGGTTTCTTGCTGACGCCTCTCTTGTTGGGCCTGCGGAACTATGTGCGCTCCATGGACTGTGAGCGTTTTGTCGGGCGCACTCAGGCGCAATTGATGCAAGGGCGACCGCACTTTTACCTGTGGGGGCTGGCGGTCGATCCCGCTCGCAAATCGAATGGCATTGGCACGGCCTTGTTGCAGCCCGTTCTGGAAAAGGCCGGCACTCAGAAAATGCCCATCTATCTCGAAACGCACGACGAGAGGAACGTTCGCTATTACCAAAGATACGGGTTTAACCTGATACACACCGCCAATATCCCAAAACACAACCTGCCGATTTGGTGTATGGCGTGGGAGCCGCAGTAGTTTTTTCCGGCTGAAGGCTAAAAGCCAATCGCTGAGTGCTTATTCCCGAAGGAGGAACCAATGACAGCAAAAGCTTATGAGAGCGGTTTGTCCTTTTTGCAAAAGGTCCAGTTTTACATTGGCAGTGGGGGCAGAAGCATCATCGGAGGGTTGGTCAATTCCGCCTTTATCAAATACTACACCGATTTCATCGGGCTGGACCCCAAGTGGATGGGCTATGTCTACATCCTTTTCACCGTGTGGGCCGCGATCAACGATCCGATTTTTGGACAATGGCTGGATAAGCGCCCCTATCGCCAGGGGATCGGCAAGTACCGTCCCGCTTTTGTCAGGTCCATACCGTTTTTGGTCGTGATAACGCTGGCCTTCCCCTGGGCAAGCCCCAGTTGGTCGCAGTTGGGGATTTCGATCTACTTGTTCTTTGCGCTGACCCTGTGGGAAACGGCAGGGACGATTTTTGGTATTACTTACGGCGCAATTGCGACAAATCTCTTTCTCACTACGAAGGAACGGGCGCAGGTCGAGGTGATCGACAATTACGTGGGCGCGTTGACGATCTTCGGCAGCACCATACCGATCATGATCCTCAGTATGGAGGTCACCAACCAGACGATGTTGCTCTTTTTCGGGATCGTGACGGTTGCCAGTGGCCTCATTATGGCGATCTCTATCCCGGTGGTGCGCGAACGGGAAGAATTCTATTCACATGAGAAGGTTGAGACCTTTTCTATTAACGAATTCTTTGCAGAAATGGTAAATTTACTGAAAGAGCGCGCCTTCCTGTACTATTTTCTCACTTTTTTGCTGTTCCAGAGAGTGGCGTCAGATTACTTGGTCGGTCTTTCTTACTTATACGACAATCTGATCCTGTCCAAAGGGGTTTGGACAGGATTGCCCGATATTCTGATCGGTATTATGGGACTGATCCTGTTTCCATTTATCGCGAAGTGGATCCGCAAATTCGGCACGAAGACGGTGTTGACCCGGATGATCATTGTCTCGATGGTCGGTTACGTTCTGCTGACCTTTGTGCCTGCTACGCAAGGCGGGTCGTTGAATATGGTCAAGGTCTTTGGAATAGAAATCCCTGGCGAAAAAAGTTATTGGATCGCTACGCTGATGTACTTTGTGGTCTATGTTGGTCTTTCGGCCGTCTACACTGCTAACGGTCCAATCGGCAAACGTTTGATTGACTACCTGGAGATCAAAACCGGTCAACGCCGACCGGGAACAATAAAGGGTGTTTTGGGCGTTTTGATGACACCCGGTAAGGCCATTTTTATTTTCTTCTATACACAAATTATTTCAGCGTTTGGCTATGACGGGGCCAGCAAGGTTCAGGATGTGACCTCACAATGGGGAATACGACTTGCCACCGGCATGTTACCCGCCGTGATGATCCTTGTCGGTCTGTTCTTTTGGTCAAAATATCCCCTTGATAAGAAAACGGAAGACCAAGTAGAGGCTGAGACGTTGGCGAAACACCGACCCGAGTAAAAAATGGTGTATTAACGCTAAGGAAACGTAACTATGTCCAAAAAAGGATTACTGGCAGGTGCAGCGCTACTCGGTGGCCTGGCCGCGTGGATCGCCGTGGATGTCTATCGAAACAATCAAATCGAGAAAATCAGGTCGCAACCGGGACACAAGGAAGCGTTTCATGTGGATCGCATCCTTTATGATCTGGAGCATGGGCAGCCGGTGGATTGGAATGATCTAGCATCTACCCTCGCTTTTGTCAACAGGCGTTATGATACGGCGGATTTCCGCCTGCAATCCCTGACCCGCATCGTCTATAAACACTGGGATAAGGTCGATCCTCACACGCAGGGTTTGATCCGCGACACCTATTTGAATTTCAAGTATTGGATGGACCAGCCCGGCACGGATGGGATGTGTTTTTGGTCTGAAAACCATCAAATCTTGTTCGCTTCAGTGGAATATCTGGCCGGTCAACGCTGGCCCGACGCCGTCTTTGCTAACGACGGAAAAACCGGAGCCGAGCACCGGGCGATGGCCCGAGCGCGTATCTTGACATGGCTTGAGCAGCGCTGGCTTTACGGTTTTACCGAGTGGTATTCCACCGTCTATTATGTGGAAGATATCGCCCCCCTGTCCAATTTGATCGAATTTGCCGAGGATGAGGAGATTGTCACCAAAGCGACGATCATAATGGACCTTTTGCTACACGATCTCGCCACGCAATCCTACCGTGGTACCTTTATCAGTACCAGTGGGCGGCTTTACCAATCCCAAAAATTCGGTGGCGCGGGCAATTCGATGAAAACCGTGATTGAACACATTTGGGAAAAGGGCCGGTGGGGCTACCAGCACGAGTTTCGCAAAGGGATGGATCTGAATTTTGTTTTCCTGAATGGGTACACAGTGCCCGACGTGATCAAAGCTATCGGTGAAGATGAGTCCGAGGTGATCATCAAGGCGTCCAACGGCCTCAATATCGGAGAACTCGAGGGCGAGGGGCTTTACGGGATGCAAGACCCGCAGATTATGATGCAGTGGGCGATGGAAGCGTTCACCAACCCGGAGGTGATCGTCAATTCACTGAACTATATCGCCAGGCACGACATGTTTGGCAACGAATTTCTACACGACTTTAAAATGCTGAATATCGGCCTGGTCAAAGCGCTCCACTTGCTGCCTGCGATTAACCGGATTTTGAACCCGGTGACCAATGGAGTCGCCATCCAGCGCGCCAACACCTACACTTACAAAACGGCGGACTATATGCTGGCCACAGCACAGTCCTACCATCCAGGCACGTTTGGCGACCAGCACCATATCTGGAATGCCACCATTTCCGACCGGCTGAGCATATTCACCACGCATCCGGCCAAGTCTCTGGCCGATGAAGGCGCTTTGAGCGGTTCGCCGGGTTATTGGGTCGGTAGTGGTCGCCTACCTCACGCCGCCCAGGACAAAAACATTGTGCTCGTCATCTATCAAATCCCGGACCGGCCCGGCTTTATGGAATCGGCTTTGGTCGACTATACCCACGCGCACTTTCCCAGGCAGGCGATGGATGAGACCATCCTCGATGGTCGTTATGCCTTCGGTCGTGAAGGCAATGCTTTTTTTGCCTTTATCGCCCGCACCGAACTGGCCTATCGTGCCGATTCAGACTATGACCTGATCCAGCACGGCAAACAGACGTTTTGGATCTTTGAGGCCAGCACCGCCGACCGGGAAGGTTCTTTTGAGGACTTTATGCAGCGCATCAAGAGTAATCCGGTTGATTACGACGGCACACTTCTCAGCTATCAATCCAGTGACAGGTTATTGGAACTGAACTATCAACACGATTTCAAGGTGGATGGAACTAGCGTGGAGACTGAACACCCTCGATTTCAATCTCCTTATTCGCAAACTGAGCGGAAACCACAGACGATGACATTCACCTATGCCGGTAAATCCCTGTTTCTGGATTTTTACAACGGGGGCCGAGAACAAACAACGTCAAGTTTAGTGAAAACTTGACGTTGTGTCCTCTCTGTAGCTGCGTTACGCCTCAGCCCCAAGCGATCAGGATAGGCATAGACTCAGTAGATCGAAAATCTACGTTCGTAGTAACCACTTTAGTGGTTCTTTTAACGACTGAAGTCGTTACTACGAGCCAAAATT
>JAFGSL010000608.1 GCA_016934645.1 Anaerolineae bacterium
AAGTAATTCGTAATTCGTAATTCGTAATTCGGAATCAGTCTCACATTTCACGCATCACGCTTCACGTGAGTCGGCAACGTATCCAATGTTTCGCCGTGCAGCGCCCGTCGCAGTGCCTCGCGGTCATCCCAGGGATACTCGACCATTCCGAAACACATGCTCTGCTCGTGCCCTTTACCACACGTGAGGACGATGTCGTTGGGCTGCGCCAACCTGACAGCGTGCAAAATCGCCGCGCCGCGATCCGGCACACGCCAGAAGTCCACGCCTTCCACACGTGGGTAACGCATCACACCGCTTGCCATTTCAGCAAGGATGTCATCCAGGGGTTCCGTGCGCGGATCTTCGGCGGTCAATACGATCAGGTCGGCCAATTCTCCGGCGACTTCGCCCATCATGCGGCGCTTCTCGCGATCCCGCAATCCGGCAGAACCAAAGGTGACAATGACGCGCCCGCGGGCGCGTCCCTGTCCCTCCACCCACTGCCGTGCCGCGATCAGCGCCACGCGCAGCGCGTTGGGCGTGTGGGCGAAATCCACAATCGCCGTGAAGGACTGTCCTTCATCAATGCGCTCCATGCGCCCCGGCACACCTTGCACCGCCGCAATCCCTTCGACCACCGCGTCGAGTGGTGCTCTCAGCGCCAGCGCCGCCGACGCTGCCGCCAGGATGTTGCTTACGTTAAACGCGCCCACCAGCGGCGAAGCCACTTCCACCTTTCCCCACGGACTGTGCAGCATCGCGCGGATACCCTGCGGCGAATAATCGATATCACGGGCGGCCACATCCACATCCGCCGCATCAATACCGTACACCACCTGCTGCTCCACAGAAATCGCACGGAGATAATCGAACGAACGGGGATCATCACGATTGAGCACAGCGACCTTCGGCACATCGGGTTTGCGCGCAGCCGTCGCCAGGCCGCGGAAGAGCGTCGCTTTCGCCTCACGGTAGGCTTCCCATGTGCCGTGGGAAGTCACATGCTCGTGCGTGATGTTGGTGACGACCGCTACGTCAAAGTCACACCCGGCGAGGCGCTGTTGCGCCAGTCCCTCCGACGTCGTCTCCAAGACAGCGTGCGTCGCGCCCGCCGCGACCATGTCGGCTAGATAACGCTGCACGTCGGCGGGGTGCGGTGTAGTGGTGTGCAGGCCCGTATCTAGATTCAGTGCGCCGATCCGCGCGTTGACTGTGCTGATCATACCCGTCTCATGTCCGGCAGCGTGCAGGATCGCGTAAAGGAGGTTGGTCGTCGTTGTCTTGCCGTCGGTGCCAGTGACGCCAGTCAGCGCCAGGTGACGCGAGGGAAAACCGTGCCAGGTCGCGTGCAGCCATCCCAATGCTAGGCGGGCATCAGTCACGCGCAGATAGGGCAAACCAGATGGCAGATTCAAGGCAACGGCAGGTTCTTCACCGACAATGGCAGCCGCACCGGCAGCGACAGCCGCTGGAATGAAACGGTGACCGTCCACATGCACGCCACGCACCGCAACAAACAGAAAGCCGGGCTGAACCTGCCGGGAATCGTCGGTGATCCCCACAATTGGTGTATCACCCGGCGTCGCACTACCATTAGTTTCCAGCACACCCGGCACAGCCATCATCAACTGACGAAGCGGCATTTCCATTCCCTCCTAAAAGCCCACCTCGAGTCTAAACCACCGCGCCCCGCGATGACGTGTGCGGGGCGCGGCAAAGATCGATTGCCAAGACCTACTCAAGTTCCTTGACGCGTGACTTGCCACCCTTCAACGCAAGGATTAAGTCTCGACGACGTACGGCGCGCTTGCGGTCGATTTCGACCTGGCTGGCCTTTTCATCAGCGAGCTTCGCCAGAGCCTCGAGCCAAGAGGCGCTCTCGACGGGCGTATGGCGCACGCGCCACCGCTCCACAAGCACCGGTAGTTCGTCAGCATTTGTCATCCGCTGATGTGTCCGCGTGTAAATGACGCCCTGAGACTCGAAATGCACCTCATAGTCTTCCCATTCTGCCTTGACCGGACAGATTTGCATACACGCGCCGCACTTGATACAGAAGTAGTCCGCATGCACCAATTCACCATCTTCGTTGATATGCAGCGCACGCGTCGGGCAGACATCGGCACAGGCAAAACAGCCCTCGACGCACAACTCCCGGCGCAGCAGCACTGTGCCCTGCCAAGGTTGATTCACTTCGAAAGCGCCGTTACTGGCAACCTCACACTGACGGCAGCGAATACAGTGCTCCTGATCCACTTTCATCGTGTCGTGTTCCGCATCGTAGCTGATGACGTCCGCAGAGCAGTTCTCGATGACGAAGTCCTTCAGGCTGAAGTCGAACGCATCCTTGTTGAACTTGGTGGACTTCATCAGCTTAGGGAACGCTTCATGCTCAATGACGGGATTGTATGGCTCACCATTGAGCGTTAGCGTAATCGCACGCATCGGGCACATTTCCACACACATCCCACAGAAGACGCACTTGTCAGGATCGACATCCACCAGCAGCTTTGTTACCATATGCCCATTCTCAACCACGCCATCAATGTGGCTGATGGCTTCCTTCGGGCACACCTTAGGTCCAATCTGGCAACCCACACAGCGGTCTAAATCCCAGGTCAAGACGTCATGGTGCGTAACCATCTTCCGCTCCAGCGTGAGCGATGTTTCAGTGCGCTGTTTCAAAGTAGTTCCACGTTTCACACTCTGTCTCCTTTGGAATAGTCCGGTCGTCGTTAATCCAAGAGTCGATAAATCCCTACGCCCTGATTCGCGTGACGACACTTGTCGTCGGAACAATGTGGCGTTGCAAACCCAACTGTGAGGGATCCAGGCCAAGCGCCAGCCCCATCAGTTGCGTGAAGAACACCACCGGCAAGTCGAGAGCACGCCGCACAACTTTCTCAGCCTTCGATTGGTACAGGTCGAGTGCCATGTGGCACATCGGGCATGCCAGAGTAACCGCTTCCGCACCACGCCCCTTGGCTGACGCCAGCACATCGCCCGCCATACGTGCGGTCGTTCCCCCATGCGAAAGCGCCATCGCACCGCCGCAGCACTTAGCCTTGTAGTCATAATCTACCGGTTCGGCGCCCAGCGCTTTGACCAAGCGATCCAGCCCAATGGGTCGTTCTGCGCTATCGAACTCATCCGACGGACGGGTGAGCATACAGCCGTAATAGCTGGCGACTTTCAGACCGGTCAACGGGCGCACCACACGCTTCTCCAGAGCATCCAGGCCGTAGTCCCGCAGAATGAGATACAGTGGATGCAGCACTTCGACTTTGCCCGAACAACTGAAAGCCTCTTCCAGTTCGTTATTCACACGGGTGCAGATTGTCTTGTCAGCTTCAGCGAGCTTGGCCGCACGGCGCAGGTTCTTGTAACACGCGCTGCACGGCGCGACGACAGCGTCATAGCCCTGTGCTTCCGCCAGCGCCAAGTTACGCAGCGAGAGCAGGAAACGCGAGTCGCTGTTGTAAATAGCGGAATGGGTCGCGCCGCAGCACGTCCACCCCTCCAGTTCGTGCAGTTCGATATCCAATGCGGCAAAGACGACACGCACAGACATATCGTATTCTTTTGCGGTGGATTCCAGGCTGCATCCGGGATAGTATGCGTAAGCTTTAGCCATGGAGCACCTCCTTCTTGCCACCCGAGAACAACTTGCCGATGCTGGCGAAAACGCCCAGAACCGCAATCATGATAGCAATCACGCGGTCGTCAAATTTCCTGCGAGGATCAGCCTCAACCGGCGGTATAACGCCGGTGTCCCGTAGTTTCTGGGATGCGGCGATGTTCGTAGGCGTGAAAGCCACTTTACGCTTTAACAGCATCTTCAGACCCGGGCCGACCATCCCCAGCATACCTTTCACATCAAATGTGCGCAGGTAATAGCGCGTCAGTAGCTCCGGTTCGAACATCCGCCCGTGCTGCGCCAGTGTCACAGTGAACACCTGGCCAAATTGCGCCTCTTTGTCCTTCACATAGCCTTTTTGGATAGCAAGCCGGCGCAGTTCGGAGAACAAAACAGTAATTTCGATACCGCGCGGGCAGCGATTCATACAGGAATAGCACGAGACACAGCGCCAGATGTCCGGGCTGGAGAGGACTTCCTCCTCCATCGCGTTTTGGATCATGTACATAATACGGCGTGGCCCGTGGACCATATCCGGCAGCGCGGGGCACGAGGCGGAACACGTACCGCATTGATAACATTCCAGCACGTCTTGGCCGCCGCGTAAGGCTAACACTTCAGTGAGAAAAGGATGCATTTCAGAAGTCATTATTTCTCCCCCCGTTCATACGCCTGTTGGATTTCGGTTTTGACACCTCGCAGACGCGCTTCGAAGATATCGAGCACGCGCGCGGCATCCGCGCCTTCACGGACACGCCGGAGTTGGCGCTCCAGTTGCGGCAGCATCTTTTCGTTCTCAGCATGCACGCCCTCAGGCCCCAAACCGGTGATCACCTCGCTCATCTCGGTCATAATACGCGCCCACTTCGCGCCCTCGGTGGCGGAAACCTCCTCGGTACGGAAGCGCTCTGGCGTCATTCCCATACGCTCCAACTGCTTCCGCAGCCGCTCCATGCGTACGTCGGCCTTTTGCCGCCCGGTAATGTAGTGACAGTCCTGCACGTGACATCCCGAGACCAGCACCGCCCCCGCCCCAAGCTTGAACGCCTCCATCACGAAGTCCGGATCGATACGCCCGGAGCACATCACCATGATGTTGCGAGTGTTGGCCGGATACTGGAAGTGGCTCACACCGGCATTGTCGGCGCCCAGGCCACTGCACCAACGGCAGGTGAAGGCCAGCACCTTCTCTTCAGGCTTGTCGGCGAGCAACGCGTGAACCTGCGCCAGGATTTGCCCATCGGTGAAGTGCCACTGCGTGATGGCATTAGCCGGACATTCGGCCACACATGTTCCGCACCCATGACACTTTGCCGGGATGATCTGGCTCGGCTGGCCCGTACCAGGATTGTTGATCACGGCCCCATACGGGCACGCCTGCGCGCACTGCGTACATTTGCCTTTGGGATTGGCATTGAGGCAGCGCGTCGGATCCACGTAGGCGACAATAGGGTCGATCTCCCATTTCCCGGCGTTGAGCACGCGCGCGGCGCGACCAGCGGCCGCACTCCCCTGCGCCACACTCTGCGGGATGTCCTTCGGTCCCTGCGCCGACCCGGCCAGGTAGACGCCTTCGGTGGACGAGTCAATCGGCTTGAGCTTGGGATGCGATTCCAGGAACCAACCGTGTGTGTCCAGCGGGACGGTAAGCGCGCGCGCCAGATCGGTCACGCCTTCCGACGGGATTGCCGCCGTCGCCAGCCCCACCATCTCGAACTCGTACTCCATCTGCCGGTCCAATCCTGCGTTGTAGGTCTGCACGAAAAGGTTTTTCGTCACCGGATCCTCACGGATTTCGGCGGGCCGTCCCTGTACGAAATGGATGCCCGCCTGCCGCGCGCGTTCGTAAAATTCCTCGTAGGTCTTGCCCGGCGTGCGGATGTCAATGCGGAAGATGGTGATGTCGATTTCCGGGTAGAGCCACTTGAGCAAAAGCGCGTTCTTGATGGTGTACATGCAGCAGAAACCGGAACAATACTCATTGTAACGCTTGTCGCGCGAGCCGACGCACTGAATCAAACCAAGTGTTTGAGGCGTTTTACCGTCGGAGGGGCGAACAAATTCGCCCACCGTTGGGCCACCGGCGCAGTGCAAGCGCTCGATTTCCATCATCGTCGAAACGTTGTCGAAAAGGCCGAAGCCGTACTCTTCCAACGGCGTGGGGTCCCACATATCCAGGCCCGTCGCCACGATGATCGTGCCAACATCCAGCGTCTCGATTTTCGGTTCATCGAAAAAGCTGATAGCCTGCAAACTGCCGCACGCCTCGACGCACTTGAAACACTCAATACAGGCGTCCATGTCAATCGTGAAAATGGCCGGAACGGCTTGCACGAGCGGCACATAGATGGCCTTGCGTGGCCCCAGGCCCTCTTCGAACTCAAAATTGGGCACCGAAATGGGGCAAACGTCGGAGCAGAGGCCGCAGCCGGTGCAGCGATCTTCGAGCACGTAACGTGGCTTGCGCTCCACCTTGACCTTGAAGTTGCCGATGTAGCCCTCAACCTCTTTAACTTCAGAATAGGTCATCAGGTTGATGTACTTGCTTTTGCCCACATCTACCATCTTCGGCGCTTCGATGCAGATCGAGCAGTCCATCGTCGGGAAAGTTTTGTCCAGTTGCGCCATCCGCCCGCCAATGGAGGAAGATTTGTCTACCAGATAGGTGGGAATGTGCATATCGGCCAGGTCCAGCGCCGCGCTGATTCCGGCGATACCACCGCCAATCACCAGAGCTTTACGTGTCACCGGGACTTCGAACATATCTAACGGACGCACAAAACTGACCTTCGCCACTGCCGACGAGACAATTTCCTTCGCCTTGAGCGTCGCCGCCGGCTTCTCGTGGGTGTGGACCCACGAGGAATGCTCACGGATGTTCGCCATCTCAAAGAAAAAAGGATTGACACCCTCATCGGCAAGCACCGCCCGGAAGGTTGGCTCGTGCATCGATACCGTACACGCCCCCACTACCAGGCGATTCAGCTTGTACTGCCGGATGTCCTGCTTGATCATGCTCTGACCAGGATCGGAGCACATATACTTGTGCTCCTTCGCCACCACCACGTTGGGCAGCGTCGCGGCGTATTCCACCACATCCGGCACCGTCACCGTACTGGCGATATTCGACCCGCAGTGACAGATGTAAACGCCGATGCGCAGTTCTTCGTTGTTGTTGTCGTTTTCGGTCATAAAGCTCCCTTATCGTGGCCCGTGTACCTCTTCGTGAATGAGCTTATGGCGCGCCTTTTGCGCGCGTTGGTCGGGTGTCGTCAATTCGAGCGCGTCCTTCGGACACCACTTCACGCACTGCGGACCATCTTCCTCGTCCTGGCATTGATCGCAAACCTCGGCCATCTTAGTCGTCGGGTTGATGGAGATTGCGCCAAAGTCGCATGCTTCAATACACCAGGCACAGCCATCGCAGCGCTCCGCGTCCACGTTGATGAGGCCAGTCTCTGGGTCCTGCGTCAGCGCGTCGCGTGTACAGGCGATGACACAGGGCGCATCCTCACACGTGCGGCAAGCCACCGCCGTTATCAAAATTTCGTCCACGCGCACGGTACGGATGCGACTGCGATAGGTGTTGTACTCACCGGTTTTGGTATAGGAGCAGATGTACTCGCACAACTGGCACCCGATACATTTCGTTGCATCACACGCAATGTAGGCATATTTGGATGTTGAAGTTACCATACTATTCTCCTTGAATTACGAATAGCGAAAAGTGAATTGCGAATTACGAATTACGAATTACGGACACGCAGTCACGCAACTCGTAATTCGCGATTCGTAATTTTTACACGCCGATTTCCTCCGCCACGTCCTCCATCCCCAGCTCGATCAGCTTTGCTTTGGGGATCAGGCCCTCCGGTGTCCAGCCTTTGGCTTCGTAGTAGAGGTCTTTGAGGTATTCCAGTTCCTCTTCAGTGACGACGTATCCGGCGGAAGCGCCTTCCTTGAGCGGATCGTGATGCCAGCGGTAGGGCAAATGATCGTCTGCACGCGTCCAGCCCTCGCGGATGTTGAACGCTTTCTTGATAGTATGCGCCCGCACACCGATAAGGTCCACGGCGTCGTAGTCGAAATTCCAGCCGGTGGTGGCATTGATGAGCGCCGCGATGGCCGGCCATGCACCGGCACGGTCGGCTTTACCGGTGAAGCAACGCCGGATGAATTTGCACAGCGGCAGCGTGTCGTAGACGGCGGCGTACTCCTCGGTGCTGGCAGCTAACCGACCGCGCGTCTCATCCACGCTGAAGCGATCCACCTCGCCCTGAATATCGGGGTCGTAAGCCGCCGAACGGTTGTGACAGCCACCGCGCGTTCCCGCTGCCAGCCCAACAGCAAAGGTCTTGAGACCCCGCGCGTCGTAGCCAGGATTTTCCAAACCCTTGATGTTCATCGCCCACTTGTACGACTCCGTACCGCGGTCTGCATCGGTGCGCTGGCTGGCGATACGCGTCCCCTCGGACAACAAGTCGCCGATACCCTCGCGGTCGCGGATCATTTCTGCCAACGCGACGGCAGCCTCGCCATTGCCGAAGTTCGGCTCGAAGCCATC
>JAFGSL010000609.1 GCA_016934645.1 Anaerolineae bacterium
GTCGGGGTACTTCTTGAAGAGCGCCTGCGCCTCGTTGTAGCTCTTGGTGTCATCGTCGTCGCCGTAAACCACATCCACCAGTTCCAGCTTCGCGTACTCCGGCTTTGTCAGCTCTTCCTTCATCACCTCGATCCAGGCGTTCTGGTTCGGAGCGGTGGAGGTGGCGCTCAAGATGGCGATTTGGCCGCCTTCAGGGCCAGTGAGGTCGAGCGCCATCTGGATTTCAATGGCGCCGATGTCGTGCAGCACTGCCTGGTTGACGTGCAGCACACGTCCCCCGATGCCAATGGCAGAGTCGAATGAGACAACGGGGATGCCAGCGTCCATAGCCTCTTTGCCGGTCGGCACGAGCGCATCCGAGTCATCCGCCGAGATCGCCAGACCGCTCACCTTCTGCGCGATTAGTGAATTGATAAGCTGGATCTGCTGCGTCGCGTCGGCGGAAGCCGGGCCTTGATACGTGACTGTCACGCCCAATTCCCCAGCAGCCTCCTGTGCCCCGTTGTTCGCTGTATCGAAGTACGGGTTGCCGAGGTTCTTGGGCACCAGAACAAAGGTTAGTGGGCCGGTATCCTTCTTCCCACACCCGTTCAGCACAAGGCTGAGCATCATGGCCAGAGCCAACACAAAGTACAACGTACGGTGTTTCATAGTTTCCTCCTGTGTGAAATGGACTGAAATTTTTCTACGAGCATCAGGCCCGTAGTTGATTGAAACTGGGTTACGAATCATGATTCTATTTGATCAACACCGCTTCGCGCGACCAGAAGAAGAAGATGACGAAAGCTGCGAAGATCACGACAAAGGCGATGATCGTCCAGAGCGACTGTCTCTGGAGTTTCTGCCCGCTGCCGGAGAACGTGCGGGCGATGTTCGGCAGCAGAATGGACAGAATCAGCAGCAGGCCGATGACGATACCCTGCACCTGCCCCTGGATATTGAGCAGCCCCATCCCAAAGCGCAGCAGGCCGATCAGGAATAGCGAGAGCACCGCGCCGCCCATCGTCCCTGCACCGCCGTTGATGTCCACGCCGCCGAGCACTGCCGCCGTGATGACCGACAGTTCCAGCCCGTTACCGATGTCGGGCCGGGTGCTGCCAAAGCGCGCCGCGAGTACCAGCCCGGCCAGCGCGGCCATAAAACCGGAGACGGTGAAGATGGTGACCTTGATCCGGGCGACCGGTACGCCAGAATAGACGGCAGCGTCCTCGTTATTTCCAATCGCAAACAGATAACGCCCAAATGTGGTTCTGTGCAGCACGAGTCCAAAGAGGATCGCCAACACAGCGAACAGTGCGACCGAAAAGGGAATCAGTGTCCCAGGAAGCTTGCCTTGGCCGATGTAGGTGAAAGCTTCCGGGTAGCCACGCGCTGCCTGATCGCCGAGTAGCACGTAGGCTACGCCGCGATAGAAAGCATACGTTCCCAGTGTCACAACCAACGGCGGTAGCTTCATCCGCGCCACCAACGTCCCATTGAAGAAGCCAGCCAGCGTCCCCAATGCCAGCGCTGCCAGCGCCGCGATCCAGATATTGACACCGGCCATAAACAGCCAACCCAAAAACGAGGCGCACATCCCCAGATTGGATGCAACTGATAGGTCAATGCCGCCGGTGATGATGATAAAGACCATCGCCAGCATCATGATCCCCATTTCCATGAAGTCCGACGAGGTGCGTGAAAGGTTATGCGCGTCCAGGAAGTAGGGTGAAAGTACACTGTTGAGTGCTACGACGATGAGGATTAGTCCCACCAGCATCCATTCCCAGCGCTGGAAACGCGCCAGGAACGTCCGGGGAGGTGCAACGGCGTTAATCAACGTCTTGGATGAAGTGTCTGTATCAGGAGAAGTCGGTAACGTCATCTTTGGTTATTCCTCTGCGTACTCCGCAAGATCAGGCTGTCGGTTACGATGGCGATCAGGATAAGCAGGCCCTGCAGAGCGAGTTGCCAGAACGGGGAGATGCGCACCAGTGGCAGCGCGTTCTCGATTAAGCCTAGTAGGAGTGCGCCCAATAACACGCCGGGCACTGTTCCTACACCACCACTGGTACTGACGCCGCCCACCACCGCCGCCGCCACCGTCTGCAACTCGAAACCAAGTGCCGTGTTCGTCTGCGCCGATTCGAAGCGCGAGGCCCACAGCACCCCCGCCAGTCCGGAGGCCAAGCCACTGAGCAGGTACACCAAAAAGATGATCCGCTGGTGGCGAATCCCGGTTACCTGTGCGGCTTCCAGGTTGCTGCCCACTGCGTATATGTCGCGTCCGGTACGGGTGTAGTTGAGGAAGAAGTACACGGCCACCGCGAAAATTATGGCAATGACAACCATATTCGGCAGGCCCAACGCTGTCCCTTTTGAGAGCATCTTGAAGCTCTTCGGCAGCTCAAAAGAGTTGATCCACGTCCCTTGACTGTAGAAAAAGACCATGCCACGATAGATGCTCAACGTGCCGAGTGTAGCGATGATCGGCGGGACCTTGCCATAGCTGATGACTGTCCCGTTGAGCGCGCCAAGTGCGGCTCCAAGCGCCATACCGAGTAGCACCGCTGCAAACACCGGAAACTCAGGCGCCTGCTTCATTACAAATGCGACCATCATCGCGACCAGCCCGATTGTCGAGCTGACCGACAGGTCAATGCCGCGTGTGATGATGACCATCGCCTGCACCAGTGCCACGATGGAAAGGATGGAGATGTTCAACAAGATATCCTTGAAGTTTTCCAGAGTCAAAAACGCCGGGGCGCGCAATGCCACGATGACGCCCAGGATCAGAATAAATACGCTAATCCCGGCTTCGCGAAAGCGGGTGATAGCCCGAAGGTGGTTAGAGCGGGAAGTCGGGACGTTCTGCGCGTTCATTGCATATCTCCTGCACTTACAGATTGCGTGGCGGCGGAGAGGATCTTTTCCTGGGTGGCCTCTGTGCGGGTGAAATGAGCGGTCATGTGTCCTTCACGCATCACCAGAATCCGGTCACTCATCCCTAGCACTTCGGGCAACTCCGACGAAATCATCAAGATCGCCATGCCCTCAGAAGCTAGTTTGCTCATCAGGGCGTGGACGGCGGCTTTCGTGCCCACGTCAATGCCGCGCGTCGGCTCATCGAGGATCAGGATGCGCGGTTTGGTCTCCAGCCATTTCGCCAGCACTACCTTCTGCTGGTTGCCGCCCGAGAGTTCACGTGCTTTTTGCCAGATATGACTTGCACGCACTTCCATCTGCCGGGCTGCGCTGAATGCCCTGTCACGCTCGACCTCGTCTTGCAACCAACCATGTCGGGCGCATTGCCCCAGCACCACTAGGCTGAGGTTGGATGTGATCGACATCGGCGGGATCAGCCCGTGTATCTGGCGGTCTTCGGGGACGTAGGCCAACCCCAGGCGGATCGCTTCCTGTGGCGAGTTGATCTGCACCGTCTGCCCAGCTACCTGGATGGTGCCTGAGGTGTGCGGCGTCACGCCGAAGATGGCACGCGCTACGTCTGTGCGCCCCGCGCCGACCAGCCCAGCCATCCCTAGGATTTCGCCCTGCCGTAGCTCGAAGCTGATGTTCTCGAAGACGCCAAGCTGCGATAGATTTTCTACCTTGAGCGCCATATCGCCGGCAACCACGTCTTGCTTGGGGAATAGATTGGAGATCGTCCGCCCCACCATCAGGCGAATCAGATCGTCGCGAGTTACTTCGGACAGCGTGCAGGTATCCACGTAGGAGCCATCCCGCAACACGGTGACGCGGTCGGCCAACTCGAACAATTCTTCGAGCCGGTGGGAGATGAAGATAATCGCCGTGCCTTCGTCGCGCAGCCGCCGCACCAGGCGGAATAGATCCGCTACCTCGTTGAGTGTCAGCGATGAGGTCGGCTCGTCCATAATCAGGATGCGCGCGTGCAGCGAAAAGGCCCGCGCGATCTCGATCATCTGCTGTTGGGCGATGCTCAGATTGCGGGCTTTCTGCTTCAAATCTAGCTGCACTCCCAGCGAGTCGAGGAGCTTGCCGGCCTCGTTGTAGAGCTTGCGCCAGTGAATGAGGCCACCGCGCAACGGCAAGCAGACTTGCCGCGTGGGCTGCCGGCCCACGAAGATGTTCTCGGCCACGTCCAAGTCGGGGAACAGGCTGAGTTCCTGGTAAATCGCCGCGATCCCGGCCTCGCGCGACTCGCGTGGGTCGTTGAAATGCACCTGCTCCCCATTTAGGTAGATCTCGCCACCATCCGGTTGGTGGACGCCCGTGACGACTTTCACCAGGGTGGACTTGCCCGCGCCGTTCTCACCGAGCAGCGCGTGAACTTCCCCAGGCCGCAGGTTAAACGATACGCCGTGTAAGACTTCCACGGTGGAAAAGCGTTTGGTGATATCTTTTAGCTCAAGGCAATAGTCAGTCATCGTTCTTACAAATCACGAGAGGAATACCGGCTTCTTGAAGCCGGGCCTGCCACGCTGCGCTGATGCCAGCGTCGGTGAACAAGCGAGTAATCTGTGACAGATTCGCAAAGGGGGTGAAGTCCTCTTTGCCAAACTTGGAGGAATCGATCAGGGCAAATAACTGCTGCCCCGACCCGATCACTTTACGTTTGAGATGCGCTTCGGCCATGTGTTCGTCGGTCATTCCTCGTTCAAGACTGAATCCACTGCACGAGAGGAACACCTTCTGAACGTGTAGTTCCTCAATGACCCGTTCACTGAGCAGTCCGGTCACAGACGAGTAATCGTGGTTGACCTCGCCGCCAAGAAAAATCACGGTGTTGGAAAAGTTCTGCGCCAGTTCCCGCGCAGTGTCGAACCCGTTGGTGATAATGCGCAGCCGTTGCCGTCCGGCGAGCGCGCGGGCCAGATAGTACACGGTGCTGCTTGCGTCGAGTAAAAGCGAATCGCCATCCTCAACCAGGGTCGCCGCTTCGTGCGCAATCGTAAACTTGGCCGCGCTGTTCTTTTGAAAACGCTGTCGAAATGAGGTGTTTTGCAGCGAGGTCGGTTCGTTCAAAACCGCCCCGCCGTGGACCCGCATCAGCCGCCCTTGTTGCTCCAGTGCGTTGAGATCGTTGCGGATGGTGCCTTCTGACACCTCCAACGCCGCTGCCAGTTCAGGGACGCGCAGTCCGGGCTGCTTGCGCAGGTATTCTAACAGAGATTGGCGACGTTCGTACGTGGTCACACAAACGCCTCTTTGTGGTATCTTCTCAAAAATCTAGGGGTGGTGGTTTGGGCACAGGCGCAGCCCGTCCTAAACCCCCACTTTTGCTTATCTTTTATTGAGATGATACTTTTGTGAAATTTAATGGATTTTGACGAAGTTGCATGAATTATACTAAGAGATTTTTGCGAATTGTCAAATTTTTGGACTTTTCAACAAGTTTCTTGAAAGACAGGCCGGTGTCAGCGGGGCAGGTGCGCCGCCAACCACGCCTCCACGTCACCCAGCACCTGCTCGTGCTCCGGCTCGTTGAAAACTTCGTGATAGAAGCCCTCGTAGACTTTGAGGGTTTTGTCGGTCGAACGCACGGCATCGTACAACAGTTGCGCGCCTGCCGGATCGACCAACTTATCCTCGCTGCCCTGCACGATGAGGAGCGGCAGGGTGATTGTGGCGGCTTCAGCTGTGACACGCTGCATCGTAGAGAGCATTTCGGCGGCGAGTCGGGCCGTGGCTTTGCCCCTGTAGACCAACGGATCGTTAATGTATGCCTGGACAACGGCGGGATCGCGGCTCACGCCTTCGGCATTCACGCCCAACAGCCCCGCTTTGGGCAGCAACGTCGAAAGGATCTTTCCCACGAAAACAATCGCGGGCGGTGTATTATCCGGCACTTTGACCAATATCCCGGAGAGCACCGCGCCGGCCAGTTCATCCTGGTGTTCGAGCAGATACGCCGCGCCGATCAGCGCCCCCAGACTGTGCCCGACCAGGAAGATCGGCGTGTCGGGATGCTCCAGGCGGATCAGGTCGAAGTAGAGCTTGAGCGTGACCGTGTAGTCGGTGAAGCGTTCCACGTGGACGTGCGTCCCCTCGGATTTGCCATGCCCGATGTGATCGAGGCCGTAGACGGCATATTCTAGCGGCACGAAGTGGTTGACCACGTTCATGTACCGCCCGCTGTGCTCCGCCAGCCCGTGGACGACCAACAGCACAGCCTTGACGTCCGCCTCCGGCAGCCAAACCTGATAGTAGATGTTGCTCTCCCGTACCCCTTTGAAAAATCCATCTTGATGTCTCATAGTGTCTCCTTATAAGTTAACCACGAATCTTCACGAATCCGCACGAATTTTCCTTCCCCGTCTACCGTCTACTGTCTACCGTCTACCTGACAGCGACCGTGATCTCGTTGCGGTTGTGGAACAACTGGCGGGCGCCGATGAGCGTGTACCGTTCGCGCAGCAGGGCGAGCGCCGACGTGGCAACTCTTTCGGCGTGGCTCTTCGGCAGCTTGAGCGTCATCAAAGCCCAGCCGCCGGGTTTCAGGTTGCGGCGCGACCTGAGCATCAGGTGCGCCGAGTCGTGGGCGTCCATCCGCATATCGTTGAGGATGACGTCGAACGTTGCGTCCGTCTCCGGCAGGTAGCGCTGCGCCGTGTGCCGCAGGTGACGCACGCCGGGGTCGGCGGCGAGGGATGGGGCCAGGTCGGCGGGATCGATGGCGGTCACCTGTAGCCCGTTGAGCCGCGCGATGCGCGTCCACCCGCCGGGCGCTGCGCCGAGATCGAGGGCGCTGCCTGCGTCAGGCCACGACAGGCCGAACGTTTCCATCGCCTCCAACAGCTTGAATTCCGCCCGGCTGATCTGCTCCGGCTCCGTTTTGAAGCGCCGCTCGCCGCCCGCCCAATCGCTCAAATTGTCCGCTGCGCGCGAGACGCCGAGATAGCCTGTTTTGGGCGTCAGCGCTACGGAGAGGACTTGTGCCGGCTGGCGGACGTCCAGTGCAAGGCCCTGGGCGGCCAGCGCATCCGCCAGGCGCGTGTTGACGTCGTAGCGCGCGTAGGGCCATTCCTTGTCTATCAGCCGCGTCTGTACCGAGAAGGTCTGGGTTATGTTCAGGCGTGGAAAGAGTTGGCGACTTGCTTCCACGAGCGCATCCAGGTCGCTCGCGTCTTGCCTCAGCGGGATAGTCATTTGCACCGGGCAGACGTGACGGCAGAAGACCGGCGGCTGTTCCCGCAGGCGGGCGGCGAAGGCATCCCAGGATAGCGTTAGCTCGGCCCAACCCACGCCGGGTTCGAGCCAGCGCCGCAACTGCGCGTCTGGATCGATGGCGCGGATTTCTTCCAGCGCAATCTTGGCCGAAGACGGGCCGGCGGTGAACAGGATCGTCGCTTCACCAGCGGGCATGATGTTCCTCGGCAAAGCCGATGATGTCGCGCAGTTCCACCGTTTGCCCGTCATCGAGCCGGGCGTGACCGGTGTAGCGGCCAAACATCTGGTGGACTTCGCTGTCGATGATGCCTAACTTGGTGGCGGCGAACCGGTCCTTGAACGGCGTGAACGTCAAATCCAGGCGGCCCTCGTTGTCGGTGAAATGCCACGGGCGCATGTAGTCGCCGGACTGGTAGTCGAAACGGACTTGATCTAGCTTGTGGATGCGCCCGTCCAGGATGACGCAGTTCTCGGTCGCCCGGCTCAGGTCGCCGAAGCCGCATCCCAGGTTGAGGCCGATCGTGCGTCCATCCGGCAGGTAGGCCGACGCGCTGGCCCAGTTCCAGAAGCTCTGGTACTCCCACACCCCGCGTCCCCAATCCAGCGATCCCAGGCATTGGTCGGGGGCGAGGTCTTCGTGGTGCTCTCCGTAGCGGATGTGACCTTGCGCGGGCATACAGTTGATCTTGCGATTGTAGTAGAAACGCTTCTCGCCAATCGGGATGACGATCGTCATCGATTCGTGATCCGGCGGGCAAGCCAGCGCAATCTCTGCGTGGATGCCGCGCCCCTCGTTGTAGCCGGGCCAATCGACGAAGACGCGCCGTTCCGTGCCTTCCGCCGCAAAGCGCAGCGTCGCTTGTTTGCCGGTGAAGGTCGTCTCGCCCGCATTGCTGCCGCGCGGCAAGTAGATGCCCTTGCCCAGGGGGATGACCAGCCCCTCTTCGTGCAGATCACCGCTGGCGAAGTCTAGCGTGTAGACAAAAACGTTGCCGGCGTAACCGAGGTCCGCGATTGTGGCCGAGAAGAAGCGCTGCGGGGTGAAAATTGCGTAATAGTCCCAGCGTTTGATGCGGAATCGCTGCAAGAAGCGCAAAGCGTAGAAGTGCGCGTTTTCGAGATTGCACTCCAACTGGGGCTGGCGCGCCCATCCGACCTGCGCCAGGTGGCCTTGCGGGTCTAGCAGCGGACCGGGTTTTGTGAGTTCAGTTTGCATACTGCCCCTCCCTTAACGGATTTAGGGCTAGTGTATCCCAGTTCTCACAAATGCCAAAACCGGTAGGCGCAAAGAACAATCGTAACGGTTCCGGTATAGGGCTTGCCGACCACGAATGGGAGTACGAATAAACGGTATCTTCTCGAAAATCTGGGGGTGGGGGTTTGGGGGCGGGCGCAGCCCGCCCCCAAACCCCCACTTTTCCCCTTTTTATTGTGATGGTACCAAACGGATGAAATGGATTGACTTTCGGAGAAAAATGCCATACTATGGTGAAATAAGAGAGAGGGGGCATCCAATGGAAGAAATACAACTTGCCCATGTGCAAAAGGACATTCTCAGTATTATCAACACGGTCATTCATTCCCATCAGCCGGTGTTGATCAGCGATAAAGGAAAATTACTGGTGAAAATTGTCCCATTTTCCGATTCTGAACCAACGTCATGGCTCGGTAGTATGCGTGGCACGGGTAAAATCACGGGGGATATTATTTCTCCGGTGGAAGATTCCGACGTTTGGGAAGTGTTATCGCTGTGAAATACCTGTTGGATACGCATATCTGAGTCTACTGAGCATTTCACCGCAGAGACGCAGAGGGCGCAGAGAGCGCGACGCAGATAAAGTTGTGCTCCTAAACAGACACCGGGGTTTTTCTCAAAACCCCGGTGTCTGCGTCTGAAAATTCGTTCATTCGTTCCCTCATTCGTTGTCGGCCAGCCTTTCTATCAACCACAACACCTCCGCCGCGTCCGCGTAATGCAGCGGTAATCCCTCACGGTGGGTGATTGGAGTTCGGCGGCGGTGTTCACGATCAGCAGGTGACGCTCGAAGCCTCGCGTCGGCACTTCGCGTTTGAGTTGGGCCGGTCGCTTTTCCAAGTCTTGGGTTTGCATACTCATTCTTCTGTGAAATAATCCGAATCGATGTGCTTCAAAATGATTATATGGCATCCCCTTTATCTCCACAAGCCATATTCCCCGGCAGAGCTTTATCATTCTCGCCACGCTGCTGTTTTTGCTCGAAGTGGATTGCCAAATCCACGCGTGGAAAGGGTTTTTACGCCAAACGGGGATCTGGCGATCCCCTCAAAGCGAGAATGATAGGCCCCTGATTTACCGAGAGCAGCAGTGATCTTTCCATCGCAAAGCAAAAGCGCTGCCTCGCCTGCGATCAGTGTATGAAGTGCAGGCGACGACAGCGCTTAGTGGCCCATAAGCCTGGGCTAGGGAATATCGTTCGGCTTCTAAATATCAACCATTGGAGCGGAGGCCGTTTATCTTAGCACGACCGGCAAATACACAAAATGGTCATAATCTGGAGTAGAACTGCCTCTGTCTACCCAAAAGCCGCTGGCGAGCGCATAGCGGCCGCCGCCGCTGCGCTCTACCACCGCCTGGCCGACCGTACCCGACAGGGCGTAGACGCCGCCGGTGCTCGCGCCGCCGCCGCTACCGATAACGCGCCATGACAGATCGTACCCGCCGCTTTGGGCCGCGACAGTGGAGATGCTCCCCAATAGCAAGACCAGTAAACCTGAAATCAACCATATCTTTTTCATTTTTACCTGCCTATTGCCCGATAACAGCCCCATCGCCGTCTAGAGTCATCGGGCGATTAATGGTCATCGTTTCGTTATAACTGCCGGCGCGGATAAAGACAGTACCACCATCGCGTACGGCATGAACGCCTTCGATCACGGTATTAAATGGATTTGTGGAGGTGCCAAGTTCCGTGCCAGTGAACCCTGCTTCAACATACACATAGGAACGATTGATAACTTGCCACCCGATAGCCTGGAAGATGTCCAACGTCACTGGGCCAGGATGGTGAATCGCTTCCCCTGTTGAAATCGAAAACGTCATCAACGCATTGATCGTGTTGTTGTAACTCTCGTCCAAGTGTGAATAGCTAGAACCTTGATTCCACTGGCTTGGCGTATATAGGGGAAAGTAGTCGTCGCCAGCTTCAAAATAGACTGAATCGCTGGTTAATGCATCACCCAAGGTCGTTGAGGGGTTATCATAATTTATCAGATAATAGTAACCTGGAAGTGGTGAAGACTTATAGTGCATGGTAAAGTCATCATAGATAAATGGATAATCATCCACCCAACAACCTAAGCCTACGGTAGTGCCGCCACATGGTTTGCTTTCTTCAGTATTAACTGCCATTCCGCCAACAAAGCCTAACCCATGAGCAATTTCGTGTAAAACCACACTGACGAAATCGTGTTGTGTGATCGGCGTATCCCCGTCAGTGCCAAGATACCAGTCACGGTTGCTATTAAACTGAGCCCGTATCTCTGGATCTGCCCCATTCTGGTCAGCCCCAGCCAGTTCATTGGCAAGAGCAACTGGATAAAACATGTCGGTCTCCGGTGCATTAGGAAAGTTAGCATAACTGTCATAGGGGCCAGCACTGCCCAATATAATATATTCCATACCCGAGTGCCAGCAAGCATCAATCACAATGGTTCTGGAACCATTCAATACCGATTCCCAAATATTTATGGCATACTCGAACGCAGTCCTGGCATCTATAGACCAGTCGGCTAATGCGCCGTATGTGTCAGTATCACAAGTTCCAGGGTTGGCTGGGGTTCGATAGTTCACTGTTATCGCTACGGTTTGGGGGGCAAGGGGGCCCTCAGGAACCGGCACGACTGGAGGTGGCACAAAAAACTTATTAGGATTAGGATCGGCTATTAATTCCACCACATAACCTGATGCTGACTGCACAGACTCGGTTGGCGCGATGATGGGTTCTATCTGATGCTCGACTCTAGCCTCTCCACTCGTAAAGAGTATTGAGGGTATTAGTAAAAAAAGTATGACGACAGCCCGTAATGACCTGGTTTTTATGTCCATCATTACCTCCCTTCTACTGCAACGTCACCAACACCAGCACCAGCCCCGTCCCCGCGTCAAGACTGCTCATTGCCTTGCCGAGGATAGCGCCTTGCGCCCGGTCATAATCGCCGACTTTCATCGCGTGACCGGGGGTATCCGACGTGGTCAGCAAGTCGCCGGGTTGGACCGCGCCGTAGCTGGCATCCACCATCACGTAGACGCGCCCGGTGAGCGCGACCGGATAATCGCCGGCAGCAATGGTGTCGGCTTGGCCCATCACCATGCCCGGCTGCAACCCACCTGCCCCGCTGACCGCCCCGGCCACTGTGCGAGCGTAGGCAGTATCACACACAATTAACGCGCCGGGATTGGCGGCGTCAATGCAGACCACCATACCGGGTGCAGGCTCTATCTCGGCGTCGGTGCTGCTGATGTCAAACTGTTCCGCTAAATCTGCGCCGCCTTGGATTGCCAATACTTTTACGCTGGTTGTGCCGCCTTCATCTACGTTGAAGATGAGCGTGTTGCCAATGCCATTGTAGATATTAAAATCATTGTCAGCGTCAGCTCCAGCTTCATCAGCATTTAAATATATGTCGAAAGCGTCATTGGTAAAAAACTGCAAGTCACTGCCATCATAGGCCGGATTAGAAGACATCCGGCCGTTGTCATTGCCGCCGAGCACCAGGTCGGCGGCATAGTCATCACCGGCTTCGACATACAACCCCATCCCGCCAGCCGTGCTATTGATAAACCGCCCGGCATAACCAGTGGCGGTGGCGGCATACGTTTCCAGCCCGTTCCCGGCGCGCACGAGGAATTGATTGGTCGCCGTCGAGCTGAAGTCGGCGTCTGTGCTATCGGCCCAGACAAAAGAGCCGGCGTGGGTAGCCTGAGCGCGCCGTCCGGCAGCGAAACTATAGCTGCCGCTGGCTGTGTTGAGTTCCCCCCCAGGAATAGCAGACCACGCCCCAGTAGCCTCATTGCCACTTCCACCACTAATGGTGCTATACCAATTGTTTGTTGTATTAAGATAGCCACCACCAATAGTAGAACCATTGCCAATCGCCTGATTCCCGCCTGGGTCAGCACCATTCCAGCCGCCGCCGCCTACAGTTGCGCCTATACCACTGGCTGTGTTATGCCCACCCCCACCGACGGTCGAGGATTCCTGAGTGGCTGTATTGTTATAGCCTCCTGCGACCGTAGCGGAGCCGCCGGAAGCCTCATTGGAATAGCCCCCGCCAACAGTGGTATAGTAGTTGCTGGCAATATTGCTATTTCCTCCACCAATGGCGGCATAATGGCCGGTTGTGGTAATGACATTTCCCCTGCCTCCGGCGACGGTAGCATAGTTAGCGTAGGTAACATTGTAACGGCCACCACCAATGACCGGATAGTAAGCGCCGGCGGCGGTATTGTCACTGCCTCCGCCGATGTTGCCCCCCCAGATGGCGCTGACAACATTACCGCTACCTCCGGCAATAGTGCCATAAGTGTTAGAGACAACATTCACATATCCTCCACCAATAGTGGCAAACCTGGCGGCGATGGTGCTGTTTGAGCCCCCACCGATGGTAGAACCATAATACCCACCCGCTACCCGCACCAGGTTGCTGCTGTGCCCGCCGATGACATTAGGATAGCCGCTGCTGTGCGGCTCCAGGCGCAGGGCCGTCGTCCCGCTCACCATCAGGGTCAGGCTCACTCCATCGGTGGTTCCCAAGAAGTGTACACCGGGGACGATGCCGGCGTTGCCGGTCAACGCCCAGCCGTCCGCGCCTCCGCTACTGTTCAGGGCTGTGATGGCCACCGGCACAGCCTTAATGGGTTGGCGCGGTGTGAGGGTTGTATAGCCGGCATCGCCCGTGCATTTGACGTCAATCGCTAACCAGCGCGCGTCGCTGGTGAAGACGTTGCCGAAGTCCAGATAAACGGTAAACAAGCTGTTGATGATGGGCACGCTGGCGGCGATAGGGCTGCCTACCTGGTTGCCGTCGGTCACGGCATCATACAGGCGGAAGGTCATATCACACGTGTCGTTGAAGAACTGACCGTTGCTCGTCAGTTGCCCCTGATACGTAAAGCCTGTGCCGATTTGCGCCAAGGGACTTGTGTTGCGTTGTGTGGCAGCGTGTGTGTCCAGTTGCGCTGCGGGGGCAGTGATGTGAGGTAATCCAGTCGCCTGAACTTGGCTAAAGCCCGCTGCCATGATGAGCATACAAACTGAAACGAGTGCACCAATAAAGATTCGCCGTCTGTTCATGTCAGATCATCCTTTCGTCGTTTAGATATGTGTGTATAAACAAAGGGGGGGGTATTTCTGCTTCTACAGCTTGAGTGTCGATCAGCTTTGGGCTGTGCCCAATAGCAATTCAACAAATAAATAATAACACCTACACCTGGCGCTGTAAATGAGGAAAAGAGGAAAACGTACAGGGGAAAAGTAGCAAGTGAAGTATGGGGTTTCTAACCTTCTGGGTTTAAACTGGCCCATCCCTTGCGCAGGGCGTATAGGACGGCTTGGACGCGGCTATTGACCAGGAGTTTGCCGTAAGTGGCGTGTAAGCAGTTGCTGATTGTTCTTTCCGATAGACTTAATTGCCTGGCAATGGTCTTGTTGTCCTTTCCTTCGGCCGCCAGGCACAATACCATCATTTCGTTTGTACTCAAGTGTTCTCTATGCTCTTGTTTGGTCGACTCGCTTGGAGTTGTGTGACGGTGTGCTTCTAACAACATGGTAGCCACGCGAGCATTGAGCAGCACGTTGCCCCCGTGTACAGCGCGCATTGCTTCAATCAATGATTGGTCATCAATGTCTTTGAGCAAATAGCCGCGCGCTCCGGCCAGGATAGCCTCGAATATGATCTCATTCTGCTGGTGGATGGTCAGCATAATCACCCGCGCGTCCAGGTTTTCCTCAAGGATCAAACGAGTGGCTTGCAATCCATTCAAGATCGGCATCTCAATGTCCATCAGGATCACATCGGGGCGCAACTCGCGGACCAACTCGACTGCTTCGAGGCCGTTGGCGGCTTCGCCTATCAGCTCAAGGCCTGCCTCCGCTTCGCAAACCCGGCGCAGACCGCCGCGAAAGAGCGGGTGGTCATCGGCAATGAGGATTCGGATGGGCGACACTCTAATATCCATTAGCGTTTCCAGTCCAATGATACGACACCCGACACGGCTTGAGATTCTTCGTCGTTGCGCTCATCAGAATGACGTGCGGAAAGGTATATTTTTAGGGACTCCAAATGGTGTGTGCGCAATCTAAAGATGGATTATATGCTCTTTTTTTACCTATACAAACGCAAAATAGAGCCACAGATTTACGCGGATGAACGCAGATTCACCCATTACCGCGGCTACTTTTCCCAAATATAACTCACCGACCCCTTGACCGTCTTGAATCCCAGACTCTCATAGAGTCCGAGCGCGGCCTGATTTTCGCTGTCCACCTCGAGGATCATCGTCTTATGGTCGTTCGCTGCTGCTCTGCGCAGACTGGTTCCCAACACGTACTTGGCCAATCCCTGTCTCCGGTATTCGGGGATGACGCCTATGCCGTGGACATACGTGCCTTCCGAGACAATGTCGATCTTGACGAAGCTTACGATGGTTTCGCCGTCAAAGAGAACGAGCGACGCCTCCGCATCATAGGGAGCTTTCCGGGAGAAGAAATCCTCGAAGCTCTCCCGCCGTATGGCCTCCGATTGCTCGGTGTAGCGCCGGTCGCTGCCGTGGGAGAAGGCCGCATCATAACTCGACCACAGTTCGTCATTGGAAACTTCGGTCAGCGAACGGAGCATCATCGTATCCGGCACATCCCGGAGTGAAAAATTGAGCTGCTGCAAGTCCGCTTCCATAAACCGCCACTCGTACCCCGGAACCATGCCGGCTGCCTGGTAGATCGCGCCACACTGCGCCGCGTAGTCTCGGTATTCGGCGGTCAGGTTCATCAGGAAGACCTCCATCCGCTGTCTGCCTGAAGCAAGGGTGTACTGGATACACTCGCGGACCAACTGTTGGGCGATTTCTGGGTTTGGCGGGAGGACCAGGGGATGCCAACTGAGAAAGTAGGCCTGTGAGTCCGTCCAATTGAAGACGCCGGCCCATCCCAGCAGCACGTCCGCTTCGCGAGCTTGCACGATGAAATCAGGACAATTCTTCCTCAAGAAGTTGGCGATCTTCTCTTGAGTTTCCCCGTATTTAAAAGGGATGGGAAGCTGGCTGTACGCCCGGTAGGTGAAGGCTGCCAGTTCTGCTATATCAATGGAATCTTTGGAATGATGCGTAAAATTGATTGGGTTGTCTATCACGAGTCGCGCCAGTTTTCAACATGAATACCTTCCACCATGGTCAAATGGTGATCATCCGTTAGCAGGATCAGATCATTGACCCGCGCAACAGCGGCAATCTGCGCATCCAAGGGAGGAATAGGCCGTCCTCTAGCCTTCTGTTCTGCCTGGATACGCCCAAACTCTTCCGCAGCCAATGCGTCGAAAGGCCACAGCAGCAACGCTCCGACCAACGATTGTAAGCGATTGAGGTTCTCTGAGCGTCGTTGGCTGGCGTATACGGCGTAGTATAGTTCTGCTAAAACAGTTATCGAAATGCCGAATTGAGCGCCCGA
>JAFGSL010000610.1 GCA_016934645.1 Anaerolineae bacterium
GATCCGCAAGGGCTACCGCGACATCAACGAGATCAAGGCCGTCACCCGCGCCGGGATGGGGGCCTGCGGCGGCAAAACGTGCAGCGCGCTCATCCTGCGCCTCTTCCGCGAGGAAGGTATCCCTCTCGACGCCGTCACCTGCAACGTCCCGCGCCCCCTTTTCGTCGAAGTTCCGCTGGGTGTCTTTGCGGCGGAAAACGAATCACGAATCACGAATTACGAATTACAAAATACGAATTACGAATCACGTATCACGCATCACGAATCCCTTACTCCCTACTCCCTACTCCCTACTCCCTCTGCCGACGCCATCATCATCGGCGCAGGAAGCGTGGGGGTTCCTGCCGCGCTGGCGATGGCGCGGGCGGGATTGAAGGTGCGTGTGTTCGACGGGGCCGCCAGCCAGGGGCAAGGCTCCAACAAATCGGCGATTGGCGGGGTGCGCGCCACGCACTCCGACCCGGCGAAGATTCGCCTGTGCCTGCGCAGCCTGGACATCTTCTCGACATGGGAGGAAACCTACGGCCACAACATCGAGTGGACGACGGGGGGCTACACCTTCGTCGCCTACCGGGAGCGCGAGGCGCAGACGCTCAAGGATTTGCTCAAGGTACAGCACACCTACGGTCTAGACATCGACTGGTACGAGCGCGATGATTTCTTGCGCATCGTTCCCGACGTGAACCAAGAAGGTCTCCTCGGCGGGACGTTCTCGCCGCGCGACGGGCATTGCTCTCCGTTGCTGGCAGGGCACGCTTTCTACGATGCGGCGAAGGCAGCCGGTGCGCTCTTCCACTTCGACGAGCCAGTGACGGAGATTTTGATCGACGACACGATGACAGGCCGTCAGATACGCGGCGTGCGGACAAACCGGGACATCTACCTCGCACCGGTTGTCGTCAACGCCGCCGGGCCGTGGGCGCAGGCGATTGGGCGTCTGGTGGGCATGGAGCATCCCGTGCAGCCCGACTCGCACGAGGCCGGGATCACCGAACCGGTCGCGCACTTCCTCGATCCGATGCTGGTGGACATCCGCCCTGCGCCGGGATCGGCGAACTACTACTTCTTCCAACTGCGGGATGGGCAAGTTGTTTTCTGCATCACGCCAAGTCCGAGTATTGTGGGCTTTGACCGCCGCGAGACGAGCGTGTTCCTGCCGCAGATCGCGTCGCGTGTGGTGGATTTGGTCCCGCGCTTGGCGAACCTTCGTGTGCGGCGCACCTGGCGTGGCCTCTACCCGATGTCGCCGGACGGCTCGCCGCTGGTCGGTTGGGCGCGGGAGGTGGGGGGCTACCTGATGGCGATCGCCATGTGCGGGCAGGGCTTCATGCTCGGTCCGGGTTTGGGCGAATTGCTGGCGCGGATGGTCGCGCAGGAAGAGCTGTCGCCGGAAGACCGCGAGGTGTTGCAAGTGCTCTCGCCGTACCGAAAGTTCGCGGGACAGGAGGCGTTGAAGTAGGGGAGTAGTCTATTTTGGGGTATTTGGCTATAATGAAGGAGTGGGATTAAATCTACTCCTTCATTTTCGTATAGAAACTATGTGTAGGCTATTTGTAGGTCAGCCGGTTATAATCGGCACCAGTCATTCGCGATAGTCTTCCAACGTCAATTAGGAACACAAATAATGATAAATCCTCAAGACTTTGACATTTCTTTACCTGGTTCAATGGGGATGCTTAATGTTCGGATTGGCCCCAGAGAGATATGGGCGGGGAAGTTCCCTATTAGGTTTGATGTTATGAATGCTGCTGTGAGGTGGCATTTAGGGCAATTCCAATTGTTGGATTTGGAATACGAAGTCGCGGAAGAGACTAATGGATTGATACGGTATGCAGTACATTTCAAGAATGTTGGGAATCTAGGCGAGATTTATCTACGGGAGCTGTTTGAAGAATCAAACACTGCGTTGATTATTACACCTCCAAAACTAATTCCCCAACAAGGTTGGTCATCGGAACAACGCGAAATGATAGCGTCCGCATCTGACCGCGAAGCGAAGCTTGAGTTAATGCATCAACTGGCAAGTAATGATGCAGAGGCTCAACAACAACTCTCTAAATGGCAAGAATTTGTCTTTAACCTATTTTTGAAAGAAATATTGGGAGACTCTGAGGTTATTCAAGCATTAAACCGAACCTCAAATCATCAGGGTATACCATTTCGCTTGACACAAATCTTCAAAGGGTATGACAAAATTACCAATATATCTGTGGAACAGGCAGAAATTAATGCGCTATACGAATTGTCTGATGAAGATATCCGTCAGAAATTGGCTAGAATAATCGAGGGAGTAGATGTTGCTGTATTGCAACGAGAAGCAAGAAAGCCACACGGGGGTTTTGAAATCGGGGATATGGACATACCTATAGATATAAATGGTGATAGATTCTATTTGTGTATTCCGGTCAAATCAGCCAAAGAAATCGGAAAAACAGTACCTGAGAAAATATCCTATCAAATATTTCGCCCTTTTTTGAATTTCAACAGATGCGCTGTGGTTTTTGTTACAGCAAGGAATTTTTCGCAAAATTTAATGAACACTATTAAACGAATGAAGGACAGATTGGGTTGGTCGATTGAGATAATTGAAAATAAAGAACTAGCACAGCTTTTCAAACGCAATAATCTTCTTTAGTTCCAGTGCAGACTAATCAGCATGTGAACCTGTCTTAATGCTTTCAACAAGGTCGCTGTGGAGGATATCTAATGGCCATTCCCAGGTTCAGAAATCTACAAGCTAATGATCCGTTTTTTGCACAAGAAGATCATGCCGTCTTCACTTCAAGCAAAGTAACAAGTAGCCGCTATGATAAAGAACGGCAACAAATACGTGACAAGCTTCTGGCTTTGCATGATGTGTTGTATCCGGAAATGAAACGGGAAGGTTTAGCTCTTTATCCTCATTGGCATCCCCCTAACATTGTTTCAACTTGGTACATCGGCCGCATCGAACAAATTTGGTTTATGAAGTTGCGCTATTTACGTTCTAGTACTGAAGTGCAGGCAGTTGAGGAAATGATGGGGGTTCCAAAACTGTTGGATTATTCAGAAACGCAATACACGAAGCATCCGATGATGGATATTCGGATTGATAGTGAATATTTGGCTATTGAGTTACTGGTAACTGATAAGGCTTGGTTGGATGCACAAAATTTCAAGAGGAAACTGGAAAAGCATAAAGCAGAGCGCCAACATTTCATCCGTATACTTCAAAGCTTAGGGCATGATTATATCTTTGGGGGGTGGCCAGATACTAGCAAACCCGAGTTTATTGAAACGGCGGCGGATCTGGCTGATGAAGGGCGGTTATTGGATTGGTTGTCTCGATTTGATCCAGGTTATGATTGGCTAAGATTGGGTATTTGGTATACAGAGTGCGAAGATTTCCGACTCACAACAGGCAGGATTGTCGAAGAAGTGTTGTATCGTTTCAGGCAATTGTACCCTGTCTATCAGTTTCTATTGTGGACATCCGATAATGACTTTAGATAATCAGAAGCAGGCTGACAGTGGGTAACTCGATGCGGTTATCCCCGAAATACTCGGCGGTAAAACGTGTTTGGAGTTAGTTTTCTACCAAAGGTGTTCCGTGTGTGCCCGCTGTGTGGGTTACGCTCAGATCATTCGGCAAAGGAGGCGAAATGCAAACCATATTTAGTCACATTGTTCAAAAACGTTTCTCTCAGCAGAATGAGGATGTCGCGACTGACGCATTGCTGTTTATTCTTGAGGCCAATCTGTCTGCCCATAATGGGATGATGAAGCTTGTTCGTGGAATCGCGCCGGGCATGCCTGATCTCCGGTTCAAAACTCAGCAGACTGAAGGGAGTATACGTCCAGATATGTGGGGATATGATGGCGTTGAGCCTCGTGTTTTTATTGAAAATAAGTTTTGGGCAGGCTTAACAGAAAATCAGCCTGTTGCGTATTTGCAGCAACTTGCCCAGTCTACCCAGCCTACAATCCTTTTGGTGGTTGGACCGGATGCCCGGGTGCAGACCTTATGGCGCGAGTGTTCTGGCAGGCTACGTGATGCTGGTATTTCGGCGAGTGAGAGGGAATTTCCCTCCGGCGTTATTGTTCGTTCGGTTACAACGGATATAGGCCCGATTTTTGCATTTACGTCTTGGACGAGATTGCTTGATTTTCTGGAACCAGAGCTTGCAGATGTCCCCCAAGCGCGTAGCGATCTTCTCCAGCTTCGTGCACTCTGCGAAGCGGCTGACAGCGATGCTTTTGTGCCCATAGCATCGGAGGATGTGACAGACCAACGAATACCCGCGTTGGTTCTTCAGTTGAACAGCGTTGTGCAGGCCATAGTGGAATTGGCGATTACTGAGAAAGTACTCGATATCAAGAGACTTAAGCCACAAGCTTCTGGGGAGCGTATCGGGCGTTATGCAAGATTCTCGAACGTGAAGGGTGTCGGTGTATGGTTTGGCATTCATTTTCCCCTTTGGAAGAAGCATGGTTCAACTCCACTCTGGTTGTTATTTTCGCCAGGTGAGTTTGGTCGTGCTCAAGAAGTGCAACCTATCCTGGAACCGTGGGCTGAAAGACAAGGCATCTTCTCCACTTTTGAGAATAACGATCTTGCGGTTGCCGTTCCGATTGCTTGTGGCGAGGATAAGGATCAAGTCCTCAGGCATGTAGTGGATTTCCTGAAAGGGATAGCGGAGGTTTTGTCCCCTTTGCGATCCCAGGCGTAATGTAGGTTATAGTAGGTGTAAATTTGGAATTCAACGCTCTCATTCAACGCGCTCTGTCAATTCGTAAGCTATATCATGACTTTGAGCAACAAAACTACGGCACATCCTGGACCAACGAAGAACTGGCCCTGGGGTTTGTCGGCGATGTCGGCGACTTGGTCAAGCTCGTCATGGCGCAAAGCGGGCGGCGAACGATCCCCGATGCGGAAAGTAAATTGGCGCACGAATTGGCCGATTGTCTGTGGTCGGTCATCGTTCTTGCCGATGTGCATAACATAGACCTGGAAGACGCTTTTTTGCGAACAATGGACGATCTGGAAAATCACATCAAGAAGAATCTGGTTGTAGGATAACCGGAACATCTCACACGAAAGGATCACACAATGCAACCAAATATCACTCCCGACGATCTGGCGAAGTTTGCGGCGGCGTTCGATGCCGATCCCAAGAATCGCCTGGCGGCGAACGCCGTGGCGCAGAACGACATCGCGGCGGTGGCGCTGAACCGCGAGAGCGTCAACCGCGTCAATCACACGTACTCGCATCTCATCGAGACACCGGAGGCCACGGATCAGGGCGCGACCGGGCGCTGCTGGATGTTCGCCGGACTCAACGTGATGCGGCTGGCGGCGATCCAGAAGATGAACTTGAAGATGGAGAAGTTCGAGCTCTCCCAGGCCTATCTGATGTACTGGGATAAGCTGGAAAAGGCCAACTTCTTCCTGGAGAATATCATCGCGACGCGCGACGAGCCGCTGGATGGGCGGTTGGTGATGTGGCTGCTCGCCGATCCGCTCCCCGATGCCGGGCAGTGGGATATGTTCGTGAGTCTGGTGAAGAAATATGGCGTCATCCCCAAAACGCTGATGCCGGAGACGAAGAGCAGTAGCGCGTCACGTCTGATGAACAACCGGCTCGTGGCCAAGCTGCGCGAGTTCGCGCAGACGTTGCGGGACATGTCCGCGCAGGGCGTCGATGCGGATGGCTTGCGGGAAACCAAGGCCGCGATGCTGTCGGATTTCCACCGCATGCTCACGATCCACTTCGGCAAGCCGCCCGCGAGCTTCGAGTGGGCGTGGCGCGATAAGGATAAGGCATTTCACCGCCATGGCGTGATTACACCGCTGGACTTCTACGCCGAGTACGTCGGCATCGACCTGGACGATATGGTCTGCCTGATCAACGCGCCGACGCAGGACAAGCCTTACAACAAGCTCTACACCGTGGCCTACCTCGGCAACGTTGTCGGCGGACAGCCGGTGCGGTATCTGAACGCGGATGTCGAAGTGCTGAGGAAAGCGGCTGCGGACAGCATCGCCGATGGGCAGGCTGTGTGGTTTGGCAGCGATGTGGGCCAGATGATGGCCGGGGATCTGGGTCTCCTGGATACGGACGTCTACGATTATGAGCTGGTGTATGGCGTGCCATTCGCCCTTGACAAGGCGGGACGACTGGACTATGGTCACAGCCGGATGACTCACGCGATGTTACTTACCGGCGTCGACCTGGACGAGACCGGGCATCCGGTGAAGTGGCGTGTCGAGAACAGTTGGGGCACAGAACGCGGTGACAAAGGCTACATGCTGATGACCGATCGCTGGTTTGAGGAGTATCTCTACGAGATCGCCATGAGCAAGCGCTATCTTTCGCCTGACTTGCTCGCTGTTCTCGAGACCGAGCCGGTTGTGCTCCCGCCCTGGGATCCGATGGGGGCACTGGCCCGGTAAAGTAATCGCCCTTGCGAAGGTTTAGGTGAACTAGATTGCATGCAGTCTAGTTCGCACACCTTCGCAAGGTTAGCCAATGGAGGGATTGCGATGAAATACCTGCGCGTTTTGACCTGTTTGTGGATGGTTTTCGCACTGTGCACCTTGACTGCCCCCGCGATGGCGGATGTTGAACCCCCGGTCGATGCGGTGGATATGCAATTGGTGGGGCAGTTCGGTGGCGCTTCGTATGCCGTTGCCCTGCAAGGAACGTATGCCTACGTGGGTGTGGGACCGCGCCTGGTTGTACTGGATGTGAGCGATCCCGCAAATCCCCTCCTGATGGGGCAGACGGAAGTGCTGCCTGATATCGTTAAGGACGTCGTGGTCGCAAGTGGGTATGCCTATGTTGCTGCCGGGCCCAGGATGTTTGTGGTGAACATCGCCACTCCCGCCACACCTGCGATTGTGGGGTTCTGCGTTGCGCCGGACGACGTCAACGGCGTTGCCGTGTCCGGGTCGTATGCCTACCTCGCTGTCAAGAATGGCAGTCTGCGTGTCGTGGACGTGAGTATGCCTACCAATCCGAACGAGGTTGGTTCTCGCGTGGTGGCGGCCTCAGCGGAGGCACAGAGTGTGGCTGTAGCCGGAACTTTCGCCTACATTGTTGCAGGAAACACACTGTATAGCGTGAACGTGGCAACGCCTTCAAGCCCTTCCCCATCTGGATCGTTGGCGTTCGCCCAGACCCTTCAGGATGTCGTCGTTGTGGGGAGCATAGCCTACATTGCAGCGGAGAGTCTCGGCCTGCGCATTGTGAACGTCACCAATCCTTCCGCGCCCGTTGAGGTCGGATTTTACGGTACGCTTGGTAAGGCTTACGGTGTGACGGTGGCAAATAGTTATGCCTATGTGGCCTATGGTTATCAAGGGCTGCAAATTGTCGACGTTTCTGTCCCTGGTACACCAACCCTCGCAGGGCAGTCCGGTACCCTTGAACTTGCCTCGGATGTGGCCGTGATGGGTACCTATGCTTACGTTGCCGACCGTTTTCGCGGGTTGCGTGTCATTGATGTCACTATTCCGGTGTCGGCAGTTGAAATCGGGTGTTACGATATCGTTGGCAATGCCCGGCGGGTGTTGCCGGTTGGTAACCTGCTCTATGTCGCCGATGCTGATGGCGGTCTGCGTATCCTGAATGTGGCGAATCCCGGGCGACTGCGTGAAATTGGCCATTATGACTCGCCGGACAATGTCTCGAGCATAGCTATCGCTGGCCAATATGCCTACGTCGCCGATGGTCCGGGTGGAGTGCGCATCGTTGACGTTGTTGATCCCTCCGCGCCCGAGTTGGAAAAAACGTTCCGCACCTGGGACGGCTGGGTGTACGGGATAACGATCCGAGAAGGTTATGCTTATATTGCCGAGGGTGGGGGAATCGGGCAGCGCAGAGGGCTGCACATTGCCAGCCTCGCCAATCCGGTAGCGCCTGTTACTGAGGAATTTGTGAATACCGCTGGCAAGGCGTTTGATTTGGCACTCGTAGACAATCGCGCCTATGTGGCTGCCGATTTGGGTGGTTTGCGCGTTATTGACATTGCCAACCCGATTTCCCCGACTACTGTCTATACCTGGACTAGCGCCAGTGGTACCGGTGTGACCGATGTCGCAGTCGAAGGAACAATGGCTTATCTCGTTGACGGGATTCGCTTATATGGCGTGAATGTTGCATCCGCACCGACCACAGTGATGACCTGGACGACGGCTGGTACTGCTGATGGAGTAACTGTAGTCAATAGCATTGCTTATCTTGCCGAAGGGGGCAACGGTTTGCGCCTCCTGGATGTTACGGAACCGTCATTGCCTGAGGAAATCGGCTATTACAACACACCCGGTGAGGCATTGTTTAGTGCGATAGCAAATCAATACATCTACGTGGCGGATGGGCACGGCGGTGTGATCGTGCTCTGGTACGGTCCGTTGGCATCGGGAATCGTCTCGACAGGCGGCGGTGCCTTCACTTCGGACTTCGATGGGACGACGTACTACTTCCCCGCGGGCGCTTTCACCGATACGATCATCCTACGCCATGCACCCATACCTGCGCCTGCTGTTCCTCCGCTCGGTGATCTGTCGGGGATCAATCACTTCTTCGACACGACGGCGATCTATAGTAGCACTGGCCAACTGGCGCAGCTTGTGCCGGGGACGATTTTCACCATCTCTGTCGCCTACACTCCAGAGGAACGCGGCTCGGTCGTTGATTCGACGTTAGCCCTTTATTATTGGGATGACGATGCCTGGTCTACGGAAGGGATCACCGAGGTAACGACGGCGCAGCAGAATATGGTGTTCTCGCGACTTGATCATCTCACGCTGTTTGGCGTACTCGGCGAAGTGCGTTGCATTTACCTTCCTCTCATTATGCGTAGATTTTGATGTCTACCCGTTCTAGCGTTTTCTACCAGAGAGGGAATTGATGTATAGAGATGAGTTGTGGTATCGACAGCTAATTCGCGATGTCGAGACACACCAGTCGGATTTCTCCGATAAGCAACTGCGTGCATACCAGGTCGATTTGATGCTACGTATCGCGTTGCGGGTCAAAGAACTTTCCGATGCGTGTGAAACGTGTCGTGATTTTCAGCGGATCCTAAGCCGTATGGAAGAAGAATTTCCGGAACTTCCAGGCTCTAAAGCCCAGCGCCATTACCAGATACGCCAGTTGCGTCTGATGACCGAGCATTTTGTGAAAGCGCATCGGTTAGCGCCACGGCAATACTACACACGCCTCTATGCTAACTATGGCTTCGTCTTGGGTCTTCTCTTTGGCATTGCCGTGGGATTGTTGGTTTTGAACAACGGTCTGTATTTGCCAGTAGCTTCGGTTGCCGGATTGATTTTGGGGACTGTTCTCGGTTGGATTGGAGATGCCCGCGTCAAGCAAGAGCAGCGTGTGCTCTAGAAGGACTACAAAAGTCTTGCCATACTTGGCGCGAGACTTTTGTAGTCTTACCTTGTCATTGACTTTTTCATTTTTTGCTTTATTATAAGAATAATGTGATTATTTTATGATTTATTCTCAGGCTTTCATATGATGCGATATAAATTCTGGTTGATTCTGGCCTTGTGCCTGGCTTTGCTATGTGCTCGTCCTGTGATGGCGTCGGGGTGTCTCTCCGGCGCACTTACCTTTTCAGCCGTTCTTCCGGTGGAAGATGATGCCCCACTATCGATCGACATAAGCTCCTGGACTGCGCACACGTTGCAGTTGGGTGAGGAAGTAGGCTGTCTGGCACAGCGCAGCGATATTGATCTACGTGCCGTTGCTGAAGCAAATCGCATTCTCAACCCTACATTGTTGGGCGCCGGGCAGACGTTCAGCCTTCCTCCTGCCGAACCACGTGCTCTCGTGGCCGCTCGCTTGGACGATACACCATTGACCCTCGCCGTGACGCGTGGACTGCCATTATGGGAGGTATTGCGTCTCAACGCCGAACCGTTTTACATCGGCAAAGATGTGCGGCTTCCCGGCGCCGAGGCAACGACTTGCCTGCCGTACCCTTTGGCCGCATTAGCGCTCTCGCCGCAGCCGGTGACCCGTGGGGACACGGCTTTATTCGTCTTTGAGACATTGACACCAGCGGCCTGTGAGATCAGTTATCTCGATCAGACGGAACCGTGCTACCCACTGGACGACGCCCACCTCTACGCGCTGGTAGGACTCTCGGCGTTGATCGATTCGGGCACATACACGGTGAAGATTGCCGTGCAGATCGACGGGTTGGAAACGGCGTTCACCGTTCCGCTGGACGTTGGTGCCGGGCGATATGGTTACCAGTATATCGATCCGCCAGCTTCGCTTTCAAAGTTGATGGATCCCTATCTGATGCAGGGTGAGCTAGACTATCTCGAAACCTGGCGCACTATCCGCACACCTGAGCGTGGCTGGGAACTCCCCCTCGCTTTTCCGTTGCCGTTCCAGGTTTCCGTTTCGGCTAGATACGGCGACCGGCGCTCGTATGGCGGGATGGTTGATGGCTATCATTCCGGTGTGGATTACCGTGCGTGGGGCGGGATGCCGGTGCTCGCACCGGCAGATGGCGTGGTGATACTCGCTGAGCGTCTGGAAGCGCGGGGAAATGCGGTGCTCCTGGATCACGGTGGCGGCCTGATCACCGGCTACTGGCACCTTTCACGGATCGACGTGGAGGTGGGGCAGCATGTGCAGCGCGGCGAAACCTTCGCTTTGGTCGGCAACACGGGCCTTTCGACCGGCTCGCACCTGCATTGGGAGATGTGGGTCAATGGCGTCTCTGTGGATAGCACGCAGTGGTTGAGCTCTGATGCTTTTGGTGAATTGCATCTTCCTACGCTAGATGCGCAAACTGAGGTCGCGACGACAGCTTTTTTCGCGCCATAAGAGGGATCGGATGATTTGTTCGAGCGCTGGAGCGGTGTCTCCGGCGTTTTGTTTTGAGAAGGGAGGTATTGCATGTGCGGACGCTTTTCTTTGGGTGTGAATTTGGATGATTTGGTCGAGGCTTTCCCAGACTTCACATTTCCGCCTGAATTATCGCCACGCTACAACATCGCTCCGACACAGGATGTGGCGGTTGTTCCTAATAACACTCACAAGCACGTCGAGCTTTTCCACTGGGGGTTGATTCCATCTTGGGCCAAAGACCCAAGCATCGGCAATCGCATGATCAATGCGCGCGCCGAAACGCTGGCGGAGAAACCGTCGTTTCGTGCGGCCTATCTCCGGCGGCGCTGTTTGATCCTCGCGGATGGCTTCTACGAATGGCAGGCTATCCCGGGGAGCAAGTCCAAGCTGCCGATGTACATTCGACTGGCGACGAAAAAGCCGTTCGCCTTTGCCGGGTTGTGGGAACTCTGGCGGCCCGACGATACGCCCATTCTCTCTTGCACCATCATCACCACTGAACCGAACGCCTTGCTCGCACCGATCCACAATCGCATGCCCGTTATCCTGCCGCCGGAAGCCTACGATCTGTGGCTCGATCCCGCCGAGCAGAAGCCTGTCGCGCTTAACCACCTGCTCAAACCCTATCCTGCCGATTTGATGATGGCCTATCCTGTCTCCCGCCTTGTCAACAGCCCGTCGAATGACGTGCCTGCGTGCATCGTTCCGAGTAGCGAGTAGCGAATCTCGCATCACGAGTTGCGGATCACTCTTTACCCATTTCTAATTTCTCTTTTCTACTTTCTAATTTTCTGTGAGGTCCTATGCACCCTTTAACGTACGCCCAAACCCATCACGATAGATTCCTGGAAGAACTCAAGGCTTTTCTGCGGATTCCGAGCATCAGCACACAGCCTGAGCACAAGGCCGACATCGAACGTGCGGCGGCATGGCTGCGCGATGAATTGCTGAACGTTGGTTTCCCCAAGGCCGAGGTCATGCCGACGACAGGCCATCCTATTGTCTATGCGGAGTGGCTGGCGGCTGGGCCAGACGCACCGACAGTCCTCGTCTATGGGCACTACGATGTCCAGCCACCCGATCCGGTTGACCTGTGGCGCACGCCTCCCTTCGAGCCGACGGTGGTGGTCGACGACCTCTTCGCTCGGGGCGCTTCCGACGACAAAGGCCAGTTGTTCACCCATCTCAAGGCCGCCGAGGCGTTCAAAGCGACAGTGAGTGCGCCGCCGGTCAACCTCAAATGCATCTTCGAGGGCGAGGAGGAAATCGGCAGTCCGAGCTTCAATCCTTTCGTGTTCGCACACACGCATTTGCTAGCGGCAGATGTGGCGCTCATCTCCGATACGCACATTCTGGGGATGGACACGCCGACCATCGTTTACGCGTTGCGCGGATTGGCGTACCTCGAGGTGAAAGTGACCGGACCGGATCACGATCTTCATTCCGGTATCTACGGCGGTGCGGTGCTGAACCCCATCAACACACTCTGCCGGATGATCGCGCAGATGCAGAATGCGGATGGGCGTATCACGATCCCCGGCTTCTACGACAGCGTGCGCGATCTCGATTCGGACGAACGTGCGGAACTGGCGAAATTGCCTTTCGAGCATGCGACCTGGCTTGGCGAGGCCGGCGTGAAAGCGGATTGGGGTGAACCGGGCTACACCGTCGTCGAACGCACGTCTGCGCGGCCCACGTTGGACGTGAACGGCATTTGGGGAGGCTACATCCAGCCCGGCGCGAAGACGGTTTTGCCGAGTGAGGCGTATGCGAAGATTTCGATGCGCCTGGTGCCGGATCAGGATCCGAAGGAGATTGCGCGCCTGGCAGGTGATTACTTGAAGCAGATTGCCCCGCCCGCTGTGACTGTCGAAGTGCGCGATCTGCACGGTGGCGATGGTGCGATCGTGCGCCGCGACAGCCCGGCGATGCAGGCAGCGTTCCGTGCCTATGCCGAGACATTCGGCATCGAGCCGATCTTTATGCGCGAGGGGGGCTCGATCCCCGTCGTGGCGACGTTCCAGAAGGCACTCGGCATTGAAACGATCCTGATGGGCTTTGGCCTGCCCGACGACCGGTTGCACTCGCCCAACGAGAAATTCCACATTCCGTTGTTTTACAAAGGCATCGAAACGGTGATTCGTTTCTTGGAGGGGTTGCGGACGGCCGGATTGTGATCCCAGCTCGTTTTATGCTTGCGGCGGATCGTACGATCCGCCGCAAGCTCTTTTACTGTCCAGATTGCCGTGCGAAATTGCGCACGCACATCCCCACAGCAGGATACATCTCAAACTGCTCGTAGAACGCTTGCACGTCCGCGTCGCAGAGCAGATCGATCATATATAAGTCCTGCAAGTGTTCCAGCATCCGGCGCACCAGCGTTTGGCCAATCCCCTGATGTTGGTACGCGGGCAGCACCTCGAGGAACGGGATGTAAGCCGCGAGCACGCCATCCGTGATCGCCGTGATGAAGCCGACCATCTGCCCGGTCGCCGTGTCCTGCGCCAGCACAACCACGTCGCTGTTGCGCAGCAGTCGCAGATGAACGTCCGGCGTCGGCGGATCCGGCCAACCGACGAAAAAGCCGTGCAATTGGTTGGCGGTGATGTTTTCGGCAGAATCGAGATAGTCGATCAAGAGACTCCTATCCCGCTGCTTGCACCTTCGCCCAACTATCCCGCAGCGAGACGGTGAGGTTGAAGGCGAGTTTGTCCTTGGTGGTATCCAGATCGGTGCAGAAGTAGCCCTTGCGCATAAACTGGTAGCGTTCGCCCGGCTGCGTCTTGGCAAGGCCCGATTCGACCTTTGCGTCCGCCAGAATGACCAGCGAATCGTGGTTCAGGTTCACCATAAAGTCCTCCCCTTCCTCGAAATCACCAGGGTCTTCTTTGGTGAAGAGGTAGTCATACATACGGACCTCGGCGTCGAGAGCGTGGACGGTGGAGACCCAATGGATCGTCCCTCTGACCTTGCGGCCATCGGGTGTGGTGCCACCGCGTGACTCAGGATCATACGTGCAATGCAGCTCAACCACGTTGCCGTCCGCGTCCTTGACCACGTCTGTACAGGTGATGTAGTAGGCGCCCATCAGCCGCACTTCGCGTCCCGGCGAGAGACGATAGTACTTGCGCGGCGGATCCTCCATAAAGTCCTCACGCTCGATGTAGATCTCACGAGAAAACAGCACTTCTCGCGTGCCCATTTCGGGCTTTTGCGGATGGTTGGGCACTTCGAAGGATTCCACCTGGCCCTCAGGATAGTTGTCGATTACGACCTTGATCGGTTCGAGCACGGCCATCACGCGCGGAGCGCTTTCATTTAAATCCTGGCGGATGCAGTGTTCGAGCAGCTTGATGTCGACGATGCTGTTGGCTTTGGCGATGCCGATGCGGTCGCAGAAATCGACGATGGATTCCGGAGTGTAGCCCCGGCGTTTCAATCCCCGGAGGGTGGGCATACGCGGGTCGTCCCAGCCGCGCACGTGCCCTTCGTTGACCAATTGCAGCAGGAAGCGCTTGCTCAACACGGTGTAGGTCACGTTCAGCCGTGCGAACTCGAGTTGCTGCGGGTGATAGATGCCTAGCGCATCGAGGAACCAGTCGTAGAGCGGGCGGTGATCTTCATAGCCCAGGTCGCACAGGGAGTGGGTGACGCCTTCGATGGAGTCCTCCAGACCGTGTGCCCAGTCGTACATCGGATAGATGTGCCATTTGTCCCCGGTCCGGTAATGTTCGCGGTGCAGGATGCGGTACATCACCGGATCGCGCAGGTTGATGTTGGGCGAGGCCATGTCGATTTTGGCGCGCAGCACGCAGGATTCTTCGGGGAACTCTCCGGCGCGCATCAGACGGAACAGGTCGAGGTTTTCCTCCACGGAACGGTCACGGTAGGGACTGTCTTTTCCCGGTTCGGTGAGTGTGCCGCGATACTCGCGCATCTCGTCGGGGCTTAGGTCGTCGACGTAAGCCAGCCCTTTCTGGATTAAATCTTCAGCCCACGCGTACATTTGCTCGAAGTAGTCGGAGGCGTAGAAGATATTGTGTTTGCCAACGTCGAACCCGAGCCAGCGGATATCGCCAATCATAGACTGCGCGTATTCGACTTCTTCTTTGGCTGGGTTGGTATCGTCGAAGCGCAGGTTGTACTTGCCTCCGTAATCCTCCGCAATGCCGTAATCGATGCAGATGGCCTTGGCGTGCCCGATGTGCAGGTAGCCGTTCGGTTCTGGCGGAAAGCGCGTATGGACACGCCCGCCGAAGCGTCCGCTCTTGATGTCTTCGTCGATGGCCACACGGATAAAGTCACGGGAAGTCGTTTCTTCGTTTTCGGTCATAATTTCCTCCTCGGATAGTCCAAAGCCCCAAGTTAAAAAGTCCAAAGTCTTGGAAACTCTGTGTCTCTGTGGTAAATTTCCTGCCTACAAGTCGTAGTATAGTTCAATTTCATATGGGTGTGGACGGTTGTTGACTTGTTGCTCTTCCCATCGCTTGCGCTTGATCCAGCGCTGGATGAGTTCCTCGTTGAACACGTCGCCTGCAAGCAGGAAGTCGTGGTCGGCCTCCAAAGCATCCATCGCTGCACCCAACGAGGTGGGTAGCGCATTGATCGTCGCGCGCTTCTCTGCCGACCACGTAAAGATGTCCTCATCCACCGGCCCAAAGCCCATCTCGGTCGGATCCATCCGTTTGAGGATGCCATCGAGACCGGCGAGCAACTGTGCTGCCATTGCCAGGTACGGATTGCAAGTTGCATCGGGCGGGCGGAACTCGAATCGCGCCGAATCAGGCTGGTTGGCATATTTGGGAATGCGCACCGCGGCACTGCGATTACCGAGCGAGTAAATGGCGCTGATAGGCGCTTCGTAGCCGGGAACCAAGCGCCGGAAGGAGTTGGTGCTCGGATTGGTGAAGCCCATCACCGCGCCACCGTGCCGCAGCAACCCACCGATGTAGTAACGGCCAACATCGCTAATCGTTCCGTATTGCTTCGCATCGTAGCACCGGTTTTTGCCATCCTGCCAGAGTTGCTGGTGGAAGTGCATTCCGGAACCGGCTTCGCCATAGAGTGGCTTGGGCATAAAGGTGACGGACATCCCTTCTTTGAACGCCGTCATTCGCGATACGTATTTCACCAATAGTGCCCCGTCCGCCGCCTGGATGAGCGGCAACATCGGAATTTCGATTTCGCACTGACCTGGCCCGCCCACCTCATGATGATGGTATTTCACATCCAGGCCCATGTCCAACAAGTGCCGGCTGATGCGCGAACGCAGATTGTAAAGGTGATCCTGGGGTGGGATGGCATGGTACCCACCGTGGCGTGGGATGGTGTATCCACAGCCCAACTCCTGTGTGTTCCAGTCCGCCTCTTCCGATTCTACCCGGTAAAAAGCCGAATTGATGCGATTTTGATATCCCATCCGGTTAAACACGTAGAACTCGAATTCCGGTCCCCAGAGGCTGGTGTCGGCAACGCCGGTAGATTGCATATGGGCCTCGGCGCGCAGGGCGATGTTGCGCGGGTCGTAGGGAAAGACTTCACGGGTATCGGCTTCCTTCGCGGAGCAGATAAAGCTCAACGTGGGCATGTCCCAGAATGGATCCGGTGCCCCGGTGCTGAGATCCGGCACCGCCACCATGTCGCCCGCGCTGATCGATTTGAATCCCACGCTGGAACCGTCGAAGCCAACGCCTTCGGCCATCAACTCCGGTGTAAACTTCGTACCGGGGACAGTCACGTGATGCCAGCGCCCCCAGAGATCGCAGAATTTTAGGTCCACCATGGCAATTTCGTGCTCACGGATAAAGTTTTGCGCCTCTTCGAGCGTTTCGAACACTACTGGCCTCCTCGGAATAGTATAGTGTGGGCGTCTCGCCCGCGCCACATTAAGAATTCGGTCTCTGGTAACAGACATTATATGCACCTTTGCTTTGTCAGCAAGGAAAAGACGCTATGAACCTGTCTGAAAATTCGCCGTTGACGCACCAGAAACGCTCGCAAGCACGATTTTCGGATAGAGTCTATGTCATTTGAACGTTATGCCGAAGTTGTGTATACTTTGGATACGATACGTAAAGCGTGATGCGTGAAACGCGAGCAGAAAATCACGTATCGCGCATCACGTTTCAGCAAATACAGTAAATCGGAGGAAATGCCAAAATGTCACGTATTCCTATTGCATTGCAGTTATATTCCATTCGCCACGATTGTGAGAAAGATCTGCCCGGTACGCTGAAGGCCGTCGCTGAAATGGGCTATGACGGTGTGGATTTCGCCGGGTACTACGGCTACGACGCCCCGACAATCCGCGCGATGCTTGATGATCTGGGCCTCAAGGCGGCGGGATGCCACACAGGCATCCAGACTTTACTTGGCGATGAGTTGCAAAAGACGGTTGCGTTCAACCACATCCTCGGCAACAAGTACCTGATCGTACCCGGCTTGCCGGAGTCCTATCGCAACTCCCACGACGCCTGGCTCAGAACTGCTGAATTGTTCAACGAAGTCACGGCGAAACTCAAGCCTGAGGGGATGTTTACCGGCTATCACAACCACCACATTGAATTCACACCGATGGATGGTGAGTTACCATGGGATACGTTCTTCGACAACACTGTGCCCGAGGTGGTGATGCAGATCGACCTCGGCAACGCCCTGCACGGTGGGGCCGATCCGGTAGTCATCCTCAAGCGCTATCCGGGTCGCGCGCGGACGGTGCATCTCAAGGCTTATGCTGCGATGAACGATAAGGCCCTTATCGGCGAGGATGATGTCGAGTGGCCCGAGGTTTTCCGGGTGTGCGAAGCCGATTCTGTGACCGAGTGGTATATCGTCGAACAGGAGAGCTACCCCTATTCGCCGTTGGAGAGTGTGGATCGTTGTCTTCAGGCGCTCAAGGCGATGGGGAAATGAGGCATGGGGCAAGAGGCAAGATGCAGGATTTGAGGGGTGAAAGGCTGATTGCGAATTACGAATTACGAATTACGAGATACAAGTTACCAAAACTTTTCGAGAAAGGATACTGGAATGATCAAGATTGCTGAAGTGTTGCCGCCTTATCCCACGCCGCTGTGGCGATTGGTCAAGCAGTGCGGTGTGGATTACGTCGTCGGATCGATGGATTTCCGGCGTGGCCTTGACGTGGATAAGGAATACCTGCCGTGGAGCTATATGTCGCTGGTGCGGATGAAGACCGCTTACGAAGACGGTGGCTTCCAATTGGACGTGATCGAAAGCCGTCCGCCACTCAACAAGGCCAAACTGGGTTTGCCAGGGCGCGACGAGGAAATTCAGCACGCCATCGATATGATCTGCAACATGGGCGTACTCGGTATTCCGGTGTGGTGCTATGAGTGGATGCCCGTTTTCAACTGGATGCGCACCTCGACCACCGCGCCTGCACGGGGTGGGGCACTGGCGACTGCCTACGACCACGATCTGATGCGCAACGCGCCACTCACAGAGTACGGCGTCGTCACCGAGGAGCAACTGTGGGACAATCTCAAGTACTTCCTGGACGCCGTCGTGCCGGAAGCGGAGAAGGCCGGCGTCAAGCTGGCGATGCACCCCGACGATCCACCCATTTCGCCGATCCGTGGGCTGGGGCGCATCATGCGTAGCCTTGAAAATTACCAGCGGCTGCTTGACCTTGTGCCTAGCCCGGTGAACGGCATCGCGCTGTGCATGGGCAACTTTACTTTGATGACCGACGACCTGCCCACCGCCATTCGTCACTTCGGCAAGCAGGATAAAATTTTCTTCGTGCACTTCCGCGATGTACGCGGCACGCCGGAGAAATTCGTCGAGACTTTCCACGACGACGGCAAGACCGATATGCTGGCGTGTATGCGGGCCTACCACGACGTCGGTTTTGAGGGCGTCTGCCGCCCTGACCACGTGCCGACGATGGAGGGTGACAGCAACGACCGCCCGTCATACTCGTCGGTGGGCCGCCTCTTCGCCATCGGCTATCTCAAGGGCTTACGCGAAGCTGTTTACGGTGGTCGGTCCAACTAGCGACTACCCGACTAATGACAATCTGACTTTTAGGAGCATACGATGATCAAAAAATACCTTCCGATTACCCCGAAATTGCCTGTCTTTCTACACGGCGGCGATTACAACCCCGACCAGTGGCCTGCCGAAGTTTGGGAAGAGGATATGCGCTTGATGAAACTCGCCCACTGCAACGCGATGTCGGTCGACATCTTCGCCTGGGCGCGCCTGGAACCCGCCGAGGGTCAGTTCGACTTCGGCTGGCTCGACCGCGTGATGGACATGATCGCCGAGAACGGCGGCGTGGCGGTGCTGGCGACGCCGAGCGGGGCACGCCCGGCGTGGCTGGCGCGCACCTATCCCGAAGTGCTGCGCGTCCGCGCCGACCGTCACCGCAACCTCTTCGGCGGGCGGCACAACCACTGCCTCACCTCGCCAGTCTACCGTGAGAAAGTGCGCATCATCAACAGCAAACTGGCCGAGCGGTACGCCGATCACCCCGCGCTCGCCGTGTGGCATCTTTCCAACGAGTACAGCGGCGATTGCCACTGCGACCTATGCCGTGCGGCTTTCGTCGAATGGCTCAAGGCGAAGTATGGCACGCTGGATGCGCTGAATCACGCCTGGTGGACGGCCTTCTGGAGTCACACCTACACCGATTGGAACCTGACCGAGCCGCCCAGCCCCATCGGCGAGATGTCGGTGCACGGGCTGAACCTGGACTGGAAACGCTTCGTCACCGATCAGACAACGGACTTTATGCGGCACGAGATCGCTGCGCTGCGCGAATTCACGCCAGACATCCCCGTCACGACGAATATGATGGGCACATTCCCTGGTCTCAACTACTGGAAGATGGCCCCGCACCTGGACGTCATCTCATGGGACAGCTATCCGATGTGGCATAAGGACGATGATGTGGCGCTGGCCTCCGACGTGGCCTTCATCCACGACATCAACCGCTGCCTCAAGGGCGGCAAGCCATTTATGTTGATGGAGAGCGTCCCCAGCGCGACCAACTGGGTGCCATCCGCCAAGGTGAAGCGACCGGGCATGCACGCGCTCTCCTCGTTGCAGGCCGTGGCGCACGGTTCCGACACAGTGCAGTACTTCCAGTGGCGCAAGAGTCGCGGGTCATCGGAGAAGTTCCACGGCGCGGTGGTCGATCACGTAGGGCACGAGAACACCCGCGTCTTCCGTGACGTCGCCGACCTTGGCGTGAAGCTGGAGAAACTGGATGACGTGGTGGGAACGACGGTGCGCCCCGATGTGGCGATCATCTACGATTGGGAGAATCTGTGGGCGATGAACGACGCGCAAGGCCCACGGCGCGGCGATAAGGGCTACCTGTACACCTGTAAGCGCCACTACCGCGCGTTCTGGGAGCGTGGCATCCCTGTGGACATCATCGACATGGAGCAAGATCTGAGCCGTTACAAGCTCGTCATCGCGCCGATGCTCTACATGCTGCGCCCTGGTGTGGATGAACACATCGCGGGCTTCGTGAAGGCAGGCGGGACATTCGTCGTCACCTACTGGACCGGCATCGTGGACGAGAATGACCTCGTCTTCCTCGGCGGCTGGCCCGGCGGCAAGCTGCGTGAGGTGCTGGGGATCTGGGATGAGGAGATCGATGCGCTGTACGAAAACGACCGCAATGCCGCCGTCTTCGATACCGGCAACCCGCTTGGCCTTGGTGGGGAATACGAGTTGCGCGACTACTGCGCGCTCGTGCATCCCGAAGGCGCGGAGGTTCTGGCGACGTACCGCGACGACTTCTACGCCGGACGCCCCGTGCTCACCGTTAACGCTTTTGGCGAAGGGATGGCCTATTATCTTGCGTCCAATCCCGATGATTGTTTTCTTGCCGATTTCTATGGGGCGATGGACGCGAACCTGGACTTGCTGCACTCGCTCGATGCGGAATTACCGCACGGCGTCAGCGCGCAACTGCGCACCGACGGCGAGATGAAGTACATTTTTGTGATGAACTTCAACGCCGAACCTGTGACAATGGACCTGGGCGCAGCGACCTACACCGATTTGCTGACCGGGGAGACGTTGAGCGCCGTAATCGAGTTGGGTGTCTACGACGTGAAGGTGCTTGCGGCGTAAAGACTAAAGATGGTTCAGGCGTCCCTCCGGGACGCGGAAGAGACTTATCTATCATTTGCGGGCCATCAATGGCCTGCCGACATTCAGACATCCCTCCGGGATGTGTATTTCCTGTCCCGTAGGGATATCTGAGCCTTGCCTGGCGCTTGAGCGCCAGGTAGTCGGGAGATAAAGGTTCGCGTCCCGTAGGGACGCCTGAATTCTGTCCCTTGGCCGGGTTGTTTTCGAAAAGTTCATAAAGTCGGGGTTTACGTGCTTTATCCCTTGCAATAAGGACACCCCGCGCCGAGCGGACGTTGCAGCAGGTTGGCGATGAGGGCCGTCCAGCCGGTTTGGTGGCTGGCGCCGAGTCCCGCGCCGCTATCGCCGTGGAAGTATTCGTAGAACAGGATGTAGTCGCGCCAGCGCGGGTCGGTTTGGAACAGCGCGTCACCCCCGAAGGCGGCGCGTTTGCTGTCCTGGTCTGGATCGCGCAGGAAAAGGCGTTCCAGGCGCAGCGACACTTCGTCGGCGGCCTGCGCCAGCGTGAGATGACGGCCCGAGCCGCGCGGCAGTTCCACGGTGAAGTCGTCGCCGTAGACGTGGTGGTATTTCCGCAGTGCCTCGATCAGCAGGTAGTTGATGGGGAACCAGACCGGCCCGCGCCAGTTCGAGTTGCCGCCGAAAAGATGCGTGCGCGATTCGCCCGGCTCGTACGCTACGATGTGCGTCTCGCCGTTCACTTCGCAGGTGAAGGGCTGCGCGGCGTGGGCGCGTGAGAGCGAGCGCAGGCCGTAATCCGAGAGGAACTCGTCCGCATCAAACACCCGCCGGAGCACCTGGCCCAATCGTTCCCGGCTGACGATGGCGAGTTGGTAGTCCCCGTGCGCGCCCGGCTCGGTGAGTGGTGCGATGTGGGCGGTCACGTGCGGGCGGTACTTGAGCAGCCATTCCATGCGCCGCCGGAAGTTCGGCAGGCGCTCCAGCTCCTCTGGCGAGAGCGTCTCCACGGCGACCAGCGGGATCAGCCCCACGAAAGACCGCACGCGCAGCGGCGTGAAGCGCCCGTCCGGCGTGTGCAGTACGTCGTAGAAGAACGCATCCTCATCATTCCACAGCGTTACCCCACGGTCGCCCATGTTGTAGAAGGCGTCCGCGATGTAGACGAAGTGCTCGAAGAACTTGGTTGCCACGTCCTCATAAGCGGGTTTGCTGTGCGCCAATTCCAGCGCGATGCGCATCATGGTGAGGCTGTAGAACGCCATCCAGCCGGTACCGTCAGCCTGTTCGATGTGTCCACCGGTGGGCAGGGGCGCGCTGCGGTCGAAGACGCCGATGTTGTCCAGCCCCAGGAAGCCACCCTGAAAGACGTTGTGCCCGTCCACGTCTTTGCGGTTCACCCACCAGGTGAAGTTGAGCAGCAGCTTGTGGAAGACTTTTTCCAGGAAGTCGGTGTCGTCCCGCCCCGTGAGGAGGTAGACCTGCCAGGCGGCCCAGGCGTGAACCGGCGGGTTGACGTCGCTCAGCTTCCACTCGTAGGCCGGAAGTTGGCCGTTGGGGTGCATGTACCACTCGCGCAGCAGGATGATGAGCTGCCGCTTGGCCCATTCGGGATCGACCATGGCGATGGGCAGC
>JAFGSL010000077.1 GCA_016934645.1 Anaerolineae bacterium
ACCCGGTGCGGTGCGGTCGGCGCTACGATCACGCCGCCGGGGGCAAGACAGGCGCTTTCCATCGGGAAGAGCGCCAACCCGCGCGCGGCGCCAGCGCCTTGCAACGGTATCATTTTAATGATGCGCTGTGTTGTCGTATCCACGACCGCCACCGAACGCGAACCAGGCCGCGAGAAGTAGGCGTAGTCGCCTGCCGGGAAGGTCTCCACATACCAGGCTTCGGAACGCTCTGCCGGGATGACGTCCAAGAGTTCGCCGGAAGCGGCGTCCACCACCAGCAACGCTCCGACATCGGCATCGACGACATAGAGCGTGCGCCCGTCTGGAGAGATGTCGAGCATTTGCAGCCAATTACCGTGGATGTCCCAGGTGGCGATGAGCGCGTCTGTTGCCGTATCGATCACGCCAATGGTGCCGTCCCACTGGTTGGCAACGTAAGCCCAACGACCATAAGGCGAGATCACGATGCCCCACGGGGCGCTGAAGCCGGTGATGATTTTGGTCACCGTGAGCGCCGCAGTGTCAATGACGGTCACCGTATCACTGTCACGATTGGTGACGTAAGCTTTGCCCAGGCAAGGGCTGGTGACGACGATCATGGGGTCTTCGCCCATCGTCAGCGTCGTCGTAACGGCTCGCGTGGCCGTGTCGATCACCGAGAGCGTGTTATCCGAACGATTGGGAACCAAAGCATAGGCCCCATCGGGTGTAAAGGCCACATTACGCGGGCCGTCTCCCACTGTGATTGTCGGCGTCAGAGGCGTCTGCGTGGCCGTATCCACAACAAGCACACTGGCGTTATCCCACAAACTCACGTAGAGCTGCGATCCATCAGGACTCAACCCACCCAGGAAAGGGGCATTGCCGTAAGGCGTTGTGTCGATGACGCCGATCGCTTCGTGGATGATGGTATCGAGAATTTCGATCTGGTTGTCGCCTTGCGTAAAGACGTAGCCGTACTGACCTGAGGTCGCGGTCGTCTGAAACTTACCATCATCGTGAATCGTCGCCTGTCCCACCTGGCTTGCCGTGACCAGACCGTCATCCATCGTACCCGGAGTTGTGCCGCCCGGCACGTTCACCCACACCGTAAACGTGTAAACCTCCAGGTCGGTCAGAACCGGCGTCTGACTCAACGGCGCGCCGCCGGTAGTGCGCACCGAAGTGGGCCACACGGCGCCGCTCGTCGCCAGGTCGAACTGACCCGGCGCCATCAAGTAATTGGTCAATGTATAGGTGTAGATGGCTGTCTCGCCCGGTTCAGCAAACTTTCTCTGCTGGACATCGGGATCGACATCCACAGCCGGGCTACGACAGACCAGGAACTCGTAGTCATAGTAGATCAAATCGTTATCGTCGGTATCGTCCAGTTGCATATTCAACGTCATATAGTTTGCTGGAAGTAAAATGTCGTCGAAAAAGGCGATGTTGCCCACGTTCCTAGCCCGCGCAAGCTCTACCCAACCGGCAGAAGCACTATAGCCGCGCAGGACGGCGTCCATACTGTCGTCATCATCGCTGAAGAGCGTGATGCGCGCCACGCCGAAAGTCTGCCCGCCATAGTCCCACAGGTCATCCAGGTCGCCCATTGTCTCTGCTGAGCGCCCGGTGATCGTGATGTAATCCGAGCACAGCGCGATGGTGTGCAAAGTCGCCGTAGCGGAAAAGACGGTGGGGCTGGTGACCGAGGTTACCACCAGTGCGGCGTCATCATAAGCGCCAGGTGATGCGGTCGCGGGAATTGTCACCTCAAAGACCAAATCCAGCGTTGTCCCATCGAACAGCACCGGCGTGATGGTCATGGGGAGCGTCGTGGACCAGAGATTGCCTCCAAGCGTCACGGTATAGGTGTCAGTAAGCCCCGTGCCGTTGACCAAAGTCTGCGTGTAGACCACCGTTGCTCCCGGGACGTCGTAACCCCTGGCTCGTACAGGGATTAGCCCCAGGAAATCACCCGCTACCTGTGCCACAGCACGCCCCAACACATCCAGCCAGCCACCATCCTGATTGCCGGGCGGCGCGGCATCGTACCAGTCCCAACCCAGATAGACGATCTGCCCGTCGCCATAGGGCAACCAGGCCACTTCCGCACTGTTGCCGCCGCTGCTGTAGATCGCCAGCCCGCCTGGTGGGAAGGTGCTGCTGTCGAGACCCCAGGTGGCATCGTTACCTGGCAGGGTTGCCGGGCCGCCCTGGAAAGCCGTGCCTACGGCTGCCGATGTGATGTTGCTATTGCCACCGTCGCCGGAATTCAGACTGAGACCCAAGACAGGGTTGAGAAACGCAGGCCCCTGATAAAACTCGATCAACCCACCACCCTGATTGACAAAGTCTGCGACGACCGCCCGCACTGCCGGCGAGAGATTGTTGCCCAGGTTAGAATTGACCTCTAATTCCGGGATGACCAGGACGTTGGCCCCGGCCAGCGCCGTACTCCAGGCCATCTCGTCGATGCCGGTGAACGGCACCACAATATGGCCCATCGCCGCCAAACCGGCCTGCACGTTGTCCGATTCACTGTCCGTACCGCCGCCGGTATCCACATAGGCAGGATCATCGAAAACGGCGATCACAGCCGACCCTGCCAGCGTCTGGTTGGCAATGAATGGCAGTCCACTGGGCATCGAGAGCGCCGACTGTTTCTGCACCGGCGGATCCTCCTGTTCAGCCGCCACCCGGTTCTCCGCAGCGAGCGGCGACATTAACAGGCCCAAAACGAGAAACAAAGATAGACACAAGTGTATACGTTTCATCTTGCTAACCTCCTATGCATAGCTCAAGCCAAACCCAAATGGGAACAGCGGATCGTTACTGTCGTAGGGCACGTCGGTCTTCTGCGCCCGCACCGCTTCCATCAAGCGCGGCAGCTCGAAAGGCAGCTTGCCGGTGGGGTTCCAGCGGCCAAAGATCACGTCCAGCACGGCAGCGTCCGCTGCCCCAAAACTGCCGACCAGCCCGGCGCAGGCCTCGGCGATCTCCGGGATCACGGCCGGGCGGTCGAGGTGGATCGCCACAATCGTAGGGACCTGCGCCATCAGGGCCAGCAGGCGTTCCTTCTCGGGACTCTTGAAGTCCAGGTCGTCGTAGTGGAACCAGGACGAAAAGCCCTCGCCAATGGTCTGATAGGGCGTGACCAGGCGCAGCAGGGCGTAGTCGGCCTCCTCGGGGGAGGAGACCACGTCCGCGTAGGGGGCCAGGGATTCAGGCCGGTAGCCTTCGACGTAGACCTTGGGACGGACGGCCAGCGGCAGCGCGCCGCGCTCGAGCAGCACCAGCGACTTGCGCTGGGCGCGCTCACCTGCCGCGCGGAAGGCCG
>JAFGSL010000078.1 GCA_016934645.1 Anaerolineae bacterium
CCCATCCTGTGGTTCGCCTTCGTCGGTGCGATGGCGACCGTGAACGCAGACACCTGGGCCACCGAACTGGGCGTACTCAGCAGGCGCCTCCCGCGCCTTATCACCACCGGAGAGCCTGTGGAGGCGGGAACGTCCGGCGGCATCTCGCTACAAGGTACGCTGGCAACGCTGGCTGGTGGAGCCGCCATCGGATTGACAGGCGCGCTCTTCCTCTACATCGAGAGCCTGATCCGGTATAATCCGCGCATACTTCTGCATCCATTGTCGTGCCTTATCCATCCGGCAAACTGTACTTTGCTGCCCATCATCGCTGCGCTTGCCGGATTGGCCGGTTCGCTGTGCGATAGTCTGCTGGGCGCGACGGTGCAGGCCATCTACTACTCGTCCAGCCGCGAGAAGGAAACGGAGAAGGTCATTGATCCCGACGGCACACCCAATACCCTGCTGCGCGGCTGGCGCTGGCTCAACAACGACTGGGTGAACTTCATCAGTTCGGTCGTCGGTGCAACTCTCGCCGCCCTCCTCGCCCATCTCAGCACCACCTTTTAATTCCGATGCTCTTTTATCTGTCCAAACTCCTACCCCTGTTCGTTTACCCGCTTGGTATGGCGTGTGTGTTGTTGGCCGTGGCGCTTGTCATACGGCGACACCCGCAATGGCAGACGCGCCTGATCGCCATCACGCTGGCGCTGCTGTGGCTGGGCGGCAATCGCATCGTGGCAATAACGCTGGCACGCTCGTTGGAATGGCGATACGCTCCGCCGCCCGGCACCACATCTATTATCCCCCGTGCAGACGCCATCGTCGTTTTGGGCGGGGCGACGCGCACGCCGGGCTATCCACGCCCCACCGCCGAGGTCAACGAGGCCGGCGACCGGCTGCTGTACGCCGCGTGGCTGTACCAGCACAACGCTGCGCCCATCATCGTGCTCAGCGGTGGCGCTGCCCCGTGGATTGGACCACCAAGCATCTCCGAGGCCGAAATCATGGCCGATCTACTTCTACGGATGGGCGTCCCGGAAACAGCGATCTTACTCGAAACCAGTTCGTGGAACACCTACGAGAATGCCGAGGCCAGCCTAGATCTCCTACAAGCACACAACATCAAGAGCATTCTCCTGGTGACGTCGGCCATCCACATGCCGCGCGCCTACGCCACGTTCGCTTATCCGGGAATCAATGTCACGCCCGCGCCCACCGACTTCTGGGTATCACAAGCTGAGTGGGACTACTACACCCAGCCCAAGTTGAGCATCCAACTGATGAACTTACTGCCGAGCAGCCAAGACCTCGCCTTGACAACCCAGGCTATCAAGGAGTATATTGGTATCGTCGTCTACGCCGTACGCGGATGGTTATGACGTAGATCAGGGGAAAAGAGGGATGGGAGGATGGGAGTATGGGGGTGTGGGGGTGTGGGGGTAAGCTACACTCCCACACCCCCATACTCCCACACTTAAAATCGGAGGTTTCTATGCGAATGACACAGCTTTTCGGCCAGACCTTGCGCGATGCGCCATCAGAGGCGCAGATCGCCAGCCACCAACTACTGCTGCGCGCAGGCTTCATCCGCCAACTGGCAGCGGGCATCTTCACGTACCTGCCACTGGCACGGCGTTCGATGACGAAGATCGAGAACATCATCCGCGAGGAGATGAATGCCATCGGCGGGCAAGAGATCACTATGCCTGTGGTGAACCCAGCCGACATCTGGAAGGAAACCGGGCGCTGGTACCAGATCGGGTCGGAAATGGGACGCTTCAAGGACAAGTCAGACCGTGACATGGTGCTGGCGATGACGCACGAGGAGGTTGTCGCTGACCTGGTACGCCAGGAGATCCGCGCCTACAGCCAATTGCCGCGCCTCATCTATCACATCCAGACCAAGTGGCGCGACGATCCTCGCCCGCGCGCCGGGCTAATCCGCGTGCGCGAGTTCACGATGAAGGACAGCTACAGCCTCGACATCAACGCCGACGGGTTGGACGTGCAATACCGCGCGCACTACCAAGCGTACTTCAACATCTACCGCCGCTGCGGACTGGATGCCATCGCCGTGGGATCGGACACAGGGATGATGGGCGGCACGCTGGCCCACGAGTACATGGTGCTCACCCCCATCGGCGAGGACACGCTGATGCTCTGCGACAACACCGCGACACGCGGTTGCGGGTACGCCGCCAACCGGCAAATTGCGCGCTTCCAAAAGCCGCCTGCCGCAGACGAGCCCCCCCTCCCCATCGAAAAGATCGCCACCCCCAACGTGACCACCATCGCCGATCTCGCCGCCTTCCTGGACATCCCCCCTTCTAAAACCGCCAAAGCCGTGTTTATGATGGCGGAGCTATCCGAATCACGAATGACGAATTACGAATCACACGACACACAACCCACAACCCAAAACCCGCAACCCACAGAACGCTTCATTTTTGCCGTCATCCGTGGCGACATGGAAGTGAACGAGACAAAGCTGGCAAATGCGGTCAAGGCGAAGGCATTGCGTCCGGCGACCGAGGCGGAGATCCGCGCGATTGGGGCGGAGCCGGGCTATGGATCGCCGCTGGGCGTGCGGGACGCGCTCGTCGTCGTGGATGACGCCGTCGTCGTGTCACCCAACCTGGTTGCAGGCGCGAACGAAACGGGCTATCACCTGCGCAACGTCAACTATGGGCGCGATTACCAGGCGGATATCGTCGCCGACATTGCCGCTGCGCAGGAGGGCGACGCCTGCCCCGCGTGCGGAGGTGCGCTGCGCGCCGAACGCGGTGTCGAAGTGGGCAACATCTTCAAACTCGGCACACGCTACACCGAGGCGATGGGCGCGCGCTTCCTCGATCAGGATGGCGAACTCAAGCCGGTGGTGATGGGATCGTACGGCATCGGGATCGGGCGGCTGCTAGCTTGCGTCGCCGAGATGCACCGCGACGACTACGGCCTGATCTGGCCGATCACGGTTGCGCCGTACTCGGTCCACTTACTCACGTTGGGGCCGGCAGATAGCGAGGCTACCACCGTCGCCGAAAAGCTCTACAGCGAGATGCTGGCCGCCGGCTTCGACGTGCTCTTCGACGACCGCGACCGCAGCCCCGGCGTGAAGTTCAACGACGCGGACCTCATCGGCATCCCGCTGCGC
>JAFGSL010000079.1 GCA_016934645.1 Anaerolineae bacterium
CGAAAAAACCTTCCTTAACATTCCTTGTTGGAGTGTGTTTTTCGTGCGAGGGTACTCGCACGAAAAACACACTTTACTTTATCCTCTACGGTTGCATCGCGATTTTCATCCAACCGCTGGTGAACGTCGGTTAATGAGAAATTCCTCATGAAACCTGGAATTTGCCATTATAGCACACCCCAAATGCGATCCTCGCTTGTGTGTTCTAAAATAGATTGCTAGAATAGAAGATATGGAAAGCGAGAAACCAAGCTCAGTAATCTTACAGGAGCGCGTCGCATGACCAGAACACGCAGTCAGAAGAAATCGACCGGCCCAACCCTGGGGCTGCTGGTATCCCTGCTCGAAAGAACTTACCACGAGCCGATCTGGCACGGCGTCATGGACGCCATCCAGGGCAAAAATATCAACCTGTTCTGTTTTATGGGCGGGCAACTGACCAAAGATCCGGAACAACCGCCAACGGCGCAACGCAACATGCTTTATGATTTTATCACCCCGGCCAACGTGGATGGGCTGATCGTGGTGGTAACGTCCATCGCGGCATTTACGCACATCCAGGGAATCCGCAATTTCTGCGACCGGTACCGGCCGATCCCCATCGTCAGCGTCGGCGTCGCCGTCCCCGGCATCCCCAGCATCGTGGTAGATAACACTCACGGCATCCGCGAAGCGATGGCGCACCTCATCGAGGTCCACGAACGGCGGCGCATCGCTTTTGTTTGCGGCCCACAAGGCCAAATCGAGGCCGATTTGCGCTACCAGGCCTACGTTGACGTGCTGGCCGAGTACGGCATCCCCCTGGATCCCAACCTGGTTGCGCCGGGCGATTTCATGTCAGGGCGCCGGGCCGCTCAGATTCTTCTGGATGTGCGCAAGGCCAGCTTCGACGCCATCCTCGTCGCCAACGACAACATGGCGATCGGGATGCTGCACGACCTGCAAACCCACGACATCCGCGTGCCGGATGATGTCGCCATCATCGGGTTTGACGATACCCTCGAAGCCAGACTGGTGACGCCACAGTTGACCAGTGTGCGGCAACCCATCTACGAAATCGGAGCCAGAGCCGCCGAGACGCTATTGGCAAAGCTGCAAGAAGAACCAGTCGCCGAATGCACGCTGCTGCCCACAACGCTCAGTGTGCGGCGCTCATGCGGTTGTCCGGTCCCTGCAGCAGCGCTTAAAACGAACATCCCCATCGTGATTCCTGACGCGCCGAGCGTTCCCTCCGCCTCTATCCTTCAATGTGAAGGCATCACGGCAGACCTCCTGCAAACTACGCAATATCTGCCCCCGCCGCTTTCGCCGCAACAGACCTTCTCACTCGTAGATACCTTCTGCACAGCCATGAAAACTGGTGAGTACACTGAGTTTATCGCCGCGTTGGATCTGCTGATCCGAACGGTTCCCGTTCCCCACGAAGACCCGCGTTATTGGCAAAAGGTGTTGAATACTCTGCGCCAAAATGTGCTGCCCATGCTCGGCAACGACCACATCGTTTTGACCCGAGCCGGCGATCTCTGGCTGCAAGCGCAGCAATATGTCAACGACGTCGCCTTGCGCAGTCAAGGGTGGCACACGCTGCGCGTCGAGCAACAGTGCGAGCTGCTGCAACAGATCGGCGAATCGCTCATCGCCATGTTCGACGTCGCCCAATTGATGAACATCCTGAAGCGCGAGCTGCCGCGCCTGGATATTCACGGCTGCGCACTCTCGCTCTACGAGGATCCTGCCCATCCCGAACAATACAGCCGCACGGTTTTGGCCTACAAAGAGCAACAATCTATCCCACTGACGCCGGAAAGCCTGCACTACCCCACCAAACAACTGATCCCGGACGCCATCCGAATGCAGTTCAACCCCTACAACTTTGTGGTCGAGCCGCTCCTTTTTCAAAATGACCCACTGGGACTGGCCTTCTTCGCCGTCGGATCGCGTGAAGGCCACGTCTACGAGACCCTGGGGCGGCTACTCAGCAGCGCGCTCAAAGGGGCATTGCTCCTGGACGCGCTCCAGGAGGCCTACGAAGAAGTCGAAATCCACGTAGAAGAGCGCACCGCCGAGCTGCAACGCGAAGTGAGCGAACGCCAACGCGCAGAAAAGATACAGACGTTTCTATACCGCATCTCCGAAGCCACCAACTCGGCTCAGGGTCTCCAGGAACTTTTCCACGCCATCCACAAGATCATCAACGAAATGACCGTGGTGGAGAACTTCTATATCGCCCTCTACAACACCCAGACCGACGCCATTAGCTTCCCCTATTTCCACGAAGTCCGCAACGAGAAGAACATCTCCCAGCTGGTCGGCAAGCAGTTGACCGAACACGTCATCCGCACCCGAAAGCCGCTGCTGGCAACGCCTGAAACCTACCCGGAACTGACCAAGGAAATCGCAATCCAGGCAAACGGCGTCTTGACGACCAACTGGTTAGGCATCCCGCTCACCGTGCAGGATCAGACCATCGGCGCGCTCGTGGTCGAAAACCATCCGCCCAGCATCGGCTTCAGCGAAGAGGAGAAGCACGTCCTGCTGTTCATCTCTACCCAGGTCGCCATGGCTATTGAGCGCGTGCAGGCCGCCGCAGAACGCGGGCACCTGCTGGCGACGCTCCAACAGCGCAACACCCAATTGCAAACAGCCGCCGAGGTGTCAAAGTCAACCATCACCATCCTTGATCCCGACAGGCTCATCCAACAAGCCGTGCATCTCATCCAGGAGCGGTTCAAGTTCTACTACGTGGGCCTGTTTTTGGTAGACGAGAACAACGACTGCGCCGTGTTACACGCCGGAACCGGCGACCCGGGGCGCAAAATGCTGGAAGCAGGACACAAGCTGCGCGTCGGCGGATCCTCGATGATCGGTTGGTGTACTGAGCATGGCGAAGCGCGCATCGCCCTGGACGTGGGCGAAGAGGCTATCCGCTTTGACAATCCCCTCCTGCCGCTGACCCACTCCGAGATGGCGCTCCCACTCATCAGCCACAGCGAGGGATGCATCGGAGGATTGAGCGTGCAGAGCATGGAGACGGCAGCTTTTTCCAAAGAAGACATCGCCGTCCTACAGACCATGACCGATCACCTGGCCATCGCCATCGAAAATGCGCGGCTGTACGCTCAAGTGCGACGTCACGCCACCGAACTTGAACATCGCGTTGCCGAGCGCACCGCCGAGTTGGTCACCACTAACAAAGAATTGGAGAGCTTTTCGTATTCTGTCTCGCACGATTTGCGCGCGCCCTTGCGCAGCATTGATGGATTCAGCCAGGCGCTGTTGGAGGACTATCACGGCCAGTTAGACGAGATAGGGCGGGACTATTTGCAGCGGGTGCGCCGGGCCAGCCAGCGCATGGGACAATTGATTGACGGCATGCTCAACCTCTCGCGCCTGACGCGGGGCGAAATGTACCGGCAACCGGTCAACCTGAGCACACTGGCAACCGAAATTGCTCAAGAACTTCAGGGGACGGACCCGGAGCGCCAGGTCGCCTTTGTCATTGCGCCCAACATCAACATAGAGGGCGACGTTCGCCTCTTGCGCGCGGCTCTGCAAAACCTGTTCAGCAATGCCTGGAAATTCACCGGCGGGCGCGCCGACACCCACATCGAGTTCGGCGTTCTCGAAAAAGACGGCGGACTTACGTACTTCGTCCGCGACAACGGCGTTGGCTTTGATATGAACTATGCGGATAAACTCTTTACCGCATTCCAGCGCCTGCACTCTCCCAACGAATTCGAAGGCAACGGCATCGGTCTGGCCACCGTCCAACGCATCATCCACCGCCACGGTGGGCAAATATGGGCGGAAAGCACGCTTGAAAAAGGCGCCACTTTTTATTTTACGCTTCAATGATACTAATTATGGGAATAACAAACAGAAATCTTTACCGGGGGTACAATATGGACAAAAGACGGATCCTGTTGGTCGAGGACAATCCTGACGACGCCTTGCTCACCTTGCGCGCATTGGAGAAGAACAATATCCTCAATGAGGTCGTGGTAGTGCGTGATGGGGCAGAAGCTCTGGACTATCTGATGGGAACCGGCGTCCATGCCGACCACAACCCCGAAGAAGTGCCAGAACTGGTCTTGCTGGATTTGCGGCTGCCCAAAGTGGATGGACTGGAAGTGCTACGGCGCATGCGGGCCGAGGAGATCACCCGCCCCTTGCCGGTGGTGGTGCTAACGACCTCGGATGAAGACCAGGACATCATCAAGAGTTACCGGTTGGGAGCCAACAGCTATATCCGCAAGCCGGTCAATTTCAACCAATTCATTGACGCAATCCAACAGTTGGGGCTGTATTGGCTGGTGCTCAACATCGCACCTCCCTCCAAAACGAGATAAAAGCGAATGGACAACACACCATTACGAGTTTTGCTGATCGAAGACTCTGAGGATGACGCCACGCTGACCATGCATGTGCTGCAACGTGGAGGCTACGCCCTGGACTTTGAGCGCGTAGAAACCGGCGAGCAGATGCGCGTAGCGCTCAGCCGTCAAGAGTGGGATATCATCGTCTGTGACTATATCCTGCCGCGACTGAACGGACTGCAAGCGCTGGAAATCCTTAAGGAAAGCGGATTGGACATCCCCTTCATCGTCGTCTCTGGCCTGATCGGCGAAGAGGTGGCGGTCGCAGCCATGCGCGCCGGGGCGCACGACTATGTGATGAAAGACAAGTTGGCGCGGCTGGTGCCGGCAGTGCGCCGTGAAATCCATGAGGCCCGCGTGCGCCAGGCCGCCCGCCGCTCCGAGGAAAAAGTGCATCAGTTGTCGCGCGCTGTCTACGAGATCGGCAACGATATTTCTGCCAGCCTGGACCTTTTCACGGTGCTCACGCGCGTCGCCACGCACGCGCGTGAGCTGCTCGAAGCTGAGGACAGCGAAGTCTATCTGATCGAAGAAGAAACGCAAACGCTGCGCGCCATCGTCGCCCTGAACGAGCGCGGAAATGAACCCAAAACGACCACGCTGAACATCGGCGAAGGCATTGTGGGTTGCATCGTCCAGAACGGCCATGGCGAAGTTGTGGACGACGTCGAGGAAGACCTACGCGCCATAGTAACGCCTCTCTCCACCTCGGCGCAACATCACAGCATGGTCTGCGCCCCCCTCGTCTTCAACAACCAGGTGATCGGCGCCCTGGCGCTCTCCCGGCGCCGGACGCAGGAGCAGTTCAACCAGGCCGATCTTGATTTTCTGACGAGCCTGGCCCCGCAAGCCGCCATCGCCATCGAAAATGCGCGTATCTACCGCAACGAACAGCAACGCGCCACTCAACTGGCCCGCGCTCTGGATCAGCAACGGCATCTGGACAGCCTGAAAGATCAGTTTGTCCAGAACGTTTCTCACGAGTTGCGCACCCCCATTGCTATTGCACGCGGCTACGCCGAGATGTTGGACAGCGGGGAATTGGGGAACCTGGGCCAAGACCAACAGGAAGCCATCAGTGTGATTGCCCGCCGGATGCGCCTGCTGACGCGGCTGGTGGACGACATCAATATGATCCTGGAACTGGAAAGCGAGCCGGTGGTCAAACAAACGGTCAACCTGGCAGAACTGGTGGACATGGCCGTAACGCATCACACCGAACGCGCCGAAAAGCTGATGCTCACTCTGACCTCCGAGATCGCACCCGACCTGCCGACCATGCGCGGCAATCCCGGACATCTATCACGCATGTTGGACAATCTGCTCGATAATGCGCTCAAATTCACGCCCGAAGGTGGCGTTGTGCAAGTAAAGCTCACGCACGAGTCTGCCGCCCTGCATCTGGATGTCAGCGACACCGGCATCGGCATTCCCGAAAAGCAACTCCCGCAATTGTTCCAGCGGTTCTATCAGATAGACGGCAGCATGAGCCGCCGCTATGGCGGAACTGGCCTGGGGCTGGCTCTGATCAAACAAATCGTCGAGGCTCACGGAGGAATAGTCCGCGTCACCAGCACGATCAACAGGGGCAGCACATTCCACGTTATCCTGCCGGGCAACATTGTGGAGTAACCCCCCCACCCCCCACTTCCCCCCTTTTTTATTGAGATGATACCCCTTAACTTTCAACTTATGGACAAACATTTTAGAGTTGGCAGCATTTATCAGGCGCGTAGACCCTTCGACTCCGGCCCGCAAAAGGCGCAGGCCTCCGC
>JAFGSL010000611.1 GCA_016934645.1 Anaerolineae bacterium
GGGATCGACTACGTCAAGTACAGTGGCCGGTTCATGGGTTTGGCGAGCGGAGAATATGACGTGCCCTTTGAGATCATCGCCCCAGCAGATCCCGTCCAGGGCAACGGGATCACGGTCATGGAACCGTTTCGCTTCGGGTCGAGTGGACTCGAGGCTTATCTCACTCCCGAATTCCTGTTTGAGCGGGGATTCAGCCACGCCGGGGTCGGGTGGCATCGCGACGAAGTTCCTCCCGACGCAGGCTACTCCACTGAGCAGGCGATCGAGATCCTCTACAACTTTGGGATGACGCTCCGCGAGGATGATGTCGCCAAGGGGATGGTGGGTGAGGTCCAAATGCTATACGACACCGGGGTCTCACTGGCGACCGCGCCGCTGCTGGCGCTCCTCGCTACGGAAGAAACGGCTGTTCTGGATTTTTCGTTTCTGTTCGTCCCGGAATTGCACCAGGAGACCTATTCACCGCACGAAGACTCTGGCAACATTATGGTCTTCCTGACTGAATCGGATTTCGTGAGAGCATTAGTCCTGGACCCACCAGCACATACGGACGTCTTGCGCGGCAGCGCCCCACACTACCGCTCCTACGAGGTAGCGGGAGGGCCGCACATCCCCGATGTGCAATGGGTACGCGACCTCGGATGGGGATCGGAAGGCACGACCCCACTCGACTGGACACCCGTCGCGCGCGCGCTGTTCCTCGCCGGGCACCGTTGGACGAAATGGGGAATCGAGCCTCCGCCAAGCGCGTATCTCGCCGCGGCGCCGGAGGGCGAGATCGACCCCGTGTACCTGGCAGAGTACGGACTGGAGCTGGAGACCGGCATCGCCCGCGACGAGGACGGGAATGCCCTGGGAGGGATCCGGATGCCGGACCTGGAGATCGGGCGCGGGCAGTACATCGCCTATGATCCCCCAAGCCTCTTTGGGTTTGGCCTGTTTGGCACGTGGCACGACCTAAAGTGCGAGCCCCGTCCGGACGGCAGCCCGCGCTTCCGCAACCACGGCGCATACGTGTGGCAGTTCGCGCATCATGCCCGAAGGCTCGTTAGGGATAGGTATCTCCTGCCGGGGGACGCGCACCGCTTGATTTCAGAAGCGGCCAAGTCCGATGTTGGCAAGCCTCACGCGTGTGCTCAATAGCCGTAGACGAGGAATACGGTGGACAGCGGGGGCTCCACTTTGAGGAGCCCCCATTCAGTCTCTTGCACCGGCGGGTTTGATCCCGATCCGTGCTGCCTTGGAGGGAGCGAGAAACAGCCGCGCTATCTTTCATACTTGCTGCGTCTGTTGTGGAAGCGCTGTTCGAATTTGTACGCCAGGAGATTGGCGAAGTCTACGAAACAGGTGAAGGAAGTGAGAAATGGCGAACATAAAAGGATGAGAGATGTATTAATTGGATTATTTTGAGATTGTGGGTTCCCATAGGAGGGTATGATGAGCCGGAAAAGAGTGTTATTACAGATAATGAGCTTGGGATTGGCGCTACTGCTCTTGAGTGCGTGCAGCATACCGCAACCCAACGCTACACCGCCCACTGCTACCCCGATGCCTACAATCACGCCACTACCCACGGCCACAGCAGAACCGCCGACAGCAACACCGGAACCACTCCAACAGATTTTATTTGTCGGCAACAGTTTTACCTTCTATAACAAAGGGCTTGATTTTCACATGGAGCAATTGGCAAGTTCGGCCAATCCACCGTTGGTTGTGCAAGCAACTAGATCTGTCATGAGTGGGGCGTGGTTGGAACAATTGTGGAAATACGGCAACGCGCGCCAATTGATCGATAAATATGACTATGATGTGGTTGTACTGCAGGAGGATATCCCTGAGACAGATGTGGATACGTTCCACGAGTACGCACGCAAGTTCGTTGCAGAGATAGAAGGAACAGGGGCCAGACCAGTGCTATTCATGGCATGGGCATACGAGCGGCGCGGATGGATTACGATGGAGGAGATTGCTCAGGCGCATCGGGACATTGCGACAGAGCTTGGCATAGATGTTGCACCGGTTGGCCTCGCTTGGCAGCGTGCTATGGAAGAACGCCCCGAACTAGACATGTATTCCCTAGACAAGGAACATCCAAGTATCTACGGAACCTATCTTGCGATTAACGTTGTGTATGCAACGATTTATGAAAAAAGTCCAGTTGGTCTGACCTATCTGCCAGACGGCATAACTGAAGAGGATGCTGCCTTCTTGCAGCGCATTGCCTGGGAGACGGTACAAGAGTATCAAGCACGGCAATAGATGGTTTGTGAATGGTCTGGCAATAATTGTAGACCCGCTGTGTACTTTCCTACGTGAGCAGACAACTGTGCTGGCTGTCACCGACAGACCTGACAGGTTTTCTGAAACCTGTCAGGTCTAGAGAAAATGCCGCGGCGTCTTTTTCCTTAATTGTGTGGACGTTCCACTACTCCTGCCCCGGAATCGGGCCGGTCTTGTGCACCCACACCCACGTCCCTGGATCGGCGGTGCTGCCGTAGACGACCTTCGTGTCGGCGGGTGTGTAGGGCGTCGTCCACTCGAAAAGCCATTTCGCATCCAGAATCGCGAGGTTCACACAGCCATGGCTGCGCGTGAAGCTGAACGAATTGTGCCAGTAAGCAGCGTGCAACGCATACGCGCCGTTGAAATATTGCGTCCACTCCACGTTTTCCAGATAGTACCAGCCGGGATTGTCCGGCCCAACATCGCGGTTGATCATCGGTGTGGACGGCAGTTTTCCCCAGATGCGGCTCAACCCACTGGGCGTCCACGTGTTGGGGCGGCCCGACGATACCAGCGTCGCGAAGACCATACGTCCGCCTTCGTAAGCGGCCAACGTCTGCTCGTAGGTGTTCACCTCGATCCATTTTTCGCCAGGATCGACGCCCTCCGGGATAGGATCAACGTCCACGCGGGACGTGAAGGATTGATCCACCCACTGTTCATCACCGATCATATACCACATCGTGTCGCCGAGTCGCTCTTGAGCAAAGATGGTGATGAGATCATAGCGGCGGAACACGATATCGGTAAGCGGAGCGCCACCGGGGACCGACGAAGGATTGACATCGCGGTTGATCCACCCAAAGGGATACTGGGGCTGCTCCTGAAGCAGCACACCGTGGAAGCGCGAGGGATCGGTCACGGCGATGTGATCGGCGAGGATGAACTCACCTTCGTTGATCTCGTACCACATCTGCCCGTTGTATTCCACCTCACCGAAGATACTCACCCAGTTATCGCCGGCCAGGAATTCGCGCAGGGGAGGCAGCCCGGCCAGCGCCTCTTCGGGATGGCGATAGGTGGCTGCCGGCAAGGGGCGAACGTAGGCGAAAGTATACTGCGTGATGGCATCTTCGGGAACTTCGAGTTCCTCGACAGCAAGCTCTGGCAGTGGATCGGGCAACGTCGCTCGCAGATATTCGATGCGGGTCTGGCGCGCGCCCGGGCTATACGAGGGACAACGGGCAGGATACCGTTGGGTGACATTCATCGGGCACACGTAGTCGGTGGAGGGATCGCCCGCAAATAGATCTGGCCCAGGATTGTGCAAAGACGACGTCTGCATGGCAGTCGTCTGCACCGCAGTCGCCTGCACCACAGAGGGCACCAACAGCAAAAGCAACGTTAAGCACAAGACCTTCCAATAACGCGACATCGATTAACCTCTATGATCTGGATACATGATCGACGTCATTATACCACAAATTGTTCCCTATTCGTGCTTTTAGTTGACAATCTTCTATCTTAATAGGGCAATTTCTTCTATTTGCCTTGCAACAGTGGCTCTTTGCTCTATAATCAGAAGTAGGGCCTAATCACTCAAATTCTTGCATGGTGCGCAGGAAAACGGGCATCAAAGGCCTTTTGATTCCGGTTTGTCCGGGTCAGGTTGAAGAAGCGCCGGAGGAAGAGCTAGAATGAACGTTTTTTATGCGGCTATCCAGTTGATCACCCAGCCACCAGGGGATTTGGTCTATTTCCTGGTGACGCTCTTTGCTTTGCAGCAGGCGCTCCTTCCCGCGTTGACGGCACGCCGCCGCGCCCCCTCGCCACTATCCTCGCACTGGTTGTGGGCGATTGCTGGATTGCTGCTTGGAAGGCTTGCACTGATCGTCATCGGATTATTGGGAACTGCGGGACTGCTCGTCCCCGCGCAACTCCTACCACCTCTGGAGCGTTGGCTGGAATTTGCCACTGTGCTTCTGGTGATATGGGCTGCAGTGCTTGGGTCGCGTGCCGCGCGCTGGCAAACGTTCTTTCTCGTACTCCTGCTTGGCGCCAGTCTGGTCTTCTACGGCGTGACTGCCGCGCTGTGGCCGACCTGGGAAGCTAAAGGGTTTGCGTTCAACGGCCTGCTCTACGAACGCATCTGGGAAATACTCACGTTGGCCTTCCTGGTACTTTACCTCCTGCTGGCGCTGCTGATGCGCCCGCCGGAATGGGAATGGGCCGTGGTCTTAGGACTATTCTGGTTGCTTGGTCACGCGGCGCAGTTCCAGTGGCCGGATGAGGGATTGCATTTCTCGGGATGGCTGAGGCTGACCTCTTTGATCACCCTACCACTGCTTGCCGCGCTGGTTCACCGGCAGGTAACGGTGTTCCAGAACACTGCACCGTCGTCAGCCACGGCGTTAACTCCCGCCTCCTCCACCAAAGGAGGACTGGCCCTCGACAGCGAAGCGCTGCTGGATTTGCTGCACGGTGTCGAATCCGCACGCGATCTACCCCCATCCCTGATTCTCGCATCATCGAAACTGGCGAATCTCCTGAACGTGGATGTCTGTGCTGTGGCATTGCCCACCAGCGAGACACCCTCGATTCTCGACGTCGTTGCGTTACACCCACCGAACGCCGCGCAGATCGAAACCCCTACCCTCGTTCTCGAGGATTATCCGGTGCTATCCGGAGTCTACACCCAGAGACGCGCGCAGGTCGTGCCGACGTCTTCCCGCACAGTCTGGCTAACAGCTCTGTATAACAAACTAGGGGTCCAGAATACGGCGCCTTTAGCAATTGTGCCTTTGTCGGACAGAGAGGAATCGATAGGCCTGTTGCTGCTTAGCAATCCAGACAGCAAACAGCGCTGGTCCGATGAGGCGTTGAACACGCAGCAGCTAGTCGCGGCGCTGCTTGGCACCTCGATTGGCCGCGCGCGCAATCGGACGCAGGATATGTCGTTTCTATCGCGGCTACGCGGTTCGGATACCGAGCGCCAGCAATTGGAGATAGATCTGGAGCAGGCCCGCACCGATGTCCAGACATTCGACGAGCGGATCGCGGTGCTGACACAAGAGATTGAATCGCGTGATAAAGAACTTGTGCGTCTCAACCGTGAATTAGCGTCGCAACCTCAGGGCATGACCGAAACAGAGGCCAGTTTCTGGCAAGAGGAAGTTCAGGAATTGGTCAAGGAGCGGGAGACGCTGCACGACAAAATCCAGGAGTTGACGCGCGACCGCGAGATGCTGTTAGAAGAACGTGGGCCTTTAGCGACCAAGCTAAGCCAACTTAAGGCCGATCTGGACGCTGCCAACGAGGCGCGCGCAGCGTTGGAAGCTCATGTAGCAGAGCTGCAAGAACAGGCTACGCGCACAGAAGAGGCGCTTGCCGAAAACGGCGCAGGCACCCAAAATGCTGCGGCGGTTGGCCTCGTCATCGTAGATGAAGATGGCATCATCACGATGGCGGATGCCATGGCGCGCCAGATGTTGCACTTGCCGGGCGGCGATGTAACCGGTATCCCCATCAACGGTGCCTATCCCGATCCACGCTGGACGCAGACGGTAGATGCGCTGCTTGCGCAGGATGTCCCCAACAGCCTCACGCGTGCCCATCTCACGTTGACAATCGAACAAGTCACCGTAGAGGCTGAACTGGTTGCATTGGTGGGCCGCGATGGCCAACCCGACGGGCTGGCGATCACGCTGCGCACCCCGGAAAGCGATGCGGAACGCCAGGAGGCCATCGTCAGTCTCGCCCACGAATTCCGCACCCCGATGACGTCAATCACAGGCTACACCGATCTCTTGATAGGAGAGCAGGTCGGCATTTTGACAGAGATGCAGAAGCAATTCCTTGAACGGGTCAAAGCCAACATCGAACAGATGAACCAACTGCTCAACGATCTGGTGAGTACGGCCTCACCGGACAGCCGGCCTATCGAACTCTCACCCCAATCGGTCAATCTGATCGAAATCATTGAAGAGGCCGTGATGGGGTTGGCAGCGCGTTTCCGCGAGCGCAAGTTGGCCGTGCGCCTCGATCTGCCGCCGGAACTCGCCGCCGTGCGCGCCGACCGTGACAGCCTTTACCAGATTCTCCTGCGCCTGATTTCGAACGCGGCATTATGCTCTCGAGAAGGCACCGAGATCGTCATCAGTGCAGGTGAAGATGAGTCTTCCAAAAGCGGCAAGTTTATCCGCATCTCGGTGATGGACACGGGCGGCGGCATCGCGCCCGAGGATTATCCCCGCGTCTTCCGGCGTTTCACGCGTGCAAGCCAGCCGCTCATCCAGGGTATGGGCGAGACCGGCGTAGGTATGGCCATCGCAAAAACGTTGGTAGAGGCCAACGGCGGGCGTGTTTGGGTAGAAAGCCAACCTGACATAGGCAGTACGTTTAACTTCATTCTGCCAACGAATCATCTGAAAAAATAACGAGGTTGAACCTGGTGGAAAGTCGTCCGCTAATCCGCCTTTTAGGCGCAATTCTTACAGGCATCTTTGTCCTCGGTATGGTGCTGGGGAGCGTGCTGCTGGTACAGGTGGACCCTATGTTGATCGCACAGCAGCGCCCGACGAGCATCATCCAACTCCCAACGACGACGCTCTACCCCACGCTTCAACCAACGACCTCGAGTGCATCCCCGACACCAGGCCCCCCACCGACGTCCACGGATACGCCCACACCGATGCCGTGCGTTCGACCTGCGGGTTGGCTGCCCTACACAGTCGAGGTGGGCGACACCCTCGCGCTGCTGGCTACGGCAGCACGCAGCAGCGTTTATCTGCTGCTGCAGGGGAACTGCCTGGCCAGCTCTGACATTCAGCCCGGGGACGTGATCTATCTACCGGCAGTGGCATTTGCAACCCCCACGGCAGTGCCGCCGCGTTGCGGACCGCCGTCATGGTGGAAACTGGTTGTTGTACAGCCTGGAGACACCCTGTACAGCCTGGCTGGACGTTACGGTACAACCGTCGAAGATATCCGCTGGGCCAATTGTCTGATAGGCGACAAAATCGTCGCAGGGCAGACGATCTTCCTGCCACCGACTATGGTTGTGCCGCCGACGCCGACGCGCACGCCATCGCCCACATTCACACCTACGGGAACCGCCACCCCAACGCCAACATCCACGCCAACCTCAACTGCGACCGGGACACCCACAGCGACGCCAACACCGACAATAACGGAGACACCCACGGCCACAGCGACACCAACGCTAACGGTGACGCCGACAGCGTCACCGACGGCAACGCTGACAGCGACACCGTCACCGACCGTCACGCCGACGGAGGAAACGATCACACCGACCCCCACCGTGTCTGAGACACCATCTCCCACGCCAACAGAGATGCCGATGGTTACACCAACCCCAACACTCCCAACACCGAGCGAAACCCCGACGCCGATACCGGGTGGGTAAGTGCCATGCGGGTCGCACCACGTGTCTGGTATGGCCTGCTGCACATCCTGATCGTGATGTTGCTCGTATCGTGCGGGCCATCACTGTCTCAAGAGCCAGGATCACTACACGCAGCCCCATGGGAAGACGGCGTCATTGACGACGGGCCACTACCAACGCGGGCAGTGACCGCGACACTGACGAAGACGCTGATAGCGTTGCCATCCCTCACCCTCGCACCTACTGCAACCGCCACGCCAGAACCTACGCCCACCGCAACGCTGACGCCGCGCCCCACGGCATCGCCCACAGAAATGGCACAACTTGCGCTACCTACGACACGCACGGCACGGCCTACTGGGATGCCGCCTGCAGCGTCGTCTCCTCACCATATGGCAGAAATTGAGGATGCGCTACTTCAAACCGCGCTTTCCGAAACGCTGCTTCCTGAAACGCTGCTTTCTGAAGTGCCGCTCTCTACCCTCCCTACACCTGAACCGCCGGCATTTTCCCTGGTTGTCCAGAGTGAACCCGGCACAAATGACCGCCCCACGCTGGCCAATTTTTGGGAGGGGCAAGCAGAGTTTGTGCTCGACGTGGTCAATACAGGATTGCCAATGGGTGAATCCGACACATTGGTAATGTACAACGGCGAGATGTGGTCCTATTTACACTCCAGCACCGTATCAGCCGGTACCATGGATCGTTGTGGCGATCCCGTGCCCTTCCCCGGTTGCACCGTCATCTACCGCAGCGTCGATGGGGGAATCACCTTCTCCCCGGCAACACCGTTGACTTGCCAGTTTGAGTGTGCGACGTGTCCCTGCGTCTCGGAAGTTGATCACACCGAGCAGCAACAGTACCCGCGCGTCGCCTACAATGGCGCGACGTTCTTCCTCGTCTACGAATATCTGGGGCGTGCGCGTTTACGGCGGTCGGCAGATGGCTTGACGTGGAGTATGCCAGAGCGAGTTGCCGATACAGGGATATGGAAGCTGTGGTTGCGCACCTGCCACAAGGAAGAACGCATCCACGAGCACCCCTTTGTGCCGTATGATTACGAATGTCTGGCCGGTGGCCCATCCGGCATCTTCGTCGAGGGAGGCCGGCTCTACATCTTTGTGGGGTTAGGGCAGAATCCGGGGTCAATGGGGTGCTACACCGGCAGCGTGACGACGACAGGCGAACAGTTGACCCGCTGCCAGCACAATCCACTGTTTGTGGGGGCCGAGGAATACGGTCCGCTGGAGGAAAAGGGATCGCAGACCAACCCGTACTTCGATTTCCGCACGATCAGTTCTGCCGAGGTGCAGCGCATTGGATCGCAGGTCTACATGCTCTACGAGGGCGTGCGCGGCCCCGGTCCCGGCGACGGCGGCGACACGCAGTTCGGCCTAGGGCTGGCGCGCAGCCTTACGCCCTCCATCGATGGCCCGTGGGAGAAGTATCCCGGCAATCCCATCCTCGTCGATCAACCCGGCAATATCGGTCTGGGGCATGCAGACCTGGTCGTTATCGAGGGGCAGACGTTCTTGTATACCTCACTCAACGGTTACACGCGCAGCCGATTGGCGCTGGTGTGGAAATGATGTCAACGGATTGAACAGATGAAACGAATAGGTTGTTATCGCTCCAAGGAGATCGCTAGATCCCCGGCTATGTATGGGTCGGGGATCTGGCGATCCCCTTCAAGCATAGCTTGCTTATCGCGATGTTCTACCCTACAGCTATCGGCGTCGATTCCCACTCGAAGAACCCACGCGTGGCAATGGTGCGGTCGGCGATCTGTTCGGCTGCCGCCAGCGCCTCCTCGATCGTCGCCGCGCCGTAGAACCGGCGGACGAGTGCGCCTAACGCGGCATCCCAGGTCTCCAAAACGTGCAACAAATCCTTGTCACGAGGAACAAAGCGGTGGCCAGCCAGAAAATGATAGCGGA
>JAFGSL010000612.1 GCA_016934645.1 Anaerolineae bacterium
CGACAACACCGATCAGGTCGAAGCGCCATTCGAGGGACACTGCTGGCATTTCCACAGCTACATGCTCGATCTTGTCATCGGCGACGGTGATGCCAAGAATCCGTATTTGTTGCTCTGGCGCTTCAAGGATGGGCAGTTCGAGGGGCCGAAGGTGCTGGCGTGGCATCGTGGTTCGTTCCACATTCAGCGTGTCCACATTCATCCGTGTTTCAACGCCGAGGGGACGCAGGTCGTCTACACCGCTGATCCACAGGGCTATGGGCAAGTCTTCGTGGTGGATGTGCCGGATTTCGAGACGTTGCCGGATAGGAGTGCTGTGTAGTTAAGCTTTGGGAAACCATCTGACTACGCTGGTGTCCCAAAAACATACAGCTTTACTGTGGCTAAAGCTTGACCGCCCACCCGGCGACTGACGCGGGTGGGCGGTGTGGTTTTTCCACTCGATTATGGTTGATAGTACATCGGTTGAGCTAACTCAAGGTGTTTCTTTACCGGTTGGCGAAAATTTTACCGCCTGATGCCAAGGACATTGTATTTGCCTTAAAGTTGGTAATCACGGGCGTGAACAGGGCCGCTTGCGACTTGACCAGAGCTTCACGACAAAACACAATGAGAGTGACAAAAGTTTGACTGGTGGCATAACCGCCCCCGAGCCCGAACACGGTCTTGACCTGATTGGCTTCTACAAAGTCTTGTGCCGCGATAATCTTGCGACCTTGCTGATCTACGGCGGTCTTGGCATCCTGGACGTAGAATACCCCTGAAACGCGTCCCATAGCCTTAATCACGATATCTGTATCGCGCCGGTCAATCCAGTCCAGATCTAGGCCAATTTCCTTGAGAAGCCGCGACATCATCGGTATCTTGTCAATGAAGGCTGCGGAGGCCAGTGGAATGCCTACATGCCCTTGAGACTGGTGCCGGTCATTCCAGGTTGCCCTGGCACCTCGTGTTCCAAGCAAGGAAAGCACCAGCGTGTTGTCATTTATCAGTTGAGTGATGCTTTGATTTTGAGCCAATCTAGAAACAAATGTGCGATTAGCTGCAGGTAACTTCCCAAAGGGAACAGTGGCGAACAGACGTACCAGGACGATCGAGTCATTGAATTCGTCGTAAAGGCCGTCCGTCACACGTTGCGCTGCTTCTTCTAGTGTCTGGCAGCCACTTGACTTCTCTTTCACCTTATTCAATACTGGGGCTAACTCGGTGATCTCAATGGTGCTAATTTTACTCATCGCTCTCTCCTTTCATTCTGCGGAATTTTTCGTATTCTGGATGTATTCACCACAATATTCGTGTACGGTTCCATTGCTCGAAGTCGAAGAAGAGGAGTCTGTACTTTAAGTATACGACATCTATGTTTTTGCGTCAACTTCTTGGAGAGTAACGTGAGAGCGCAGCAGTTCGGATTGCATGATTTGTTTAGCTCTCAAACTTGCGGATTGTAACCTGTGAGTCGAACTCCGAAAGCTGTCCAGTCACGGTAAACAGGATGCGCTCGCAGATGTTCAACACGCGGTCGGCAGCGCGTTCCAGATCGTGAGCTGCCCACAGCAGGTAGTTGGCTTGCTCGATATTTGCCGGATCCGCACGGATGAGGGTCATCAACTCGGTGTAGGCTTGTTCATAGAGATGGTCCACCTCATCGTCGTCAGCAGGGATTGCCCGCGCTGCGTCTTCATCCTGCTGCACGAAAGCGTCTAGCGAACGCCGCAGCATGTCGAGTGCCTTTTCCGCCATCAGGGGGATATCGATCAGCGGCTTGAGCAGCGGCCGTTCACCGATCAGCAGGTTGATCTTGGCAATCCCTTTCGCATAGTCCCCGATGCGCTCCAGTTCGGTAGAGATTTCCAGGATGGCAGCGAGAGTGCGCAGGTCGCGCGCCACCGGCTGGTGCAGCGCAATTTGAGCTCTATCCCTCAAACCGGTAGCCTGCCCCGCGCACTGTGACGAGACGCACTGGATCGGCGGGATCGGTTTCCAGTTTCTCGCGGAGCCAGCGGATGTGGACATCGACGGTGCGGCTGCCACCGCTGAAGTCCCAACCCCATACCTCTTCCAGAAGCTGATCGCGCGAAAGTGTCTTCCCATGATGCTGTGCTAGATAGACGAGGAGCTCGTATTCTTTGGGCTTGAGAGCCAGTAACTCACCCTGCAGGTACACTTCGTGGCGATCCGGATCGAGTGTCAAGTCATCGAAGGTCATTTGCTGCGTAGCCACCGGCGTCTCCGTGGCAAATTCCTCCCGTAAAAGTCGCACGCGCCGCAACTGCGCCTTGACGCGCGCTAGTAGCTCACGCATGCTGAATGGCTTGGTCAGATAGTCATCTGCGCCGACTTCCAATCCTACGACCTTGTCCACCTCATCTGTGCGCGCCGTGAGCATAATGATCGGCGCGCGGAGTTCCTGGCGCAGCAATCGGCACACCTCGAAGCCATCCAGTTTCGGCAACATAATATCCAGGAGAATAAGATCCGGCGACGTCTGCCGGGCTATCTCTACTGCTTGTCGGCCATCTGCTGCTGCACTGACTTCATACCCTTGCTTGACTAAGTTATATGTCAGTGTTTCTCGCAGGACCAATTCATCCTCAACTACCAATATCTTCTCTGCCATCTCTGTTACTCTCATGGACTCCGTAAGTTCTACAGTGCGAAACATTTTGCGCGAATCGCTGTGATGTTGTGTGCGTAGTATAAAGCGAACGGCGAAAGTTTCAAATTGCGAGAAGTGTGGCTTGCCTTGTATCGCAGTAGACATACAATGTAAAGGTGTTCTTACAGGTGATAGCGATGCTGAAAAAGAGGCTGCGCAACAATGCGCCATTTGAGTTCTACGATCCCGGGCAGCTGGTGGATGATGACTTGATGCTTGTCCTGTCTCAGGCGTATCCAGGCGACGCGCGCCGTGGCTATGTCCCCGCCTATCGCTTCCGGATGACGCTTGTTGGAAGAAAGCATGAGATCGGTAGAATTGAATTGCGCGTCTCCAATATAAATCACATCGTGATGTACGCGGGCCACATTGGCTATCGGGTGCTGCCGATGTATCGTGGTCACCATTACGCGGCGAGAAGCTGCAGGCTGCTCATGCCCCTGGCGCGTCATCACAACCTGGATCCCCTGTGGATCACTTGCAACCCCGATAACTATGCCTCCCGGCGGACATGTGAACTTGCCGGAGGTACCCTTGTTGAAATCGTCGATTTGCCGGAAGATACGGATATGTACCAGATGGGAGAGCGGCAGAAGTGCCGCTACCGGTTGAAGTTGTGATGGAGGTGGATCGATGATGTTCGCCGATATTTCCCGAAAAGGCCGGCCATTTGCAAAAGACCCGGCGGTGGTGCGTTTTGCCGGTAGCTACTGGCTGTACCATACCTTGCCATTGTTTGGGGATGGTCGTGATAACGATGGCTGCGCGATTGGTATTGCCCGTAGCGACGATCTCGAAACGTGGTGCAAGGTTGGCGAGATTCTCCCGCAGACTTCGTATGAACGTAACGGTTTATGTGCGCCAGGTGCGATTGTGTTGGGAGATCAAGTGCACCTTTTCTACCAAACTTATGGCAATGGTCCCAAGGACGCCATCTGCCACGCTGTCTCCGACGATGGTGTGCACTTTATCCGCAATGCTACCAACCCGATCTTTGCGCCGGCAGGCGATTGGACCGTTGGTCGCGCTATCGACGCCGATGTGATTGTCCATGGTGACCGGTTGTTCCTCTACTTCGCGACACGCGATCCCGCGATGCGCATTCAGATGCTTGGCGTGGCGGCTGCACCACTGGATTCCGATTTCGGGCGCGCCGCGTGGATGCAATTGTGTGATGCGCCGATCCTCAAGCCGGAATTGCCCTGGGAACAGGAATGTATTGAGGCTCCGGCGCTCTGTAAGCGCGATGGCAGATTTTTCATGTTCTCTACGGCGGCGCATACAACAACAGACCGCAGCAGGTCGGCTGTGCGACGAGTGAGGACGGTGTGCATTGGCGAAGGCTATCGGATCAGCCCTTCTTGCCCAATGGGGAACCTGGAACGTGGAATGCCAGCGAATCCGGGCATCCGTTCGTCTTCGTGGATGAGGGTGGGCGCACATTTCTCTTCTTCCAGGGGAATAACGACATGGGGCAAACGTGGTATCTCTCCTGCCAGGAAATCATCTGGCAGGCGGGGTTGCCTGTATTGAAGCTGGATGTAGGATGATTTATGATTTGCCGATTTTAGATTTTGAGATTTAGGGGAGAATAGCTATGGGATTTACATTACAAACAGCGAAAGGGTTAGGAAAGTACATTGTCGATTCGGGCATTGATCCACAGATGTTGCGTATGCACATCACCGAAATTGCGCCGGGCACAAGTGCGCACGCCCCGCATACCCACGCGGGTCTTGAGGCATTCTACATCCTCGAAGGGCACGGCACGCTCAACGTGGACGGCGAAGCGCCGCAACACCTCGGCTCTAACGACGTGATCATTCTCGATCCGGCAAAATTGCACGGTTTGACCAATACCGGCGATACGCCGATGCGCTATATGGTCATTATCGCGAAGTGCCCTGATGGGGAGTGAATGACGATGGAGGATGCGTATTGGCCTGAACCACGCGAAACTTACGAGCAGCGCCGTCAACGCTACCTGGAATTCTGTGCTGCCGAGTCGCCCGGTGGGCGCGTTGGCTTCTTTAGCCAAATCGCTCGCCTGGAGCTGGGTCTGAAAGTCGATGAAGCGCTAATCCGCGAAGGGATCGCCTTTGTGGACTCGCGCCAGGACTGCTGCGATTTTGCTGTCGGCGGACTGTTGCGTATCCTGTACAAGTACCATGATGCTCCCGGTATCTCGCGTGATCTGATCGCCGACATCGAGGCGTGCTTGTTGCGCTTCAAGTACTGGTGGGATGAGCCGGCGGGAGACAACAAACGCTGTTATCACACCGAGAACCATCAGATCATCTTCCACAGCGATGAACTGCTGGCAGGTCAGCTTTTCGAGGATTGTACCTTCGAGAATGACGGCAACGACGGGCGCTACCACATCGACCACGCGCTGCACTTCATCAACCGCTGGCTCGATTTCCGCGCGCGCTTTGGTTTCAGCGAGTGGCTCTCCAACTGTTACTTCGAGGAGGATCTGCTTGCGCTGGTCAACCTCTACGACTTCGCGCACGATGCGGAGGTGCGCCGCCAGGCGGGCCTGCTCATCGACGTCATCCTCTTCGAAATGGCGCTGCACACCTATCGCGGCGTCTTCGGCTGCACGCACGGGCGCAGCTATGCACCGCTTATCAAAGGAGGGCGAAAGGAACCCTCTGCTTCGACGGTAAAGCTAATGTTTGGTATGGGATTGTTCAACAGCCCGCACAGCCTGGGGACGATTCCGCTGGCGATGAGCGGGTATCGCTGTCCGGCAATCATCGTAGCGATTGCGGAGGATTTGCAGGAACCGTTGTTGTTCAAGGAACGGCACAGCCTCGATATCGACGACGCGCCCAAATACGGCCTATCTTTCGACGATATGGAGGACGGGCACTTGTTCTGGAGCATCCAGGACTACATCCACCCCAGCATCTACGACCTGGCGCAGCGGACGCGGGCCGAGCGCCAGATTATGCTCTACGAGGATTATCAAGCGCGCTACGACAAACTGTTCGCCTGGCAAAAGACGGAATTGGGCGAGATTGATCCCGTTATCGACTGCCACGCGATGACCGAAGTCCACATCCAGACTTACCGCACGCCGGATTACCTGCTCAGTTGCGCGCAAGACTACCGGCCCGGCAAGCCTGGCTATCAGCAGCATACGTGGCAGGCCACGCTCGGTATCGATGCCGTCGTGTTCACCAATCATCCCGGCACGGCGGATGAGACTTCACGCCCCAACTTTTGGGCGGGCAACGGCGTGATGCCGCGCGCCGCGCAGCACCACAACGTTCTCACCTGCATCTATCACGCCCCGCCAGAAGATGCTTTTCCGTTCTCGCATGTCTATTTCCCGCGCGCTGCGTTCGACGAGGTTATCGAACGCGAGAACTGGATCTTCGCCCGCAAGGACGATGGCTACCTCGCTCTCTACAGCCAGCATCCGGTAAGCTGGCTGGTGGATGGTGATGGAGCGATCGTTGAAGCGCGGGCCGAGTCGCCGGACAACATTTGGCTGATAGAGATGGGGTGCCGCGCCGATTGGGGCGACTTCGTGGCTTTCGTGGATGCAGTCGCTGCCAGCACCGTGATCTGTGACGGGCTGCATGTCAGCTACAATTCCCCTTCGCAGGGATGGGTCGATTTTGGCTGGACCGGACCGCTCCGGATTACAGGAGAAGAAATCCCACTCCACGACTATCCGCGTTTTGACAATCCTTATTGCCAGTGTGCGTTCACCGCGCCGCAGATTCACATCCAGCGTGGGGATGAAAGCCTGACATTGAAATTTCGTTGAGGTGACGAAATGGAACCCGGTATTGTACAAGATGTTCGTGCCGCATTGGCGCAAGCCCTGAACGATCCCGCCAACCTCAAAGGCTCTCGCCTGGCGACACCGGCTGTGCGTGCAATCTCACGTGAGATCTTTGCACAAGTGCGAAAGGACGATAAAACGCGCACTTTTGAACTGTGTGAGGTGTTGCTTTCCTCGTGTACCTGGGAGGAGCGCACCATCGCTTTTGATTGGGCGTACCGGTGTAGAAAGCTATTTGCCGAGACGGATTTTGCCCGTTTTGAGGGTTGGTTGCGGGACTACGTTACGGGGTGGGGTAGTTGCGACGACTTCTGCGCCCATGCGTTTGGGCGGCTGATTTATCAGTATCCGGCGACGTTGCCGCAGGCGATGCCGTGGACTGCCTCACCCAACCGCTGGTTCAAGCGCGCCTCCGCAGTGGTGTTGATTTATGGGATTAGGAGGGACGCATTTTTCGATGCGGCATTTCAAACCGCCGATGCGCTCCTTACCGATAACGACGATATGGTGCAGAAAGGTTATGGATGGATGTTGAAAGAGGTCAGCAAGCGCACGCCTATGCCTGTTTTCAACTATGTGATGGCGCACAAACGGACGATGCCACGAACGGCATTACGGTATGCGATTGAGAAACTGGAGCCGTCTCTGCGAGAGCAAGCGATGCGCAGGGATTGGAAGAACTAGTTCACATTCTTGAATATTCTTGTGGAGGTCAGGTATGTCATCCGTTAAAGTGACGATTATTGGTGCCGGAAGTGTTGTCTTCTCGCTCGGTCTGGTCAAAGACCTGTGTCTGACCGAAGGGTTGAAGGGAAGTACAGTTCATTTTATGGACATCAACGAGGAACGGCTGGACGTGGTCTACCGGCTGGCGCAACGCTATGCTGAGGATCTGGGCGCGGATCTCACCTTTGCGCGCACGTTGGACCGCGCGGAGTCATTGCAGGACACGGATTTCGTCATCAACACAGCGACGATCACGCACAACGAGTACTTCATGAAGCGGCGCCGCGAGTTGGTGGCGAAGTACGGCTATTTCTACGGTCATACCGGGATGCCGGAGTACCACAACTTGCAGTTGATGCTCGATGTAGCGCAGGACGTGGAATTCATTGCCCCCAATGCGTGGATTTTGCAGGCGGGTAATCCCGTCTTCGATGGCACGACGCTGATGGGGCGCGAAACCAACGTCAAGGTGTGTGGTCTGTGTCACGGGCACTACGGTGTCTATGGCGTCGCGCGCACGATTGGCCTTGATCCCGAAAAGGTGACCTGGCAGGCGCCCGGCCTCAACCACAATATCTGGCTGACGCATTTTTATTATGAAGGTCAGGACGCTTACCCCGTTCTGGATAGGTGGATTGACGAGAACCTCGAGCAGTATTGGGCCGATCACAAAGAGTCGGGTGTTTCGGCGCAGTGGTCGCCAGCGGCGATTCATCAGTACAAGATGTATGGCCTGTTCCCCATCGGCGACACGCCCCGCAGCGGCGGGTGGTGGTATCACACCGATCTGGACACGCGCACGCGCTGGTATGGCGCGGGTGGCGGCGGCGATACACCGGAAGGACGCGACCGCATCCTGCACGAGAAAGAGGAAAAGTATGCCCAGATGAAAGAGTCCGCCTACGACGTCAAAGTGCGTCCCATCGATCTTTTCGGCTCGAAGAAGACGCGGGAGCAGCACATTCCGATTATCGATGCGCTGGTCAACGACAACGAGTACCGCGCGCAGGTCAACGTGCTGAACAACGGCGCGCTACCCGGCTTGCCCGACGACGTGGCAGTGGAAGTACCCGCCGTGGTCAACCGGATGGGCATCCAGCCGATCCGCGTGGAACCGCTGCCCAACAAGGTTATGCTGGAGTGCATCTACCCTGACTGGCTGGAAATGGAGCGCACACTAGAAGCTTTGCTCAGCGGCGACAAGTCGATGCTGCTGTTTGGTGTCTTGCAAAGCCACCAAACACGCTCCTACGATCAGGCTGTGGACGTGTTCGATGCTTTGTTCGACATTGAGCCTAACGAGCCGATGGCTTACGTTGAGGATATTCACGACCATTACGTTTGGCCTGAGAACTGGGAATTGGGGTAGGCCTTGTCCATGAAAGCAACCTTTGCCCTTCTTGCCGATACGGATGCCTCAAATTTCGTACGTAAACTAGCCTGGGAGATTCATCGGAAGCATCGCACCGGGACCAGCATTTGCCGCCTGCTGCCGCATGTGTCACTCAAGCAGCTTTTTGAGATTGAGGATGTGACCAGGCTGGAAAACTATATGGACGAGTTCGCGCAATCGGTGCATCCTTTTGAAATGAAGTGTACGGAACTTCAACTTAGGTCTATGTACTACGAAGGGATGGAAATAGGTATCCTGTGGCTGGATGTTCAAGAAACGGCGTACTTGCGCCAGTTGCACGATCGGCTCAACCGGGAGTTGGCACAGCGTTTCGAGAATACCCAGGCCGCCTTTGATGGAGAGGGCTATCATTTTCATATGACAGTGATGATGGGGGGGCAGACCATCGAGGTGTATCGCAGAATATTTGATGAACTCTCCGAGAGGGAGGTCAACCTGACGTTCACCGCACGCACACTGGCAATGTTCGTGTATGACGAACCGTTGGGCTTAGATGGTGAATACATGACCTACAAAATCTTGTCTTTGGGGTAGACGGTAGACGGGAAAGGTATTGCATCGCTTACCGTCTGTATTGGAGATGTTATGGATATTCCCTATATCACGACTGAACGACTTGTGTTGCGTGCCTTCTTCGAACAGGATGTGGACCCGCTGTTCGATATTCTCCAGCAGCCGGGAATTCTGCGCTACTTCCCACCTACCGGTCGACCACTGCACGAGCTTGCTGCGCGGATAGTGTCGCGGCAACTCGCGCACTGGGAAGAACATGGCTATGGCTGGTGGGCGGTCGAGTTCCGCGATGAACCGGGTCTGCTCGGATGGGCAGGACTGACCTACTTGCCCGAAACCGGTGAGACCGAGGTTGCGTATTTATTACGTCAGGAAGTCTGGCGGCGTGGCCTGGCAACCGAAGCGGCGAAGGCCTCGTTGCGCTTTGGGTTTGAGCGGTTCGACTTCCCGTTCATCATCGGTATCACGCACCCTGAAAACATCGGGTCGCAGCGGGTACTGGAGAAGAGCGGCCTGCACTCCGTCGAGAAATCTATCTACTTTGGGATGGATTGCCTTCGCTATGTGATTGAGAGGGATGATGGCGTAGGAAACACGGATGGATAAATCGGTGTTGCCTGTTGTTGTGATGCCGTACCACGATCCTGAGGGGGAAATGGTTAGGCATCTTGAAACTATCCTATTTGATCTCAAACGTATGTTCCGTTGCGTGTTTGTTGGCGTGACACCGGCTACAAGTGCAGCGCAACCGGCAGCAATCGAGTGGCTGACAGCCGATCCATTCTTTGATGTTACCTACCGAAAACCAGATATAGGGGTGGGGGAGCAGTTTCGCGCCTTGTATGCTCACGCCGCTGCAGCCTGTGCTCCGAGTGAAGTGCTGCATTTATGCTTTCTCGACCGGGTGGCGTATGCATTGGAGACCGCGCATCGCGTGGCGTTTATAAAGGACGTGCTGGCAGTCCACGGCACAGGTACACCGTTGATGTTCCACCGTTCTGAAGCAGCATGGCGCACACATCCCCAGAACTATCATGACATCGAGATGATGGCGACGCGTACTGGGGAATGGCTGTTTGGCAAAACACTCGACTTTGCCTGGTGTCATCTTGTGATTCGCGCCGGGCTGTTACGGGAGATCATGCCCGGCACAAAGAACGCCGACATCAGCATGTTGGCCGAAATGACGCTACTTTTGTGCGATAAACTCGTATCAAAGGATGTTGATTGGCTAGCCTGGGAGGATCCGTTCATACTCGGGTGCGATGCAGTGCGTCTGAGAATCGAGCGCGAGAACAACCCCCGAGAAACGCAGAAACGGCTGGCCTACATCATGCCGACATTGCAGCTTATCGCGAGCGCAATAAGTTGACTATCGGACTAAAGACTATTTGACTGCTTTGAAGGAGGTTATGACTTATGGCAAACATTCTAGCAATTGCGGGCCCGAACTCGAAGTTCCAACAACCCGATGCGAAACCGGCGGGCTTTTTAGCGGGATTGTGGCACGGGATTATTCTGCCTCTTGCGTTCATTATTCGTCTATTCAACCCCAATGTCGGGATCTACGAGATCAACAACAACGGCAGGTGGTATGACTTCGGTTTCTTCCTCGGCCTTACGGCATCGTTTGGCGGCGGAACCGAAACCGTCCAAACTGTGTACGTATACCGGTAATTTCAGGTGTAAGGTTTGCCGACCACGAATTGAAAACGAATAAATGAATTTCGCTAGTACCGCAAGGCGCAAGTTCCTTCCCTGATAATGATGCTTCTGCCCCTGGCGCATAGCCGGGGATCTGGCGATCCCCTTAAAGCTGTAAACTGGGGAAGAATTTCTGCCACGCTGTACTAGGCGAATTCACACCAGAGCCGACAGCTATTCGTTTATTCGTTCCTGCATTCGTAGTCGGCCTGAATAATCATGAGCAGTGAGAGGGGGCATGTTATGTCCGAAAAAACAATACTCATCATCGGTGCGGGTATGGCCGGGCTATCGACCGGCTGTTACGCCCAGATGAACGGCTATCGTTCGCAGATCGTCGAACTGCATACAATCCCGGGTGGGTTGTGCACATCGTGGCGGAGGCGAGATTACCTCTTCGACGGCAGCGTGCGCTATCTTAGCGGTGTCGATCCGCAAACCAAAATCCACCAACTGTGGGAGGAACTTGGATTGCTGGAGGGGCGGGAATTCCACTTCTACGACGAATTCAGCCGTTTCGAGGGCGACGACGGGCGCGTCTTCACCCTGTACACCGACATCGACCGGCTCGAACAGCATATGCTGGCGCTTGCTCCCGAGGACGAGAGTACGATCCGCGAGTTCACGAAGGCCATCCGCCAGTTCACGAAGATGGAACTGCCGGTCGACCTCACGCCAGCCGATCCTGTGGAATCCCTGGAACTCGGGCAAAGCATGTTGCCGGTGATGATCCCCGCCTTGCGCTGGGCCAATGCGACCGTGCGTAAGTATGCCGAACATTTCAAGGACCCCCTTCTGCGGACGGCACTGCCAGAGTTTTTCCAATTCGCGCCGACCGATTTCCCGATGATGCTGATGTTATCGACGCTCGCGATGATGCATGACCGTGAGGCTGGATATCCCATCGGCGGGTCGCTGCGCTTCGCGGAAGACCTGGCGGAGCGCTATCTGGCTCTCGGCGGCGAGATCCGCTACAAATCACGCGTGGAGACCATCCTGGTGGAGAATGACCACGCGGTTGGCGTGCGCTTGGCGGATGGCAGTGAGCATCGGGCCGATATCGTCATCTCCGCGGCGGATGGGTACAGCACAATCTTCGATCTGCTGGGCGGGCGCTACCTGGACAACAAAGTCCGTTCGTATTACCGCGATATGACGGTGGCGAAATCCATCCTCCAGATTTCCCTGGGGGTAAACAAGGATTTCTCCGGCGAATGTCCCTCGATCAATTTCCCACTGCCACAGCCGATCTACCTGGGCAACGTGCGCCAAGAGCGGCTGGTGGTCAAGCACTACTGCTTCGATCCGACGATGGCGCCGCCGGGCAAGTCCGTCCTGAGCGTGTGGTGTGAGGCGGACTACGACTACTGGAAGAGCATGCGCGCAAATCGCAAGCACTATCGCGCCGCCAAGGATTTGGTCGCGCAGCAGATCATCGCCGCGCTGGACGAACGTTTTCCCGGTCTAAGTGATGCTGTCGAGGTGGTAGATGTGGCGACGCCAGTCACTTACGAGCGTTACACCGCCAACTGGCGCGGCGCGTTCGCCGGGTGGGCGCTCACCACGCGCAAGATGAGCATGATGATGGGTGGCGGGATGAAGAAAACTCTGCCGGGCCTGGACAACTTTTACATGATCGGGCAGTGGGTGGAACCGGGCGGCAACGTCGAACTCTCAGTCGCTTCTGGGCGGGATGTGGTGAAAGACATCTGCGCAGAGGAAGATAAGCCGTTTGAAACCGGATAAGGAGGTCAACATGGCGAACAAATATGCAGTCGCAGGATCAAACTCGAAGTATCAGGAACCGGATGC
>JAFGSL010000613.1 GCA_016934645.1 Anaerolineae bacterium
CCACCGCTCGATGACCAGATGCTCGCTCATCCCGCCGATGGCCGAAAGCTCGATGCCGTCGTATCCCGCCATAGTCGTATACCTGAAGGCCGTATCCATATCGAACGCGCCGAATAACACCGAATTTGCGCCAAGTTTCATGATGCTCTCCTCTTGTAGGTTTTGGGCTGAGTGGTAGACGGTATACGGTAAACAGTAGACAGGGCTTGCGGCAGCAAGTCCCCCGTCTACCGTCTACTGTCTACCGTCTACTTTAACGATAGATTCTGTTTGCAACGACTCGATCGCCGCGTGTAGCACTTTTTGGGCGGCGAGGCCGTCGGCGCCGGAGCCGTCGATTTGGTCGGGCGGGACGCCGTCGGTCACTTCTTCCAGGAACTTGTGGATGCGGTTGCGAAACGTGTCCTCGAAGTCGCGCATGCCGCCGAAGACGGGGTTGGTGTAAACGCGCTTCTCGAAGTCGCCTGCCGGATAGAGCGTCGCCTCGCGCCACATATCATCCACGATGAGGCGGCCTTTCGTCCCGGCGACCTCACAACGTTCCATCGGATGCCCGCGCTCGATGTCGTAGGAGGCGGTCAAGCCGCCGACTGCGCCGTTCTTGAAGCGCATGCTGAAATGCGCGGTGGTGATGATTTTCCTCCCTGGCGCGGTCGTGCCGAAGCACTGCACGGCGTCGATGTCGCCGCCGAAGTAGCGCATAATGTCCACCGAGTGAGGATTGAGCGCTTTGATCATGTAGTAGGGTGAGCTTTCCGCCGGGTTCTTGATCCACAGCGCCATGTTGACGAACAGCAGATGCCCGATGCGACCCTCATCCTGCCACTGCTTTGCCAGATAGGCAGCGGGTGTGAAGCGGTGGTTGAGATTGATGGCGTAACACACGCCCATCTTCCGCGCTGTCGCCACCATCGCCTCGCCCTTCTCGATCTCGTTGCTGATGGGCTTCTCGCCGAGGACGTGACAACCCGCTTCGAGCGCCTGCATCGTGGGCAGATAGTGATCGCTCGAATATTCGTAGCCGCCCGTGGTGACGCTGCACAGGTCGGGGCTGAGCGCCGCCAGCATCGTCGGCGCATCGTAGAACGCAGGGACGCCCAAGCGCGCTGCCGCCGCATCCGCCCGCTCCTTGATGATGTCGCACACGCCGACCAACTCAGCGAGCGGGTCTTCCTTGTAAATTCTGGCATGGCGATTGCCAATGGGGCCCATACCGATAACACAGACTCGTAACATAGTGTTTGCTCCTTGTGAATAGTCTTGTAGTCTTTAGTCCAGTAGTCTTTTGTCGAATAGTTCGAGTGGTACGAATGTTTTTATTGCTGAGCATCGCGGTGGGTATAGCGTTTTCTGGTAACGATGAGGAGCACCAGAAGTACTAGATCAAGCGCAAAGGTGAGGATGTCCAACAATCCGACCTGGTCGGTGAACGTCAGCACGATGTTGACCAGCAGCACGGCGAGTGCGAGATAGTAGAAGCCTCGCCGCTTTGTTCCCAGCCCGAACCCGCTCACGGCCATCGCGCTGGCATTGCCGAACATCAGAATGCCAATGACGATCGCCGTCATCATCGAGGTTGGACCACGCGCAACGCGGAACAGGCTTGTGATGCCGAGTGCCACCCAGATGGCAGTATTAAGAAAGAACAGGGCCTGAGCGATCTGGATAGTGTCCAAGGTTTTGAACTGGCTTTTCATACGTTTTCCCTAGCACGAGAGCCTTTGTCTAAAATCTTGCATGTCTCCTACGTCTACGCCATAGCTGCCCTTTTAATTGCTCGTAGACGTTGAACACAATCGGGCAGATTTCATAATTAGCGAGCACCCCAAACAACCGAGTCCTAAAACCTTCGCGCAGCAGATACGGATAATCCACACAATCCAGAGGGCGGTGCGTAGGGACAGAACAGACATTATCTTGCAGAAGCGGGCAAGGACGCAGCAGGCGCCCCTTGTGATCGCCTTCTTGTTCCAAATACTGCACCTTGAATGTTTCCACCGATATCTGCAACGCTGCGGCAAGTCTCTTGATCTCTTCTATCGTCGGCGTTGGCGTGATGCGTCGGCAGCAGTTGGCGCAAGCGCGGCAGTCAATGGCTGCGGCGACCTCCTCGTATAGCTCGTGGACAATCGCGTCTAGTTCTTCCGAAGGCATCGCGCTTGCTTTCAGGAAGGAACGAAATGCCCAATTTTCATCTTCGCGCTGTTGGGCCAACTGCGCTATTTTTTGTAGATCGGTTTCAATGTACATTTTTGCCTCCATTACAGTGTTTTCACCACTTCAGCGGCCAAATCCTTGGCGCGTTCAAAGGGATGGAAGACGGCGTCGTATTCTACCTCTCCTTGACCTGCCACACCCAGATACGGGAAGGTATCCAGCAAAACCGGGCGCATTTTCAACACCGTGCAGAAGTCGTGCAGGTACTCCAGGATTTGGTGCGGATTGGCATACTCGGCGACGCCGACTAACCCACAAGGTTTTCCTTTGAGCGGCGAGGGAACAGCGTTTTGTCCCTGGTTCTCGTAAAAGAAAAAGAGCGAGATAAGGCGTTCTGCCCACGCCTGGAACTGGGCCGGCGGCGCGCGGAAGTACAGCGGCGTGCCGATGATCAATGCATCAGCCTGGATCATCCGGTCGAGGATGGCGGTGGCGTCATCTGGTGTGGCGCATTGGTACGGATGCGTCGAGCAGTAGGATGAGCATGTCACGCGGCACGGGTGGATGTCCTGATCGGCAATGTAGATGAGGTCGGATTCCAGGCCCGGCGCGAGGGCGCGCATTTCGTCGATGACGCGCGTCACCAGCGTGTGCGTGTGGCTGTTCTTGCGCATAGAACCAATGATACCCAGGATGTGCATCGTGTTTTTCAATAATTCCTCAATCCCACCTGATCCACCTTGAACGTCTGAGGGCAGTTGCCCGCAGGCGGAATCCTCTCGTCAGGGAACAGGGTGGCAAAGTTGTCCAGTGTGGCCAAATCTGGCTGGAGCACGATCTGAATTTCGGTAAGCAAACTGACGCCGTTCAGCTTGGTGCAGCGTAGCGAAAGGAAGTCGCTCGCGCCGTCGCCGAATTCAGCATCGAATTGCGACAACAG
>JAFGSL010000080.1 GCA_016934645.1 Anaerolineae bacterium
GAAGGGATATGATCATCGTATCCTGGATGAGTCCGCGCGGCGTATCGTCGAAGCGGCTGAACGGACGGGGGCGCGGGTCGTTGGCCCGGTTCCGCTGCCGACCAAGATTGAGCGATTCACGGTACGACGTTCGACTTTCATCGACAAGGATAGTCACGAGCATTTCGAGATTCGCACCCATAAGCGGCTGATCGATATCCAGGAACCGGATTCGAAGACTATCGATACGCTGATGCGGTTGAATATGCCGGCTGGCGTCGATATCGAGATCAAACTTTAAGCATTGAATTTGCACCGCAGTTGCTGCCCCCTGGTCGTTCCCTCGAACAAAAGGGTTGAAGACCAGGGGGCTAGTGTGGCGGTAGCATGGGATGATGCGGCAGGACCTGGTGCTGGCAGTCCCAAGGAGGAAATGGTGAAAGGGATCCTAGGTACAAAAGTGGGGATGACCCAGGTAATTCAAGAAAATGGTATTGTGGTGCCGGTGACGGTGGTGGAAGCTGGTCCATGCTATGTCACGGGCATTCGTACCCCCGACCGCGATGGGTACCGTGCGGTACAATTGGGGTTCGGCCCATCGAAACCTCAGCGCCTGAGCAAGGGGCAGCGAGGACATCTACAGCAAGCCGGCGCACCTAGTCTGCGCCATTTGCGCGAGTTGCGCATCCGTGAGGATGAGGAGTACGAGTTAGGGCAGAAAGTGTTGGTCGACATCTTCGAGCCAGGCGAGTGCGTGGATGTTGAAGCGAACTCTAAAGGTCGTGGGTTTGCCGGTGTTGTCAAACGGTATCACTTCGCCGGTGGTCCCCACACCCACGGTCAATCGGACCGGGAACGCGCGCCAGGTTCAATCGGTGCGTGTGCTACGCCTGGTAAGGTGTGGAAAGGGAAGAAGATGCCCGGTCGTATGGGTGGCAAGCGGACGACGATTCACAATCTGGAGGTTGTGCTCGTTGATCCAGAGCGGAACCTGATTGCTGTGCGGGGAAGTGTCCCTGGGCCAAACGGTGGTTTGGTCTTGATCAAGATCGCCCGTAAGCAGAAGACTGACAAGTCAGTCGTTAGGGGAGGTAGGTAGCAATGCTTATTCCAGTCATGAATATGCAGGGCGAGAAGGTCGACGAGATTGAACTACGCCCGGATATTTTTGAGGCTGCGGTAAATATCCCGTTGATGCATCAAGCGCTGGTGCGCCAGTTGGCGAATGCGCGCTTGGGCACGCACAAGGCGAAGACCCGCAGTGAGAACAATCGCTCGAAGTCCAAGTGGTATCGCCAGAAGGGAACGGGTCGCGCTCGCCATGGCAGTCGGAATGCTCCGATCTTCGTGGGCGGTGGCATTGCGCATGGCCCTGTGCCGCGCAGCTACGAGAAGAAGATGCCGGTGAAAATGCGCCGCGCCGCGTTGCGATCAGCGCTCTCGGTCAAGGCCGCGGCGCAACAGATTGTCGTGGTGGATCGGTTGGCGATGGACGCGCCAAAGACAAAGGCGATGGTGCAGGTGTTGCATAATCTGTCCGCGGTGGATGGCAAGATTTTGATTTTGCTCCCGGAGCGCGACTCATCTGTTGAACTCTCGGTCCGCAATCTGCCCAAGGCCAGAACTTTGCGTGCGCATTACCTGAACATCAAAGACTTGATGAGTGCCGACTATCTCGTCATGCCATTGGGAGCGCTTGAGGTGGTCGAGTCTATTCTGGGGCAAGCCTCCTAGACACGGCGAGAGGAGTTGCATAATGGATATCTATGAAGTTATTGTTCGTCCGTTAGAAACGGAAAAAGCATATCTCCAACGTGAGTTGGGACAGTACGTTTTTATGGTCAATCGTAAAGCGAATAAAGCACAGATTTCGCGTGCTGTGGAAGAGATATACGACGTTAATGTGAAATCTGTGAATGTGATGAATATGCCGGCTAAGGTCAATCACATCCGTGGACGCCGTATGGTAACGCGCCGTGCATCGTGGAAGAAAGCCATTGTGACTTTGGCGCCGGGCGAATCGATCGAGGCATTGGAGGCTTAGGATGGCAATCAAGAATTATAAGCCCACTACTCCCAGTCGTCGTGGGATGACCGGACAGACGTTTGAGGAAGTCACGCGGACGAAGCCTGAAAAGAGTTTGGTGCGTCCGCTGTCCAGAAAGGCCGGTCGTAATGCCTACGGGCGGATCACGGTGCGCCATCGTGGTGGTGGTCACGCGCGCCAATATCGTTTGATCGACTTCCGGCGCAACAAATTCGACATCCCGGCGCGTGTGGATTCGATTGAGTATGATCCCAACCGCTCGGCGCGTATCGCCTTGTTGGTCTACGCTGATGGCGAGAAACGCTACATCCTCGCTCCATTGGGCCTGCGTGTGGGTAACACGGTGATCAGTTCGCAGAAAAGCACGGAAGTCTACGTAGGTAATGCGATGCCCTTGGAGCGCATGCCCTTGGGGACGATGGTCCATAACGTTGAGCTTTATCCTGGTCGTGGTGGCCAAATGGTCCGCGCAGCAGGTGCGTCAGCTCAAGTTCTGGCTAAAGAAGGTGATTATGTGACGCTGCGCCTGCCCAGTGCTGAAATGCGTCGTGTTCACAAAAGCTGTATGGCGACCGTGGGGCAGGTGGGTAACCCAGACTATGCGAATGTCAAACTAGGTAAGGCTGGACGCAAGCGCTGGCTGGGATGGCGTCCAGCGGTGCGCGGTTCGGCGATGTCGCCGCGCGACCATCCCCACGGGGGTGGTGAAGGGCGCACACCGATCGGTATGCCCGGTCCGAAGTCTCCGTGGGGTTGGCGGACGTTGGGCCGCAAGACCCGCCGGAACAAGTCTACTGACAAATACATCGTTCGTCGGCGCAATGCCGGTCGCCGCTAAGTAAGGGAGGTATAGAATGTCGCGTTCTTTGAAAAAAGGGCCTTACGTCAATCCAAAGCTGCTCAAGAAAGTCGAAGAGATGAATCGCAGCGGGCAGAAGCGCGTACTACGCACATGGTCGCGTGCATCTGTCATCTTCCCACAGATGGTGGGACATACCATTGCGGTTCACGATGGGCGGCGGCATGTTCCGATCTATGTGACGGAGAACATGGTGGGACATCGCCTGGGTGAGTTTGCGCCCACGCGGACGTTCCGTGGCCACATCGTCAAAGAGAAAAAGGGCCGGGTTGTCCGGTAAGGGGAGTGAGGTAAAGACTAATGGCGGAAAGTGTACACGCTATAGCTAAGCATATTCCCATGTCACCGTTTAAGGTGCGGCGTATTCTTGCACCTTTGCGGGGTATGGCGGCACAAGCAGCGCTGAATGCACTGCAGGCGATGCCGCACGCAGCGACGGAACCGATCTACAAAGTGATCCGTTCTGCGATGGCGAACGCCGACGAGATGGGGTTGGATATCGATAGTCTATATATTGTCCAGCTTACGGCTGATGAAGGTCCAGGTCGGATGCCCGGGAAGGGTTGGCGAGCGAAGTGGGGAAGTCGCGGGCGCTATCGACCGATCCGCAAACGTTCATCGCACATCACGGTCGTTCTTGAAGAACGGCTTCCAGAGTAGTTAAAAGAAGGAGGCTATTTTTGGGACGCAAAGTTCATCCTTATGGTTTTCGTTTGAAAGTGATCCGCGATTGGAAGTCTCGCTGGTTTGCAGAGGGCCGGGAATATTCTGACCTTTTGACGGAAGATCGCAAGATTCGTGAATTGATTCTTTCAGAAATGCGCGGGCGCTCTCGCGATGGGCAAAGTGGCATTTCGAGTATAGAAATCGAACGTTTTCCCCCGAACCAGGTTTCGGTCATTATCTGGACGGCGCGTCCGGGTGTGGTGATCGGCCGCAAAGGGGAAAATGTCAAGCAACTGCGGCAACAAATTGAGGATCTGACTGGCGGTAAGCGAGTGCATGTGGATATTCAAGAGGTCGAGCAGCCTGACCTGGATGCCCATTTGGTGGCGGAGAATATCGTTGCTCAGTTGGAGAAACGCATCTATCACAGTCGCGCTATGAAGCGCGCCGTGCGCCAGGCTTTGCGCGCCGGTGCCGAAGGCGTGAAAGTGATGTGTAGTGGGCGTCTGTCCGGTGCTGAAATGGCGCGCCGGGAATGGATGCGTGAGGGTCGAGTGCCCTTGCAAACGTTGCGCGCTGACATTGACTACGCTCAAGAAGAGGCTCTTACGACTTATGGCCGTATCGGCGTCAAGGTGTGGATTTATAAGGGCGAGATTCTGCCCCAAAAATCTGCGGTTGTTGAAGACGCAGCATAGAGCTTATCAAATTGCGAAACTGTCCGCAGTTTGTGCAGTTTACGTTGTTATATAAGGAGAAAGAACCATGTTGATGCCTAAGCGCGTGAAATATCGCAAGCAGCACCGTGGGCGCAGAAAAGGAACAGAATCCCGTGGGGTGGATGTGAGCTTCGGCGATTACGGGCTACAAGCCCTGGAACCGGCCTGGGTCACCGCCCGCCAGATCGAAGCTGCACGCCGTGCCATTGTGCGTCATATGCGGCGGCGTGGCAAGTATTGGATACGGATTTTCCCTGACAAGCCGATTACGTCTAAGCCGGCGGAAACCCGCATGGGTAAAGGGAAAGGTGCTGTCGATCAGTGGGTGGCCGTTGTGCGTCCCGGTCGTGTAATGTTCGAAGTCGGGGGGATCCCGAATGACGTGGCGCAGGAGGCGTTGCGTTTGGCGGCGCACAAGTTGCCAATCAGAACCCAGGTGATTGCTCGCTTGGACTTGGAGCAGGAGAGTTAGCCATGCAGGCACACGAATTACGAGAATTAACAGAAGAAGAATTGCGGCTTCGCCTGCAGGAAACTCGGCGTGAATTGTTCAACCTGCGGCAACAATGGTATGCCGGCAGCTTAGAAGATCACAATAGATTGCGCGTGGTGCGTAAAGACATTGCGCGTATTCTGACAATTCTTCGTGAACGCGAGTTAGTTGCAGCGTTGGCGCAGAAAGGAGCAGCGGCATGAGAGAGC
>JAFGSL010000614.1 GCA_016934645.1 Anaerolineae bacterium
GCCGGTCAAGCAGCGCCGCGACCTGGCGCAGCTTTTCGAGGCGTGGCGCAGTTGGCTCGGCCAGTTGCAGGCCGCCGGCGAAGCCGCCTTCCGGCTGTGCTTCCGGCTGGAACCGCCGGAGGTGAACGCAGAAACCGGCAAAGTCGCGCGCCCCGACTGGATGCTGCGCTATCTGCTTCAGGCGAACGACGACCCAAGCCTGCTCGTCGCCGTGGACAAAGTCTGGGAGGCGCGCGGCGGCGCGCTGGAATACCTGAGCTACCGCTTCGAGAACGCGCAAGAGCTTGTGCTCTCCGGCCTGGGACTGGCGGCGCGGCTGTTCCCGCCCATCCTCAAGAGCCTGCGCACCGCCCGCCCGGTCGCCTGCGCGCTCAGCAACGACGACGCTTACGGCTTCCTGCGCGAGGTCGGGCCGCTGCTCGAAGGGAGTGGCTTCGGCGTGCTCGTACCGCCCTGGTGGACCAAGCCCGGCGCGCGGCTCGGTGTGCGCGCTAAAGCTGGACTCAAGGCCGACGCCAACGTCATCGGGCGCGGCGTGTTGAACCTCGAAGCGCTGGCGCAGTTCGATTGGGAGATGGCCCTGGGTAACGACGTCCTCACCCGCGAGGAGTTCGAGCGACTCGTCGCGCTCAAACAACCATTGGTGCAAGTGCGTGGACAGTGGGTGCTGCTCCAACCGGAAGAAATCGAGGCCGCCATCGCTTTCTGGGAAAAGCAGCGCAAACAGCACGAGATGTCGTTGCGCGACGCGCTCAACCTAGCGCTCGGCGGCGCGGAAGAAGTCGCCGGGCTGCCGCTATTGGGCGTGGAAACCACGGGCGCGCTGCACGATCTGGTCGGGCAGTTGCAAACCGGGGAACAACTCACGGCGCTGGAACCCCCAGCAGGTTTCGTGGGCCAGTTGCGCCCCTACCAGGTGCGCGGTTTCTCGTGGCTCGCGTTTATGCGACGCTGGGGTCTGGGCGCGTGTCTGGCCGATGACATGGGCTTGGGCAAAACCATCCAGGCCATCGCGCTGCTGCTGAACGAGCGTGAACAAAACGGCAACGACCTGTCGCCCGCGCTGTTGGTCTGCCCGACCTCGGTGGTGGGGAACTGGAAACGCGAGGTGCAACGCTTTGCGCCATCGCTGCGGGTGATGATCCACCACGGAGCAGAGCGCGCCAGGGGGGAAGAATTCATAGATATGGCCCGGCAGCACGATGTCGTCATCAGTACCTATGGCCTGGTGCGGCGCGACGTGGACACGCTGCGTGAAATCCCGTGGAGCGACGTGATTCTCGACGAAGCGCAGAACATCAAGAACCCAAGTGCCAAACAGACGCAGGCGGTCCGGCAGTTGCCCACGGAAAATCGCATGACACTCACCGGCACGCCGGTCGAAAACCGCCTCTCCGAATTGTGGTCGATGATGCAATTTCTCAACCCAGGTTTACTCGGCTCACGGAGCGGCTTCCGCAATGAGTTTGCCTTGCCTATTGAACGTTACCAGGACGCCGAGGCCACGGCACGGCTGCGCGGTCTGGTCGGGCCGTTCATCCTGCGCCGCCTCAAAACCGACCCCACCATCATCCAAGACCTGCCCGACAAGCTCGAAATGAAGGTCTACTGCTCCCTCACGCCGGAGCAAGTGACGCTCTACGAAGCTGTGGTGGAAGCCTCGTTGCGAAAAATCGAGGAAGCTGAAGCCGACGAGGAGCGATCCGACTTCTCGCGGCGCGGTGCCGTACTCGGTGCACTGTTGCGCCTCAAGCAAATCTGCAATCACCCGGCGCAATTCCTGGGCGACGGCTCGGTGCTGCCAGGGCGTTCCGGTAAGCTGGAACGGCTGACCGAGATGCTCGAAGAGGCATTGGACGTGGGCGACCGGGCGTTGATCTTCACACAATTTGCGGAAATGGGGACACTGCTCCAGGGCTACCTGCAAACGCTTTTTGGGATGGAGGTGCTCTACCTGCACGGTGCGACACCGGCCAAGCACCGCGACCGGATGGTCGCCCGCTTCCAGGACAAAGGCGGGCCGCCGCTCTTCATCCTCTCGCTCAAGGCGGGCGGCACGGGACTCAACCTCACCGCTGCTAATCACGTCTTTCATTTCGACCGCTGGTGGAATCCGGCGGTGGAGGATCAGGCCACCGACCGCGCCTTCCGCATCGGGCAGACACGTGACGTGCAGGTCCACAAGTTCGTCTGTGGCGGCACGCTGGAAGAGCGCATCGACGAACTGATCGAAGCAAAGAAGGCATTGGCACAAAGCGTCATCGGCGCGGGCGAAAACTGGCTGACCGAGTTGAGGACCGATGAGTTGCGTGACATTATGATGCTCCGGCTGGAATGAGGCAAGGAATAAGAGGCAAGATGCAGGAGGTAGTCGCGATTTCCATATCGCGCTCTCCTTCCAGGATTTATTTTTGAGGTACGGATATGGCAAAGCGACGTTCGCGAAGTTATTACGACGACTACTGGCCAAGCTACGAACCCACGCGCCCACTAGAGGTGGATGGCATCAAGGCGAAAAGCCAGTACGGCAAGTTCGTCAAATCGTGGTGGGCTGATAAGTGGATCAACGCGCTGAAACGGCTGATGGATTCCGGGCGGTTGAGCCGAGGACGCAGTTACGCGCGGCGTGGGCAGGTGTTGGAGATCGACATCAAAGCCGGTAAAGTCACCGCACGGGTGCAAGGTTCGCGGCCCTCGCCGTACAAGGTCAGCATCGAACTCAAGCCGTTGAGCGATAGCCAGTGGGCGAAAGTGTTGACTATCCTGGCAGAGCAGGCCATTTTCACCGCGCAATTACTCAACGAAGAGATGCCCAAAGACATTGAGCAAGTTTTCGACCAGGCCAAAGTGCCGCTGTTCCCACAATCTCAAGGCGACCTAAGCACAAAATGCTCATGCCCCGACTGGGCCAACCCGTGTAAGCACGTCGCCGCCGTGTACTACCTGCTCGGTGAGCGTTTCGACGCAGACCCATTCCTGCTCTTCGAGCTGCGCGGGCGGAGCAAAGCTGCGATCATTGCCGCGCTACGCGAGCGTCGCGCTGTTGGTGTGCCGGCACAGGAGACGTTACCCTACGTTCCCGACGCCATTGCCGCCGTGGACGCGCCAGCACTGGCCGAGTGCCTGGATACGTATTGGGGCACGCCTGCCGCCTGGGATAATATCATCCTGCACATCACCACGCCGCCCGTCGAACTGGCGCTGCTCAAGCGCCTGGGATTGCCGGATTTTGTGGACGCCACGAGCTTCCGGGCGCAAATGGAACGGGTCTACACTGGCATTACCGACCGTGCCTTGGAAGTTGCTTTCGGAGATACAAACGATGGATCAACGGATTGAACGGATGAAACGGGTTTCTACCTTCATTATTGTCGGCCTTTTCTTGCTTCAGATCGCGTGCCAGACGCTTACCGGTCCGCGTCCCACACAGCCGCCACCAGTGTCGCCTACGACGACTTCGCCGTCCACCGCAATCCCACCGGCAGCCAGACCGGCAGCGACTAACGCCCCTGAAACAACACCATCTGACGAAGCAGGTCTGGCGTGCTTCGGCTCGTTCGGCTATGGCGTCACGTGTATCGAAAACAACGAGTGGGTCACCTACGACAAGCAAGGCGGCACCTTGAGCGGCGACCTGGTCAAAGACATCGCTGTTTGTCCGGATGGGGAACTCCTCGTCCTGAATACGTCAGGTGCCAAACTCTTCAACGGTACGAATTGGCGAAACTTCGGGCAGGGATGGGGGACCGGCAGCGCAGACGCCATCGCGTGCGACGCTTACGACGATTTCTGGGTCGCGCACTACCAGGGCGTCAGTCACTTCGACGGCACAACCTGGCAGACCTTCACGGTGAAGGAAACGTTATCTACCGATCCAGAAGCCTACGAGTCGGTCAATGACGTCGCCATTGCGCCGGATGGCGCGGTCTGGGTGGTCACGGTCAACAGTATCGCGGTTTTCGCCAAGGAGAAATGGACGGTGTACGAAGAAGGCACAGGCTTTGATGACCGGTACTTCTTCGAGAGGATCGCTTTCGACAGCCGGGGCGATCCCTGGATCATATCGAGCGACGGTCTGCACCATCGTGGTGGCCTGTCCTGGGATTTCTATCCCAACGTGGATTATTCCACACCGCAAAGCATCGCTGTGGACCGCCAGGACCGCGTCTGGGTGGGAACCTTGAGTCGCGGGCTATTGCTCTTTGAGAACGAAAGCTGGCTTACGTTTACGCCACAGAACAGCGCCCTCGCCAGCTACAACGTGA
>JAFGSL010000081.1 GCA_016934645.1 Anaerolineae bacterium
ACCCAGCCTAACGGTGTGCAAATATGGCAACCGTATCGCGGTCGCACAGGTCAGGATTGGTACCGCGGCACGGCTGACGCGGTGTATCAGAACCGCAGCTTTATCCGCGACTCGGGCTGCCACCGGGTGTTGATTCTCTCCGGCGACCAGGTCTACAAACAGGATTACCGTCCCTACTTACGCCGAGAGCACCTTGAGCAGATTTTTAGCGAGGCGCAAGAGATCGTGGCGGCTGCGTTCACGGCAGCAGGGCTGTGATTGGCTGTGAGCGATGCTCGCGATCTGTCTGCGAAAGGCCAACCTGAGGCGGATATGGCCTGCTCTCTCGATCCTCGCAGTCCTTTGCGGCTTGTATGTCCCTGTGCCTGCACGCACGCAGGTAGGCCCTCCGAGATTCACCCACGTCACCAGCGAACAAGGGCTATCCCACGATCAGGTGCGCTGTATCCTGCAAGACAGCCAGGGATTCATGTGGTTTGGAACGGACGACGGGTTGAACAAGTACGATGGCTATACCTTTACGATCTATCGCCATCGCCGTTCGGATCCCGATTCGCTGGCGGAAAACACAATCTATGCGCTTCACGAGGATTCCTCGAGCACGTTGTGGATCGGCACGCCCGCAGGCCTCGCTAGCTTTACGGGGCAGGGCACGCAATTCATCCATCATCCCGCGATCAGCGAAGAGGTGAGCGCCCTCTACGAGGATAGTACCGGCACGTTGTGGATTGGCACGGCGAGCGCAGGGCTTTACCAATATGACCGAGCTGCCGACCAATTCACGCAATATGTACCAGACCCGGCAAACCCGCACAGTTTGAGCGGTGACGACGTCAACGTCATCTATGAGGACCGCTCAGGCATCCTGTGGGTGGGCACGACCACTGGCGGGCTGAACGCTTTTGACCGCACCACTCAGACGTTTGCGCACTACCGGCACGAGCCGGCTGATCCACAAAGCCTGACTCACGACCGGGTGACGGCGATCTATGAAGATGACGCTGGCGTTCTCTGGGTGGGCACTGGGAGTGACTATGAAATCATAGTGGGGGGGCTGGATGCCTTTGTCGATGGCGCGTTCGTCCACTATCACCATGATCCCCAGGATCCCCGCAGCCTATGCGATAACCATGTCAAGGCGATCCAGCAAGATCAGGAAGGCACTCTCTGGATCGGCACCGACGACGGCCTGAGCGTTCTCGATCGCGCTGCGAATACCTTTATCAACTATCGCCACGATCCCTTGAATGCCCACAGCCTGAGTGACAGCCACATTACAGCGATCTACGAGGATCGTTCCGGCATTTTGTGGCTCGGGACCGATGGTCAGGGCATCAATAAATATGCGCGGGTCAAGGAGAGATTCAGTCGCTTTCAAAACGACCCCCTCGATCCCAATAGTTTCAGTGCCGGATCGGTCGGTGCACTTTGGGAGGATACCTCCGGTGTCCTCTGGGTCGGTGTGCCAGGTGAAGGGTTGGACAGCCTCGACCGCACTGCCAATAACGCCTCTGCCGGCGATGTGTTCGTCCACTACGCGCACGATCCCAACGATCCCCAATCCCTGGGGCATGATAACGTCAGGGCGCTTTACCGGGATCACGAGGGAAGCTTGTGGATCGGCACCAACCGGGGGCTGGACCGATTTGTGCCTGGTGTATCCGGGGGCGTGTTTAGCCACTACATCCACGATCCGGGTGATCCCGGCAGCCTGGGGCCGGGTGCGGTCAAGGCCATCTTGGAGGATCACACGCACACTCTCTGGATCGCTACGGAGGAACCTGGGACGCTAAGCCGGTTCGACAGCACCACCGAAACCTTTGTCCGGTACGAGTACGACCCCGACGACCCGCATAGCTTCATCAATACCTATGGCGTGCGAGCCATTTATGAAGATCGGGCGGGGGATTTATGGTTGGGCACGTATAACGGCCTGGTCCGCTTTGACCGAGACGCCTCCAAAGGAGGCGCGTTCACCCAATATCGCCCCGACCCCGAAAATCCCCACAGCATCAGCCACGACTTTGTCTGGTCTATTTATCAGGATCAAGCTGGAATCTTCTGGATTGCCACAAGCGAGGGGCTTAACCGCTTTAATTTAGCCACGGAGCAGTTTCAAGTGTACACGGCGGAAGATGGCCTGCCCAGCGACCAGGTCAGGTGCGTCCTCGCCGACCGTCAGAACAACCTGTGGCTCGGTACGGATGGGGGACTGTCCCGGTTCGACCCGCAGACAGAGACCTTTAAGAACTATGATATGAGTGACGGGCTGACGAACAACGTGATCATCTTGGGTGCCTGTCACCAGAGCAAGAGTGGCGAGATGTTTTTCGGCACGCTCGACGGATTTACGGCTTTTTATCCTGACGACATTCGAGACGATGCCTACATCCCGCCCGTCGTCTTGACTGCGTTCAGGAAATTTGACCAGGTTGTTGAATTCGACACACCGCTTTCGGAGGTGGGAGATATCGTTCTGTCCTACGCAGATAATTTCTTTGCCTTCGAATTTGCGGCGCTGGATTACGTCGAGCCTGCCAAGAACCAGTATGCGTACAAGCTGGAAGGTTTCGATCAAGACTGGATCTATTGCGGCACGCGGCGGTACGCCAGCTACACGAACTTGCCGCCCGGCGCGTATACCTTCCGCGTCAAGGGCACCAACAGCGATGGGGTCTGGAACGAGGCCGGGCATACGGTGAGCGTCACGATCACGCCGCCATTTTGGGAGACCTGGTGGTTCAGGATCGTGGCCGGGGTCATCGTGCTGGGCGTTATCTCCGCGGTGGTCGGTGCGCGGTTGCGGAACGTCGCCGTCCTGCGCGAGAGCGAGGCGCGGTTCCGGGCGCTGTTCAAGAATGCCCCCCTCTGCGTGTTCGAGCTGGACATGACCCAGACCCCGCTGCGTATCATCCGTGCCAACCGGCGCTCGGAAAGGACCTACGGATGGCCGGCGGACGAGTTCACGGGCGCACCGTTGGACAGAATTTTCCCTCCAAATGCGTGGCCCATCCTGGAACGGACGATGAATGCCCTGAGCGCGGGCGAAACCCTCACCCTGGAATCGTCCGGCCTGCGCCGAGATGGCAGTGAGTTTCCGATCCATGTCAGTGCTACGGGAGAACCGGGACACGACTTGCAGCAAGTCATTCTGGCCATAGAGGACATCACTGCTGAAAAGGAACGCCGTTCTGAGGAAGAGGCCATTATCGAGGAGCGCCGCCGTATTGCCCGCGAGATCCACGACGGATTGGCCCAGGATCTGGCGGGGCTGCGTTTCAAGGTGGGGTTGTGGCACAAGTTGGTGGACGATGATCCCTCGCAGATGCACGCCGAACTGGATGGCTTCCGGGACTTGCTGGGCAGAAACATCCGCGAGGTGCGGCGCTCTATTTTCGCCCTGCGTCCGGTGGCGCTGGATGAACTGGGCTTTCACCCGGCCCTCCGGCAATTTATCGACGAGTTTGGGGAACAGAACCAACTGCACGTCGACCTGCGCGTCGCGGGGACGGCGGAGCAACTGCCTTCGTTTCTGGAACTGGTGCTGTTTCGCATTGTCCAGGAATCGTTGCATAATGTCAGTAAGCACGCCCAGGCACAAATGGTCTGGATAGAACTGGATCTGGCGTCGCCCGACGGGATCACGTTGAGCGTCCGGGACGACGGCGTGGGCTTTGACCTGGCGATGCTGGATACGATGGTTCAACATGGCCATCTGGGATTGAAACAAATGCGCGAGCGTGTGGAAAATCTCAAAGGCACCTTCGAGTTGCGCAGCCAACCGGGTGGCGGGACGGAGATTTGCGTCGTTGTGCCACGTTGAGCGTAATTCGCTGATCCGCTGATTCTGTCATTCTCTCAGGAGGTCACTGATGTCATCCATCCGCATACTGATTGCCGACGATCACCGCATTGTCCGGCAGGGCGTGCGCCATGTTTGCGAGCTTGCCGGCCTCACCGTGGTAGGGGAGGCGAAGGATGGGCAGGAGGCCGTAAGGCTGGCGTGGCAATTGCGCCCCGACGTCATCCTGATGGACATCAACATGCCCGTGTTGGATGGCGTGCAGGCGACCAGCTTCATTGTCGAAGCCAATCCGTCAGCCCGGGTGATCATCCTCACTATGTACCGCCAGGATCGCTACGTGTTCGACGCCATCAAGGCCGGTGCACGCGGCTATCTGCTCAAGGACGTCGATGAGGAGGACCTGGTCACGGCCATCCGGGCCGTCCACCGGGGTGAGGCGTTGATCAACCCCAGCCTGGCGGTCAAATTGCTGGACGAATTCCGCCGCCTTAGTCAGGCAGCGGACGAGGCGGAGGACGTGGAAAACTTGACCCAGGGTGAGATGGATGTGCTACGCCTGGTTGCGCAGGGGACAGACAACAAGACCATCGGGGATCGCCTTGCCCTATCGGAACGGACTGTCGCCAACCGCCTGAGCACCGTCTACGAGAAGCTCCACGTCAACAACCGCACCCAGGCCGCCCTGGTCGCCTTGCGCCGTGGGTGGGCGACGTTGGAGGAGGATGTAGATTCCGGCTGACAATTTTTGCCATTCCGTTCTCCGGATAGAAAAAGTACCATCGCTATCATCCAGGAGACGCATCCTGACGTTGTCCTGTGGGGCGTTGACCTGGAAGGGATCGTACAGCTCCGCATACTGTCTCCGCGCACCAAACTTATCGTGGTGCAGGCCCGTGACCAGGAGCATTTGGTGCTCGACGCATTCAAGAACGGCGCGTTGGGACACTTGCTCAGACGTGAAATCCGGCCGGCTGAGATCGTCGTCGCCGTCCGCGCCGTCAGCAGAGGCGGAGCCGTCATCAATTCTGATATCGCGGGGCGTATATTGGATCAGGTCATGCAAGAGCGTAAAACATCCAAACAGAGGTGAAAAGATGGATCACAAGCATACTCGTATGGTAGCTTACATGATGCCAGTTCTCTTAATCGGCTTACTTCTCGCCTGTAGTGCCGCCCCGTCGACCGCCCAAGGCGACCTTGTAACCCGTGCCCCCCAAACGGATGCAGCACCGCGACTGGCGCCCCAGGCCACGACCTATTACGTCCGCCCCGATGGCGGCTCTCCCGACCAGTGCACGGGCCTGGTGGACGCGGCCTATCCCGGCAGTGGGACAGGCCAGCCGTGTGCGTGGGATCACCCCTTCCGCGCGCTGCCGCCGGATGGCACGCTCCGCATTGCTGGCGGCGACACCCTCATCATTGCCGATGGCAGCTACATGATGGGCTACGACGCGCCCGGTGCCGGCGCCTGTGAATCCGACGGCGCTTTTGATTGCCACATGCCGCCCATCCCCAGCGGCCCCGATGCCGCTCATCCGACACGCATCCTGGGGGCAGGGTGGGACAGCGGTTGCGCCAACCCGCCTGAACTGTGGGGAACGCAGCGCCCCTGGTTCATCGTCGACCTGACCGATGCCAGCAACGTCGAAATCGCTTGCCTGGAGATCACCGATCACTCTGATTGTGTGGATAGTCACTCCGGGGGTCTGGCCTGCCAGCGCGACACCTATCCCTTTGGTGAGTATGCCGATATCGGGCTGTATGCCGAGGACTCGGCCAACGTTCATCTAAAAGACCTAAACATCCACGGCCTCGCTGTTGGCGGGGTCCACGCTGGGCGACTCACCGATTGGACCGTGGAGGATGTGCGCATCGCGGGCAACGGCTGGGTTGGCTGGGATGGGGACATTGAAGGCGACGACTCGAACGCGGGCACGCTCACCTTCCGGCGTTGGATGGTGGAATGGAATGGTTGCGCCGAGACGTATCCTGGCGACCAACCCACCGGCTGTTGGGGCCAGAGCGCTGGGGGATACGGCGACGGCGTGGGTACCGGTGCTACCGGCGGGCACTGGATCATCGAGGATTCAGCCTTTTTGCATAATACTTCCGATGGCCTGGATCTGCTCTATACGCGGGAGGTAGGCTCGTCTGTCGAAATCCGGCGCACCATCGCTGAGGGCAACGCTGGCGATCAGATCAAGACCTCCGGTCCCACCACCATCGAAGACGTCATCGCCGTCAGCAACTGCGGCTTTTTCGATGGCAAATCGTTTACCTACAACGTGGACAACTGCCGCGCCGGTGGCAGCGCGATCGTGCTCACTCTGCGCGATGGCAACACAGCCAGCATCATCAACACGACCATCACCGGTCAGGGGGACTGTCTGTTGATCACCGAGTGCCAGGAGGGCAACAGTTGCAATGGCTCAGAGTCAGTGCTGCTGCGCAACGACATCTTCCAGGGCAATCCTGAATTTGAGGGTGGGGGCGATACGACCGCGTTTGCCTGGCACGACTTGCCCCACGATCCTTTTGCTATCAACTACGCCATCATCAACGGCCTCAAAGCCATGCCCTCGCCTTGTCCAGCGGACAGTCAATGCAACGTCGCACCTGGCGTGGTAAACAGCGATATCAGCAGCTTTGACGCTCACTTGCTTTCGGGCAGTCCCGCCATCGACAACGGTACAGCCACCGGCGCGCCAACTGACGACTTTGACGGTCGCACTCGTGATGCGACGCCTGACATCGGGGCCTATGAGTATTGGGAGTGGGAACCGGCGGCGTGGATTTACCTGCCCGCGGTGATGAGTGGGCAAACTGAACGAGGAAACAGCATGGATGAATCGTAAGTTTGTTCGCATGATAGCCTGTTTGATACCAACATATCGCCGCCCTGGACAGCAGTGGAGTCGCCCTGGTCGCTGCTCAGGCGTTGGCGGCGGAGAACGCCGACTTGCGCCAACGGGTAGACGACCTGGAGGCCCGGCTGGCGGCGCTTGAAGCGCCTGCTGGTGCATCGAATGTCTTTCAGTCCGATCTGTTCGGAGGTTGGCTGCCGGTTGGCGTGCTGGTCGTCGCGGCTGTGATTGGAAAGCATCGCTACCAGGGAGGCGGGCGATGAGGCGGATACGACCGGGTCTGCGGGCTGTCGTGACCATCTTGACATTTTGCCGGTGGTGCTACGCGAAGGGTAGAACAGAACGAAGTAAAGTCCCCAGAATGAACTTCTGGGGACTTTTTTTGACTTGATCGCCGCTCCGACTATACTGTGAATGCGCGACAGAGTCGTGTTCTACGAAGTCACGTCAATAAAAATGCTTGTGCCGGATCACAATCCGGCGCAGCGGGGACGGCGGATTGTGATCCGCCTTAAGCGTTGAAGTAGACTGTTTTCAGAGAAGGAGTTCTATGACAGAAAATCTGCCCTTGATTGCCGTTACCCTCGGCGACGTCGCCGGCATTGGGCCGGAAGTGGTGGTGAAGACGCTGGCACTGCCCGAAGTGTGGGCGGCGTGCCGTCCACTCGTCATCGGCGATGCGCGCGCGCTGACGGAAGCGCGATTGGGCGTCCCGATTCCGCCGTTGCGCGTCGTCACGCGGCTCGAAGACGCGACGTTCGACGCAAAGGCGCTCACATTGCTCGATCTACACAATCTCGATCCCGTCGATGCGCCACTCGGACAGATTTCCACGGATGCGGGCCGGGCGGCGGTGGAGTACGTCCTCAAGGCGACAGAACTGGCGATGGCGGGCGCGGTGGATGCGGTGGCGACCGCGCCGCTTAACAAGGAAGCGATGCACCTGGCGGGCTTCGACTACATCGGCCACACGGAAATCCTCGCCGACGTCACCCACACGCCGCGTTGCACGACGATGCTGGCGACGCCCGGTCTGCGTGTTACCCACGTTACGCGCCACATCCCATTCCGCGCCATCGCGGACCATCTGACGATTGAGGGCGTGCTGGATACCATCGTCATCACGCACGAGGGGATGCGGATGCTCGGCTTTCCACAGCCGCGCGTCGCCGTCGCCGGGCTGAACCCACACAACGGCGACAACGGCCTGATGGGGCGCGAGGAGCTGGACATCATCGCTCCGGCGGTGGCGGCGGCGCAGGATCAGGACATCGACGCGCGAGGCCCGATTCCGGCGGATTCGGTCTTCTTCCAGGCCATTCGCGGCGACTACGACGTGGTCGTGTGCCAGTACCACGATCAGGGTCACATCGCGGTGAAGACGCACGGCTTCGAGAAATCCATCACGATCACGCTTGGCCTGCCGATGATCCGCACCTCCGCCGACCATGGCACGGCGTTCGACATCACCGGGCGCGGCATCGCGCACCCTGACAGTATGCTATCGGCGATCCTCGAAGCCGCGGCGATGGCCGCGCGGGTGAAAGCGTCCTCGACCGATTGAATGGATTTTACGAACTTTGTGAAATTAAGTCGGTAGTTTGTGCGCCGATATTTTACCGACTGAAGTCGGGGTGTACGTACTGTTTCAGGCGTCCCTATGGGACGCGGGGAGCTCTATACTTCCCGTATGCAGGCCATCAATGGCCTGCCGACATTCAGATGTCCCTACGGGACAGGCACTACTTGTCCTGTAGGGAGATCTGAACATTGCCTGGCGCTTGAGCGCCGGGTAGTCGGGAGATAAATGCTTGCGTCCCGTAGGGACGCCTGGATTTGGCGATATGACCGGATTATTTTCATTTCGTTCGTAGAATCCGTCAAAATCCATCGAGTTGATTTGTGCGCAGGAGAATGATCAATGCAAGGTATCCCCAGTGATCTCTACGGCCGTGTGCAGGCGGCGATGTTACGTTGTGCTGCATTCGATAGCGACCGCGCATTGCGGGCGATCTTTGCGGATGCGCGTCTCGTGCCCTGGCGGGACGTGCTTCCCGAAGCCGACAGCCGCACGGCGCGCGTTCAGGCCGTGATCGACCAACTGAGCCAGCGCACCAATCCGGCCGGCGACAATGCACTGGAACTGCTCTTGCGTGTCCTCGGCGAGAATACCCCGGAGGGCGATGCCCTGCGCGAGGAACTGGCGGCGCTGGCAAACGAGACGGCGCAGGCGTTGGCCGATAGTTTACGCGCCACGCTTGCCGCGACGGGGCCGCAATTGGCGGCGAATCCTATCACGGCGGCGCTGGTAGAGCAGATGCGCGACCAGCTTGCCGCGATGGAAGCCCGCATCACTTTCCATCAGCAACAGCAGCAGGTGCAGCAACAGACAAACGTCGCCGGAGATTATCACGACAATCGCCAGTATTTTTACGTCGCAACGCCGCCGGAGACTGCCTGCCCCGATCCTGCCGCTGCCCTCGCCTGCTACCTCGATCGTGTCATCACTGAAAACAGCCGCCTGCAATTGCAAGGCATCCGCTCCGCTTCCGGGCTGGTTAGTATCGACCTGGAAGAGGTCTACATCACCCTTACAGCAACCGTGCGCAAGACGGTGGCAGACGAAGCCGCCTGGGTGGAGGAAATGGCGCGGCTCGCGCCGGGCGAGAAACCGGATGCGAGACCTGTCAGGTTTTCAAAACCTGACAGGTCTGGACCCGACAGGTTGATGGTCGAAACGGTCAAAGTGCAGGTGCAGGAGGCGCTGGCGATGCACCCGCGCCTGGTGGTGTTGGGCGATCCCGGCAGCGGCAAGACGACGTTGCTGCGCTACCTGGCGCTCACGTATGCGCGGGATTTCCTCCCCCCCTCAGTCCCCCCCAGAGGGGGGGAGGCCATCTCCGGGGGTGAAGCTATCTCCCCCCCTTCGGGAGGGATTAAGGGAGGGATAGTCAAGCAGCGCCTCGGCCTGGACGAACGCCGCTTACCCATTCTTCTGCCTCTGCGCGACTTTGCCCGCTACCTGGAAAAGGAATGTCCTGACAACGGCACGGATGGCCCCAAACTGCTGCTGGACTATCTGCGGCTGTACTTCAAGAACCAGAACCTCGTGCTGCCCGCCGACTTCTTTGAGACGCGGCTGAAAGCTGGGGACTGCGTGGCGCTCTTCGATGGCGTGGACGAGGTGGCGAGTATGGCCACGCGGCAGCGCATTGCCCGCATCCTGGAGAAGTTCACGCTGGCCTACCCGCAGAACCGCACCATCGTGACCAGCCGCATCGTGGGCTACACGGGCGGGGCGCGCCTGGGCGCGGATTACGCCACGACCACCGTGCGCGATTTTACCGACGAGGACATCGCGCGCTTTGCCCGCCACTGGAACCGCGCCGTGGAGGTGGTGCTGGCGGGCGGGGCAACGGACTACGCCCTGCGCAAAGCCGAGGCCGAAGCTGATAAGCTGATCGCAGCGATCAAAGGGAATGCCCGCGTGCGTGAGTTAGCGGTGAACCCGCTGCTTCTCACGGTGATCGCCTTGGTGCAGCGCTACCGGGCGCAGTTGCCCGACCGGCGCGTGGAACTGTACGAGGAAGCCCTCGAGGTGTTGCTGGCGCAGTGGGACGCGGTGAAGGGACTGCCCGCGACCGAAGTGTTGCAAGGGCTGGAATTGGACGGGGGTGACCGGCGCAGCCTGTTGGAGCCGGTGGCGTGGTGGATGATGGCGCAGCACGCGCGGGAGATTGAACTGGACGCCCTGCGTTCCCAATTGGCGGGGCCGTTCCAGGCGATGCTCAAAGATGAGCGCAAGGCGGACAAAGCGGTGGACGGTTTTATTGCGCTGATCAACGCGCGCAGCGGCCTGCTCACGGAGCGCGGGCAGGGTATCTACGCCTTCAGTCACCTGACCTTCCAGGAGCATCTGGCGGCGCGGGCCATCGCCGACGGAAAGGATAACGTGGGCTTCACGCTGGCACGCCTGGGCGATTCCTGGTGGCGCGAGGTGATCCTGCTGGAAGCGGGCTACCTGAGCACGCAGGGCAAGCGCCGGGCCACGGAATTGATCCGCGCCATTATGGAACACAAAGAAGAACCCGAACCGTACCACAACCTGGTGCTGGCGGCGGAGGCCGTGCGCGACGTGGGCCAGGCGCGCACCGAGGGCGACCTGGCGGGGGAGATTCAAAGCCGCTTGCGGAAGGCGTTCGAGACGCCTTTGAAGCGAGGCGGCGACCTGGCGGCGCTGGTGCAGCGCCGCGCGGCGGCGGCGGAAGCGTTGGGTAAGATCGAGAGCGGTGGTTATGGCGCGCAACCGGCCTTCTGGACGCTGCCCTACGGCGAGCCGGTGTGGGTGGAGATACCGGCGGGCGAGTTCTGGATGGGCAGTGAGAAAGGCCAGGACCGTGAAAAGCCAGTACACAAAGTCCATCTGGAGCGTTACTGGATGGCTAAAGTACCCACCACCAACGCGCAATACCGCCTGTTTGTGGAAGCGACCGGGCATACTGCGCCGCGCCATTGGGAGAACAGCACTATTCCACGAGGGCTGGAAAGCCATCCGGTGGTCAATGTGACGTGGCACGATGCTGTAGCCTACTGCCGTTGGTTGAGTGATGTGACCGGCAAAGCTGTCACGTTGCCCAGCGAAGCGGAGTGGGAGAAAGCGGCGCGAGGCGGGCTTCTCCCTCCCTCAATCCCCTCCGGTGGGGGGGAAGAAGGAAAGGGGGCGAACAAACGCGAGTATCCGTGGGGAGATACCTGGAGAGAAGGCTTTTGCAATTCAGATGAACTTGGTGTAAATGGCACTACACCAGTGGGCATTTTCCCGGAGGGCGCGTCGCCGTATGGGTGTTTAGATATGGTGGGCAATGTGTGGGAATGGACGCGCAGTATCTTCAAAGTCTATCCTTACCGGGTGGATGATGGGCGGGAGAATTTGCAAGCCGGGAATGAGGACCGCCGTGTGCTGCGCGGGGGCGCGTTCAGCCTTGATGAGAGGTTCGCGCGCTGCGCCTTCCGCCTCGACAGGAATCCGAACCACGACGACTGGAGCTACGGCTTCCGGGTCTTGGTGGGGGCGGGGGCGGCGGCCCTATCGACTCTGGTCTCTGAACCCTCTGGTGCTCTGGAGACTCTGGAGTTCTCTGACCTCTGGGGGGAGTCCAGAGGGGGGCAATGCCCCCCTCTGGCACGCACTTATCAGGACGCGGGCCGGTAGCCGCGATTTCCAAAGCGCGCGCTTGGCTGACCTTATCCTGGGTGCTTGTGGTGGATCACAATCCGCCGTTCCACCAAGCGCAGGTTTCTACTTTACGCTTGAAGGGGATCGCCAGATCCCCGTCAACGCGGGAAGAGAGGGGATCTGGCGATCCCCTCGAAGCTTCTTTATGTGCCGGTCCTCTTGAAGTGCAAGAGCGACCGGCGCCAATTCCAGCTTGCGCCCGGCTACAGTGCTTCGGGATCGACGATTGGAGGGTGGCACGTTGCATTAACGCAAAGGTAAGCTGTCGCCTGCCCGTCGATTTTTGGACGATTCTGGAGCAGGGGCAGCGTCTCGTCTGTCCCGACCACGATCAGGCGGTGTGGGTGGTAGCTTTTACCGGTAGCCTGCAAAAGCGCCTGGGTATCCGCGGCTTGTAGGTCCCCAACAATGGCAATCTCTGTAGGTGATGCCAGCGTGCTTTCCAGCGCAATGAGCCACTGCGCAAAGCTCAACGGGTGCTGCGCGACCACATCCCCCATCGACGCCAGGCTGCGCTGCGCGACCTCTGCGTAGTGGGGTTTACTGCTCAGGCGCGCCAGTTTGAGCAGCACGGTTGCTGCCATCGCGTTACCGGAGGGCGTGGCGTTATCCTGTGTCCCGCGTGGACGGACGACGAGGCTTTCGGCGTCATCGGCGGTGTCGTAGAACCCGGCAGATGCCACAGCGTCTGCCGAAAAATGGGCCAGCATAATCTCGGCCAGCTCGTGCGCTGCGTGGTACCATTGCGGATCAAACGTCGCCTGGTAGAGCGCCAGCAAGCCCTCGCTCAGATTCGCGTAATCTCCAAGGAATCCTGGAATTTGCGTATGCCCGTCTTTCCAGGTGCGCCACAAACGTCCCTCGTTGGTGCGTAACGCGTCCAGCAGGAACTGCGCGTTGCGTTCGGCGATGTGGCGATAATCGTCACGCTCCAATATCCAGGCGGCTTCGGCGAATGCGGCGAGCATCAGGCCGTTCCACGCGGTGAGTACTTTCTCGTCACGGTGAGGGTGGGGGCGCTGTTCGCGGGCTGCGAACAACCATCGCCGTGCTGCCGTGAGCGCCTCGCGTTCCTCAAAGGTCCCGTTGAAGGTGAGGATGTTTTTTCCCTCGAAGTTGCCCGTCTCCGTGACGCTGTAGAGTGCCATAAAGCGTGACGTCGGCCCACCGAACACTGCCTGTATCTCGGCAGGCGTCCACAGGTAGAAGCGGCCTTCTTCGCCTTCCGAATCGGCGTCTTGCGCGGCGTAGAATCCACCTGCGGAATCCGTCATCTCGCGTTGGATGTAGTCCAGCACTTCCTCGGTGATGGCGCGAAAGAGCGGATTCTCTGTCATTTGCCAGGCGTGCAGGTAGACGCGCGCGAGTTGCGCGTTGTCGTAGAGCATGCGCTCGAAGTGGGGGGTGAGCCAGTTCGCATCCACGGTGTAGCGATGGAAGCCGCCGCCGATTTGGTCGAAGATGCCGCCGCGCGCCATGGCTTCGAGCGTCTGCGTCACCATCGACAGGGCCGCCGGATCGCCGGTCGCGTGGTGGTAGCGCAGCAGAAATTCCAGCGCCATCGGCTGCGGGAACTTCGGAGCGCTGCCCCATCCGCCATTGACCGCGTCGAATTGCTGGCGCAATACGCGATGAGCGTGTTCGACACGATCGCTGGCTTTCTCTGCCGATGTGTCTCCGGTGGTGGGCAGTCCTTGCTGGCGCTGAAGCATATCGCGAATCTGCTCCCCGCTGGCGAGTAAGTCCTCACGGCGCTCGTCCCACGCTTCGACGATGGCGAGCAGCACTTGTGTGAAGGAAGGCATCCCGTAACGCGGCTCCTTGGGGAAGTAGGTCCCGCCGTAGAACGGTTGTTTGTCAGGCGTGAGGAAGACCGAAAGCGGCCAGCCACCGCTGCCGGTGATCGCGTGGACCGCGCCCATGTAGACGGCGTCGAGGTCGGGGCGTTCCTCGCGATCCACTTTGATGCTGACGAAGTGGGTGTTGAGGATCTGCGCCACTGCTGCATCCTCAAAGGACTCGTGCGCCATCACATGGCACCAGTGACACGTCGAGTAACCGATGCTGAGGAAGACGAGTTTCTGTTCGGCTTTAGCTTTGGCAAAGGCCTCTTCGCCCCAGGGATACCAGTCTACCGGATTGTGGGCGTGCTGTTGCAAGTACGGGCTGCTCTCGGTGAGCAAGCGATTGGGCATAGTGATTCCTTTCTCAGCGAAAAAACTATATAGTTACTATTATTATATATTATAACATAAGTCCCGTTGAGAGTGGCTGCTTTAGCTGTAGGTGATATGTGCTCGCGTGCTTCTACCTAACGCTTGCGGGGGATCGCCAGATCCCCGGCTGCGCAGGAAGAGCGGGGATCTGGCGATCCCCTCGAAGCATTATTCGGCGATCCCCTCGAAGCATTATTCGGCGATCCCCTCGAAGCATTATTCGGCGATCCCCTCGAAGCGTTGTTACGCCGCTTTCGGCAGCGCAATCGTAAACGCGCTGCCTTTGCCGAGGTCGCTGTCAACGGCGATGGAGCCTTGCTGCGCTTCGATGAGTGCGCGGGCGATGGATAATCCCAGGCCAAAGCCCGGCGTGGAGCGGGAGGTGTCGCCGCGTTGGAAGCGATCGAAGATGCGCTGCTGCATTTCGGGTGACATACCCGGCCCATCGTCCTGGACGCGAATGGCGACTGTCTGCTGGTTGTGATCGTCC
>JAFGSL010000615.1 GCA_016934645.1 Anaerolineae bacterium
CGTTCCCACAGAGGAACTTCGCCCGAACTTCCGCGAACTCGATCCTGTCGCCATTCTGCGCGTCGAAGATCGCAATGGCAACATTCTCTACCAATATGAAAAGCCTGATTCTCGTCAGATTCTGGAACCACGGCTCGCTTATCTGATCACCGATATCATTTCTGACCGCCGCGCACGCATCCCAGGCTTTGGCACACCGAACTCTCTCGAGCTAGCGAACGAACGTCCTGCTGCCGCCAAAACCGGCACGACCAACAACTTCACCGACAACTGGACCGTTGGCTACACCCCACAAATCGCGGTTGGTGTCTGGCAAGGGAACAAAGATGCGGACGATTTTATGATCAACACGCCCGGCTCGCGTGGTGCATCCTATATCTGGCACGCAGTGATGGAATACGCCCTCCAGGACGAACCGATCGTCTCCTTCACACGGACTGAGGGTTTGCTCGAAGTCACCGTATGCTCAGTCTCGGGGCTAAAGCCCAACGGCAACTGTCCCACACGCACCGAGTTGATGATCCCCGGCACCGAGCCAACCGAAGAAGACAACATTCACCAGGTCTTCCTGGTCAACCGCGAAACGGGGAAACTTGCCACCATCTACACACCGCCGGAATTGGTGGAGGAGCGCGTCTACATGGTCTTGCCGCCGGAAGCCCAGGATTGGATCAACAGCCTGCCGGAAGACCGCAAAGTCGATATTCCACCGACGGAATACGATACCGTTTACGGGCCGAACCAGGCTCAGGCTGAGGTCTCGGTTATCTCCCCGACGGCATATTCTTACGTCAACGGTGTCTTCCCAATCACCGGCAACGCACGCGGCGGAAACTTCGGCTTCTTCCGCCTGGTCTACGGCAAAGGGCTGAATCCCACCGAATGGATGCAAATCGGGCCAGATCACGGCAACCAGGTTGATAACAATGTGCTGGAATTTTTCGATACGACCGGGCTTGAAGATGGGCTATACACATTGCAGCTTCAGGTCGTCGGACAGGATCAAGGCGTGCGTCAAGCAACACTGCAATTCACCATCGATAACACACCGCCCGAGGTAGACCTCACCTACCCGGTGGATGGCTCTGAATATGTCTACGGCGTCGATGAGTGGGTCAACATTAACGCCGAAGTTAAAGACCAATACTCGATTGCTCTTGTGGAATTCTACAAAGGCGATGAGGAAACACCTTTCAAAATCCGCAACATCGCGCCGTTTAACGTCAACTGGGTACTAGGCGGACCGGGCGAATACAAGTTCCACGTCGTCGTCTACGATGCGGCCGGCAACAAGACGGAGACAGAACAGGTCACGATCCGCGTCGTCGCCAGAGAGACGCCGTAACGACACCGGCACACAAAAAACGACGGGGCTTTTTGCAGCCCCGTCGTTTTTTGTGGTGGACAAACTACTCTACCCTTTCTTTTGCCGGTTGAAGAACCACTTTTGTGCTTCAGCCGCCACAGAAGGTAAGAAGATAAGTGGGACCATCGGTACCCACTCGTTCAGGGTAATCGGTGTCGTATTGAAGATTTGCTGTATAGCAGGGATAGGGATGTATACCACCAATAGCAGCAAGAACAGCGAGAAGCCGACTGCGTACTGCATGTATTTGTTGGTGAAGATACCCAGCTTGAGCAGTGGGTAGCGCTCGGAACGCGAGGTATACGCCCGGAACATCTCGGACATCACCAGTGTAACGAAAGCCATCGTCTCTGCCGTCAAGAGAACAAATTCATCGAAAGCGTGCGTCCCTTCAGCATACCCTCGTAGCAGGGCGTGCTCAGGGCCAAAGACCTTCCAACCCAACAGATAGGCGCCCAATACTGCCGCCGTGATGGCAACGGTCTGAATGGCAACACCGATCCACATCTCGCGGTTGATGACCGGCTCATCCGGCGGGCGGGGCGGACGGCTCATCAGATCAGGATCGCCCTTCTCCAACCCCAGCGCCAGCGCGGGCGCGCCGTCGCTCAAGAGGTTAAGCCAGAGCAATTGAATCGCCGTGAGAGGTGGTGCCCAACCCAAAACTGTGGAAATGAACAGGATGGCGATTTCGGCCACGTTACAGGAGAGCAAGAAGTAGACGAATTTGCGGATGTTGGAGTAGATGATGCGGCCTTGCTCGATCGCGCTGACGATTGACACGTAGTTATCGTCGGTGAGCACCATGTCCGCCGTCTGCTTGGTGACATCGGTGCCGGTGATGCCCATCGCCACGCCGATGTCGGCCTGCTTGAGCGCTGGCGCGTCGTTGACGCCATCGCCCGTCATCGCGACGATGTTGTTGCGCTTGCGCAGCGCCGCCACGATGCGCATCTTGTGATGCGGAGCCACACGCGCGAAGACGTCGACCTTGTCAATGGTTTGATCCAGCTCCTCGTCGCTCATCGCTTCGAGTTCGGCGCCGGAGACCGCCACGTGGCCTTCGCGCAAGATGCCGATTTCACCGGCAATCGCCGCCGCCGTCGCCGCGTAGTCACCCGTCACCATGATGGTACGCAGACCGGCACCTTGAGCCTTTTGCACTGCCGGGAGGACTTCCGGGCGAGCGGGGTCGATCATCCCCTGCAAGCCGACGAAGACTAAGTCCCGCTCAATCTCTTTGGAATGAGGCTCTTCCGGTACTTCCGTCAACGGACGATAGGCCACGGCCAACACACGCAATGCCTGAGAAGCCTGGGCCGCGTTCGCATCCAGAATTTCCTGGCGCTTGGCAGCGGTCATCGGTTGGGGACCATCGGCGGTCAAGATGTGCGTGCAGCAGTCCAAAACCAGGTCCGGCGCGCCTTTGGTAATCGCCACGTAGTTATCTTTGCCGCCGCCAGCCAACGGGCTGAGGTTCTCTTTCCCCGACGGCTCGAGATCGTGGATGGTGGTCATGCGCTTGCGGTCAGAATCGAAGGGGATCTCGTTCACGCGCGGGAAGGTTTTCTCCAACGTATCGCGCCAGAAACCGGCCTTTGCGCCAGAGACAACCATCGCGCCTTCAGTAGGGTCACCGATCATCCGGTATTGTGTATCGGTATGCAGCTCAAGGATAGCGTCATTGCACAAAACGCCGCCCCACAAGGCCGTTTGGAGAACCGGGTGATCTTCTACACGTAGAACTTCTGCACCGTCAAACGTGAACTGACCCTCAGGCGCGTAACCGCGGCCTGTCACTTCGTAGGTGCGCCCATCGACCCAGATGCGGGTCGCCGTCATCTGGTTTTGTGTCAACGTGCCGGTTTTATCGGAGCAGATGACCGTCGCTGCACCCAACGTTTCGACGGCGGGCAAACGGCGGATCAGCGCGTGGCGCTTGACCATTTCCTGCATGCCCAGGGCCAGACAGATGGTGACGACGGCGGGCAGCCCTTCGGGGACCGCTGCAATCGCCAGACTCACGGCCAGCATAAAGAACTCTTTGATGTGCGCCACCCAATCAACGATTTCTTCACCGATTATTATGGGGCGTAGAATGCCTACGAGAAACACTGCACCACAAATAGCCAGGCTGGCAATACCAAGCGTCTTCCCCACATCGTTCAGCTTGCGCTGGAGAGGCGTATCCTCTTCTTCAACCGATTGAATCAGCTCGGCGATCTGCCCGATGGCGGTCTTCATCCCCGTCCCGGTGACCACACCCTGTCCACGTCCATAGGTGATCGTCGTGCTCATGAAGGCCATGTTGTGCTGATCGCCCAAGCC
>JAFGSL010000616.1 GCA_016934645.1 Anaerolineae bacterium
ACGGGAGCCAGATTTGGAAAAGTACTTTGTCCGCATCGCCCCGTTGGCGGCTTGATTGCTGGATGGTTTATTTTCTTTGGACGGCCTTATGTGGAATAAGATTGGATAGGGTAAAACAGAATGTACTTCCCTGTCCACGGCCTTCTGACTCGACCCATATTTTGCCGCCATGCACTTCGACGATGCGCTTGGCGATGGCCAATCCCACGCCAGCACCCTCGCTAGCGGGATCGAGTTTGTCGAAGAGGCCAAAGACCTTCTCGTGGTACTGCGGATCAATGCCGATCCCGTTGTCGCGCACGTAGAAGACCGTTTCGGCTTCGGTCTGCCGCGCGCCGATCTTGACGTACGGATGGGAGGTGTTGCCCATATACTTGCAAGCATTATCCACCAGATTCTGCACCACTTCCACCAGTCGCGCGCGGTCGCCGTAGACGGTGGGCAGGTCAGGCATAATCTCCACCGTCACGTTGCCAGCAGTGATGCGTCCATGCACCAGTTCCAACGCTTCGCGGGCGATGGCTTCGAAGGGCGCCGTTTCGGGCGGGTTCATACGGCGACCAATGCGCGAGAGTTCCAGCAGTTCATCGAGCAACTGCTGCATTTTGGCGAGGGCAGCGGTGATGCGTGCCATGTCTTCTTGCGCCTGCGTTATATCGCCATCCAACAGGTCTTTCTGCAAGAAGCCGATAAAGCCACCGACGGTGATAAGTGGACTTTTCAGATCATGGGAAACGGTGTAGGTGAAGCGTTCCAACTCGGTATTCTTGGCTTCCAATTCGGCGATCAATTTCTTGCGCTCGGTCAGTTCGTGTTGGATCGTTGCGTACAACCGCGCGTTGTCAACGGCAATGGCGACCTGATTCGCCAATGTACCGAGTATGACTTCATCATCTTGGGTGTATCTCCAACTAGAAAGCTTGGCGCCAACTCCCAAAACGCCTACCATCCTATCCCTGGCGACAAGAGGTATAAACATCCTGGCATTGAGGCGTTTCAGTTCGTCGAATTGAGGTCGCTGGAGGATGTCCTGCGCCAAAATATCGTCTAGTGTATCCATCGCCATAATCGTTTTGTGGGTTGTGAGCCAACTCACGATGGGGTCGTCGTGACATAGATCCATGTCGGGAACAGAATCCAATCCTTTGTGTACAAATAAGCTCAACGTTCCTTCTTGTTCAAGGAAAAAGACGGCCCAGCGGATATGGAGTGTTCGGGTAAGATCATCGAGGATCATCCCGATCAGTTCTTCTAGATCAAGCACCGAAGTCACTGTTCGACTGAGCCTTTGAAGCATCAGAGTGCTGCTGTATTCTTCGTGGAAAAAGGTTTGGTCAATCAAAAGGTGCACACGATTCACGACGGGCCGGCTAAGAATCACACTCAAGATGGCCATAGCCAATGAAAGGAGAAATATCTGCAACACTGTCAGATGTTGGAAGAAGCGGGTGGACACCAGAATGGTGGCGAAGTATCCTGTGCCAAAGAATATAACCGAGACAACATAGGAGAGGCTTTTGCGAATGACAATAGAAATATCCAAAAGCTGATATCGCAGAATAGCATAAGCGATCAGAAACGCGCCCACGATGTTGGCTGCCACATCGATAGGATAAGGGCGGAAAGTAGGCCAGACGTTAGCCAGCAAACCACCCCACACGATCAAAATTGAAAGCAGCAGGTATTGAATACGCACGCGTTGGAGCGGTGAGCGGGCATCGCGATAGTTTTTACCCAGATAGAAGACGGTCAGGCTCCAAAGTAGTACGGTTGGCAGTAGCAGCACTGTTCCCCAAAACGTGATCTCCGGTACAAATAGGGCCGTGGCCTCATAGTGGTAAATATCCATAAAATAAAAGTCTGGATAGAGTGCCGCACTCAAGATGACCACCGCTAACCAGATGAAAATGATGACCTGCACCCCTTTATGCAGTGGGCTGAGTCTTAAGAAAGTCCGCACAAAAATGAAATAGATGATGGCCTGTACAGTGGATAAGGAGATATGGAGAGCATACCAGAATAGCGCTGCCTGGCTGTTGTTGGTCAAAGAGAGCATCAAATACGACACCTGCATCAACAACATATCCAGGAGATAGAGAAAATAAAGTCGGCGGGGATGGCTTTTTCCTAATCCCTGGTGAAGGATCAGGATCAGCAACCCGCTATACGACAGCAGAGCGATCAATGAGATAACAACCGAAGTGGTCATGCATTACCACCGTAGTTCATGCCAAATGTTCCATCAGATAACGTGAAACAAAAGGTGCTTCCGGTTCCTTGGTTGCCTGGTTCGATCCAGATTTTCCCGCCATGCACCTCGATGATACGCTTGACAATCGCCAATCCCACACCTGCACCGTCGCTGGTGGGGTCGAGTTTGTCGAAGAGGCCAAAAACCTTCTCTTGGTACTGCAGCTCGATGCCGATCCCGTTGTCACGCACGTAGAAGACTGTTTCGGCTTCGGTCTGCCATGCGCCAATTTCGACATGGGGGTGGGACGTGTTTCCCATATACTTGCAGGCATTGTCGACCAAGTTCTGCACCGCCTCCACCAATCGCGCACGATCGCCATAGACATCAGGTAAATTAGGCATGATCTCCACGGTCACGTCGCCCGCGGTGATGCGCCCGCGCACCAGTTCCACCGCTTCGCGGGCGATAGCCTCGAAGGGTATCGTTTCGGGTGGGTTCATACGGCGTCCGATGCGCGAGAGTTCCAGCAGTTCGTCGAGTAGCTGCTGCATTTTGGCGAGTGCGCCGTTGATGCGCGCCATATCTTCCTGCGCCTGCGTCACATTGCCGTTGAGCAGGTCTCTTTGCAAGAAGCCGACGAAGCCGCCGATAGTGATAAGTGGGCTTTTCAGGTCATGAGAGACGGTATCCGTTTTACCTAAGACCTCGGCTTCGGACTGCACGCCCATTGCCCGTTGATCACCGAGGTTAGCCGGAATTTTGCGTCCCTCGCTGTCTTTGGCAAAGATGATCGCGGGCATCGTATCCACCAATGTGCGCAATAAAGTACGCTCGCGTTCCAGGGTGGCCTCGATCTGTCTTTGTGCTGTGACGTCTCTAAAAACCCATACCCGGCCGACAATGTCGTTACCAAGCCATTGTGGTCTGGAATGGCGCTCGAAAATTCGACCATCTTTAAGCCGGAGCAGATCGTAGCTATCCACACTGGGCTGTTCGTACAAGGCGTTGATCCTCACCAGAAATTCCGCCGGGTCTTCCCCTGGTCCAAGACCCAGGTGATGGCATCAGCGTCGCTGCGAGATACTATGACGGATTCAGGAATGCCCCACATCACCGCAAATCTGTGGTTAGACGTGATCACCTGACCCGCGCGATCCACGGCCAGAATGCCGTCGGCAGCGGCATCGAACACGGCTTGTTGGAGTGAGAGTGCGTCCCGAGCTGTTTCCACACTGCCTTTCAGGTGGAGCACAGCATAGGCAAGTCGATGGAACGAATAGTTTGCCGAGGCCATCAGCAGGACAGAGATGAAGAAAAAGACCAACGTGTTGCTCACCCATGTCGCCGGATTGGTCGAATTGGCAATTTCTGACGCAACAATAAGGCGTCCGGTCGCGTAAAGCCGACCGAAAACGACAAGGGTCATCAGGCATCCCCCTAAAGCCAACGCACTCATTCGCCAATCGAAGAGCAACAAGCTAAGCACCGGCAAGGCTATTAGGAAGACGCGGGCGCTGCCGGTGCGCCCGGACTCAAACAGATCCAGAATGGCAATGGCATAGATCAAAAGCAACAGTGTCCAAGCGCGCAGCGTGTACGGAATTTTGCGCAGGAACGCGATTAGCGTCCACAGGCTGACTAAAATCACATAAAGGGGAATCAGCCACAGGGCATCAACGCTATAGGCGTAATAGGCGCCACCGCCTAACAACAAAATAGCTACCGCAAAGGAAGAACGTAGGATGTTATTGGCTAGCTGCTGTTTCCACATTTGAATCTCTTCTGAGGATGGCGGCGACAATGTCCCTAGGTCATTTTTTACCGCCCTCAGCAGATGGCTCAAGCGCTCTGGGATTCTCTCCTGATTATGCATACTTACTCCTGCTTTTTGCGATGTCGATCTGTTGTGAAGTAGAATGTACTGCCTTTACCGTTACCTTCTGACTCCACCCATATTTTGCCACCGTGCGTTTCGATGATACGCTTGACAATCGCCAATCCGATGCCGGTACCTTCACTTTGTGGATCCAACTTTTCGAAGAGAGCAAAGACCTTGTCGTGATACTGTGGCTCTATGCCCATACCATTGTCGCATACATAAAAGACGATTTCACCCTGAGACTGTTTTGCACCGATATCGAGACACGGCTGTGATTGGTCTCCCATGAACTTACAGGCGTTGTCCACCAGGTTTTGCACCACCTCCACCAGCCGCGCTCGGTCACCATACACGGTGGGCAGGCCCGGTACAATCGTTACATCCACGCCACGCTCCTCAATGCGCCCGCGCACCAACTCGACCGCCTCACGGGCAATCGTTTCAAAAGATACCTCCTCTGGCGGATTCATAAGTCGCCCGATGCGCGAGAGTTCAAGTAACTCACCCAGCAAACGTTGCATCCTGGAGACAGCTTCGTTGATACGAGCAACATCGGTCTTAACCCGTTCGATATCACCGGCTTGAGCGTCTTTCTCCAGAAAGCCGGCAAAACCGCCGATGGTAATCAACGGGCTTTTCAGGTCATGCGAGACAGTGTAGGTAAACCGTTCCAGCTCACTGTTTTTGGTCCCGAGCTCCTTGATCAGTGTCTCGCGCTCCTGAGCAGCGTGCACTTGGGTAGTAATATCACGGTCAACACCAATCACCAGGAAACGATCGGCAAGGTGCAACGGAACAGCCGCGTATTCGACCACATTGTCCTGGCCATCGGGACGCAACCAGGAAAAGCGCCCAACGTAAACTTCTCTCTCTAGCCGTTCGAGAAACTGCTGACGGTCGAGCAGTGGACCCACGTCTTTCTGTATTAGCAAAGTATTGCCAATGGCTAACAATTCATCTCGACTACGACCGGCAATCTCAGCGTAACGCGTGTTGCAGTCGATCAGCCGTCGGGTGCCCAGTTCTGGATATTCTTCGTAAACGCTGATGCCATCGAAGGCGTGATCGAAGATCAACTGGAGCATAGCTTGCGATTCGCGCAAGGCTTGTTCAGCGAGCTTACGCTCATTAGTCTCTTTCTGTGCCTGGAGGAGACTGCGCTGCATATTGTTGGCCAGTGAGTAGGCTGAAAATGCGGTGACACTCAAGGCCAATGAAACGGTGATTAGATCAGCTAGGTTACCTACCGAGTGAGGCAACGGCACGAAGAGGCCAAACATTGCCCCCAAGACCAGCCAGCAGATAGCCGCGATGGTTAGCCCGGCAAGCAACATAAAAGCGCGTCTGTTCAATATCAAGCTAGAAACGACCAGGATGCCAGGATAGGCAATGTTGGCTACATCGTGGATGCCTTGTCCCAGGGTAGAAAGGGCGGTGATCATCACCAATAGGACAGTGGCCATCATAAAGACAGCCGTGCTCACATGCCCACGCCGCACTAGCCAGAATGTTGCCGCAATCGGTGGCGCGGCAACCAGCATCGCCATCACCGCTGCCCAGTTGTAGTTCAGGATGCTGACCAGGATGGTGATGGTGAATGCCAGGAGCAGAGCAATGGCGATCCCCTGAACGATGCGTGCAATGCGGCGTTTGTTGATTTCAGCCAGCATAGGTGGGGACAGATAGGCTTCAACGGCTGGTTGGCCCGCGTTTCCCTTGTTTATCGTATTTTCGATGTGTTGTGGTTGCTCGTCTAGAGATACCATACTATACGCCTTGTCTAGAACGCATTATCCCAAACTATCTGGTAAGGTGAAATAAAACGTACTACCTCGTCCTGTGCCTTCCGATTCAACCCAGATTTTCCCGCTGTGTGTCTCAATGATGCGCCTGACCAAAGCCAGGCCGATGCCGGTTCCCTCGCTTTGTGGATCAAGTTTTTCAAACAGTCCAAAGACCTGGTTGTGATACTGCGGTTCGATGCCGATGCCGTTGTCGTGAACGTAGAAAACCGTCGTCCCATCCCTCTCTCTTGCGCCGATCTCAATCTTTGGGTGAAGTTGCTCGCCCATAAACTTACAGGCGTTGTCCACTAGATTTTGCACGACTTCAACCAACCGTGCCCGGTCGCCGTAGACGATGGGCAAGCGGGATGCAATCTCAACCTGCACATCGTGTAGTTCAATGCGCCCGTGCGCCAGATCTACAGCATCGCGGACAATGGCTTCAAACGATGCCGCTCCCGGTGGGTTCATTTGTCGCCCAATGCGTGAGAGTTCCAGCAGTTCGTTGAGCAGTCGCTGCATCCTGCTGACGGCGTCGTTAATATGGGCTACATCAGCCTTGATCTGTTCCTGGTTGCCGGTCAGTGCATCTTTTTCCAAAAAACCAACAAAACCGCCGATGGTGATCAAGGGGCTTTTCAGGTCGTGGGAAACAGTGTAAGTGAAACGCTCCAGTTCGGCGTTCTTGGTTTCCAGTTCGACGATCAGGGCCTCACGTTCAGCCTCGGCTTGCTTGCGCTCAACGATTTCCAGTTGCAGCTCGGCAGTCCGTTCCTCAACCCGTTGTTCTATATCAGCGTACGCTCTCTGCAATTCAGCCTGTGCCTGCTTTAGTTCGGTGATGTCGTGCGAGATGCCAAAGGTGCCGATGATGTCACCGTGTTCATCGCGCAACGGCATCTTGGTGGTCAGCGCCCAATGTCCTGTGCCATCTGGTTCCTCTAATCCCAGGATTGGCTGGCCCGTGCGAATGATCTGTTGCTCTCGCTCATATTTGGCCTGTGCTTGCTCTTTGGGGAAGAAGTCCCAATCGCTCTTGCCGATCTCTTGAGCAGGATTGCTCACTCCCAGGTAATGGGCGTGTGCTTTATTAGCCCGCGTGAAGCGACTTTCGAGGTCTTTGAAGTAGATGCGGTCGGGCACGTTCTCCATAAACGTATTGAGGACATACTGCTGCCGGGTCAGTTCTGCGGAACGTTCTTGCAGTCGCCGAACGAGCAGGGCGCCATGCAAGGCGCTGCTGACCTGGAGCCGTAAGTCTCTATATAGCAATTTCTCCTCCAACCGATCCTCAAAGACGACGAAACCTAAGAGCTGGTTTTGAAAATCGAGGGAGGTAACGACCATGACCGACGGTTGCTCTGAAGAAAGACTGTTGGGTGGCAGCAGCCAGTGGGAGGGAAATCGCTGTCCGTCGGGTGGGAGCTCCAACCGTCCCTGCTCGGTATAGGCCAAAACTAATCGCGCCCATTCTGGTGGGGGCTGGGGATAGCGATATGCGTCTATCTCCTCGTATAGGGCAAGATAACAGCGTGGAATGCCTAAGCGCGGCAACTGCCTGGCCAGCACATCCAAGAGTTCGGCCACGTGAAGGGTAGTCAGCAATTCTCCTCCGAGATCGCGCATCCTCCCGACGATCTTTTTCGCCCGGATGAGGCGAGCGTCCTGGGTCTGCCGGGCCATTTGATCAACTACCAGCCGGGCCTGCTGCCAAAGGTGCTCCGCGTGTATCTGTTGGGCCGGCTGAAAGCTTGCCGACATAGTTTGCCGTCGCAAGACGGAGATGATATACTGCCAGTGATCCACATCGTCACCGGCTTTTATGGCCTGGCGCAGCACCTCGTACAGCGCCGGCACAAAGACCGTGTTATCGACCGTTTCAAGATCCTGACAAAATTCGTACAAGAGAGTATCCAGCCAGGCCGGGAGCTGATCCTCCGGAGACGAACCGATGGCGAGTTCTTGGAGGATTTCAGGCATCCGCGCCGTGATCAGCGCCCGGTATGAGGAGACGGGTTCGCTGGCAGGGACCGGTTTTTCCATCGCATACGTGATTTCCTGGCTGAGACATCCACAGGACTCTCGAATCATACATTCCGTCGGCACCTGAATTTCTTCAGGGACGTCCTTTCCGTTCATCAGTGCTAAGAGGGTTTCAAAGGCGCGCGCGCCCATCGCATAATACGGCTGACGCACGGTTGTAAGTGCTGGATTGGCGCAGCGCGCTTCGTCTATATCGTCAAATCCGGCGATGGCGACCTGACCCGGCACGCGTATGCCGCGCGCTTCCAACGCCTCCAACGCACCCAATGCTGTTTGATCGCTCGCAGCCACAACGGCCTCGAACGCGACGCCACGCCGGTCGAGCAGTGTGGCAATGGCATGCTCGCCTGACGCAGCACTGAATTGGCCGGTCACGATCAAGGTTGGGTCAATGGGGATGCCATGCGCGGCCAAGGCGTCAGTATATCCCCGGAAGCGTTCGTCAGCCTCCTGATGGCCTTCTGGACCACGAATAAAGGCAATCTTCCGGTAGCCATGCACGTCAATGAGATGCGCCATCTCATCGTAGATGCCGCTATAATTCGCAATGATGATACTCGGTATGCCAGGCAGTGTTAGCCCCACGCTGACTGTCGGTATGGGTTCGTACTGTTCGCAGAACGTCATAAACTCTTCCCGGCTACTGGCGGTTGCCAGCAAGCTCGACACGATAATGATGCCATCTGCGTTATCCGGGCCAACCAGATTGAGGACGAAACTTCGCGCACTCGGTTCTCCGGTCTCCGTATGTAATGGGCCGCCAGCGGCATACAAGACGTCGACCCCGTGAACTTTGGCGGTATCCGTCACGCCATGCAAAACATCAATGGGATATGAAAAGGTGAACATATCACTCACGACGGCAATTGTAGGCCGGCGAGATTGAGCGCCCGCATGTTTTGTATTGGTTGCTGGCCGTTTTTCACGCTGGATAGGAATGCCATTGGTGGGCAATTGTCCTTCATCACGATTCATGCTGGAATCTCCATATCCAGCGTGAAATAGAACGTCGTGCCACAGCCTTTACCTTCTGACTCAATCCAGATTTTACCGCCATGTGTCTCGATAATGCGCTTGACTAGTGCCAATCCGACGCCGGTGCCCTCGCTCTGCGAATCTAGCTTATTGAACAGATTAAAGACCTGATCTTGGTACTGTGCTTCGATGCCTATGCCGTTGTCGTGCACATAGAAAACCGGCCCGGTTTCGGTCTGTTGTACTCCAATTTCGACCCGTGGTTTGGGTTGTTCGCCTGTGAATTTGCACGCGTTGTCCAAAAGGTTCTGCACGACCTCCACCAATCGCGCTCGGTCGCCATAGACTTCAGGCAGGTCTGGGGCGATCTCCACCTGTATCCCGCGTGCCTCAATGCGCCCGTGCACTGCCTCAGCAGCCTCGCTGGCGATGGCTTCGAAGGATACCTCTTCGGGTGGGTTCATAACCCGTCCGATGCGCGAGAGTTCCAGCAACTCATCAAGTAGGGTCTGCATCCGAGCGAGCGCATCGTTGATGCGGGCAACATCGGTCTTAACTCGTTCGGTATTATCCGACAGGGCATCTTTCTCCAAAAAGCCGACAAAACCGCCGATGGTGATCAGCGGGCTTTTGAGGTCATGCGAGACGGTGTAGGTGAAGCGCTCCAGCTCAGCATTCTTGGTTTCCATCTCGGCCTGGATGCGTTTGCGTTCCTCCAGTTCCTGTTGGGCCGCCGTGAACAGCCTGGCGTTTTCGATAGCTATCATCGCCTGGACGCCAACGCCGGTAAGAATCTCGGCATGGCGATTGTTATAGGCGTTCATCGTGTAACTCTGGACCGAAAGTACACCCATGACACGCTCTTTCTGCCACAGTGGCACGATGAGAATGGAGGCCGATTTGCGGCTCTTGTCGCCCAGACCGGCTTGCATGGCTTGCATAGGGACCTGTAATTCTTCCGCACTGCGGTGCAGGATGATAGGCTGCCCGGTACGTAGCACATAGGCAAGCTTTGTGTCGGGACCCAAAGACAGGTCAGGTTCATGGTAGCGGACGCCCATATCATACACGATAGGGAAGGACATCTGGTTGTGCTCAGCATTGTAGAGAGCGATATAGAATGCGTCCGCTGGCACAGTTCGTTGGATCTGGTGATAAATAACCTCGAGCACGCTGTCCGGGTCCTGCAAAGTCGAAATGGCGCGGCTGATTTCGTTTGTCGTCGCCAGATATTCGGCCCGGTGTTGCGCTTCTTCGTACAATTGCGTGTTTTCGATGGTGACCGCGGCTTGGTCAGCGAACAGGCTAAGCAGTTGTATCTCATCCTCGCTGAAAATTCCCGGTTGTTCGGTGTCGGTGACGTTCAATGTGCCGATGACACGATTTCTGGCCTTGAGCGGCACACTCAAAACGCGGCGAGCGCCTAGCTTCTCGAAGGTTGGTGACCGTCCCTCCCACTCTCGATAATCCTCGACCATCATTAGCTTGCCCTCTTGCACGGCGCGACCGGCCAGTCCTTCGCCCAGCTTCAGTCGCACACCCAGATAGTCGACCGGTAGGTTGTGCAAGGCGACGAGTTCGAGCGTCTGGTCGGGTCGCAGCAGGTACAGACTCCCTTGCAGGGCGCCGATGAGCGCTGCCCCGTGCTCGACAACCTCGTGCAGTAATGTCGTCATATCAAGTTGCGCATTGATATCCAATGAGGCTTCATACAGCTTACGCAGCTCCAGCGCGCGTCGTGCCAACGCCGCCTCTGCCTGCTTGCGCTCGGTGATGTCGACCAATTGCCCCATTGTACGCACTCTTCCGGCAGCATCTCTGACAACCGTTGCGCTCATTTCGGCATAGCGTACCTGACCATCTTGCCGCAATACAGTCAGTTCGTAGCGGGAAGGGAGCTGCTCTCCGCGTCGCCGGCGGATATAGTAGTCCACGACAAAGGTGCGGCTTTCATCAGAGAGAACGTTGCGAAAATCCATCCCAACGAGTTCCTCGCTTGAATACTGCAATATGCGACACAGCTCATCGTTGACGTAAGCAAAGCGATAGGCATCATCAACCATAAAAATACCGACCAAGGCGTTTTCAACAATGGAACGGTATTTTTCCTCGCTTTCTCGCAACGCTTCCTCTGTCTGCTTGCGCCGGGTAATGTCGCTGTGCGTTCCAATGACTCGCAACGGTTTACCGTCTTCAGTCCACTCGACCACCTGACCACGATCCAGAATCCATTTGTACGTGCCGTCTTTGCATTGCACGCGGTGCTCGCTGGTATAGACTGGAATCTTACCCTCCAGATGCTTGCGGATTTCCTCGTAGACATAATCTCGATCATCCGGATGCATGCGCGTATCCCATTCGGCTAGCGCGTTGCCAATCTCCTGTTCCTCAAAACCAAGCATCGTTTTCCACTGCCGGGAGTAATAGACTTGATTCGTTTGTGCGTTCCAGTCCCACACCCCGTCGCCTGCGCCTTCCAGCGCGAACTGCCAGCGTGCTTCGCTCTCTCGCAGCGCCTCTTTTGCCATCGCTGCTTCAACGACTGTGCTTGACAGCGAGTAGGCCATCAGGAGGATCATTGCTAGATAACCATACTCGATGGCATAGACAAAATGATACACATTTTGCCCTACCAATGTATCATTGATAGCCGCCATATACATGCAACCCAACGCCAGAAGTAATGGGATGGCTTCGCGCCGGTGTCCGCGCCAGTAAAAACGCGCGCTGATCCACAGAATGTAGGTGGAGGCCGCCATTCCTACAATACCCTGAAATGCCGAGAACGCTCCCAAGGTTGCCTCGTAATAGGTGATCTGTTGGCCAAAGGGAAGAATAATTGTTTTGATGGCAGGCTGATCGACAAGCCAGGTGAAGTGGCTGTGGTCCACGCTCTGGACAATAACAGCAAGTGCATAATATGCCGAAAATAGATAGGTCATTATTCCGGGCTTTTGCTCTGTGTAGTCAAGCACAAACCACACAAAAAAAGTGGTCAAGAACGCCAGGGCAATAAACTGCAGTCGTTGCCACTGTGCCCCCTCGGCGACCGAACTGGCATTGTACAATCCGGCACAGAATACATCATAGCCCCCCGTTGCCAGACACAGCAGCGCAAAGGTCAAGTCCTCGCGGTGCTGTTTTCGCCGGAAATAGATGAGCAGGTGATACAGGCCAACATAAATGGAAATGCTGGCGATGACAATTACGGGTATGGATTGTGCGTTCATATCATCTCCCTTACCGTATTCCTGCCAGGGTAAAGCAAAACGTCGATCCTGTGCCTACTTCCGATTCGATCCAAATCCTTCCACCATGGGTCTCGACAATCCGTTTGACCAAGGCCAAGCCGATGCCGGTGCCTTCGCCAGTGGAATCGAGTTTGTTGAACAAGCCAAAGACTTGGTCGTGATAACGCGGATCGATGCCAATGCCGTTGTCACGCACGTAGAAGACAGCCTCGCCACCATCCTGCCGCGCGCCAATATCGATCTGTGGGTGGGGATGATCACCCATGAACTTGCAGGCGTTGTCTATCAGGTTTTGCACCACTTCCACCAGCCGCGCCCGATCGCCGTGGACGGTGGGCAGGCCCGGCGCAATCACCACTTCCACCCCGCGTGCCGTGATACGCCCCTGAACCAGCGCAATAGCCTCACGGGCGATGGCCTCAAACGCAACTTCTTCTGGTGGATTCATCAAGCGTCCGATGCGCGATAATTCCAGCAATTCACTCAACAATCGCTGCATCTTGGTAATCGCATCGTCAATGTAGATTATGTCCTGTCTAACCTGCTCCACGTTGCCAGCCATAGCATCCTGTTCCAAAAAACCAGCGAAGCCGCTGATGGTAATCAGCGGACTTTTCAGGTCATGCGAGACGGTATACGTGAAACGCTCCAATTCAGTGTTTTTGATCTCCAGATCTGCGACAAGCGCTTCACGCTCGCGCGTGGCCTGAATACGTTCGGTGATATCGCGGTCAATGCCGATAATCAGTAATTCGTCGCCAAATGGAACTGATACTGCAGCATATTCAACAATGTTATCTCTTCCATCAGGGCGATTCCAGCTGAAGATCCCATGGTGTGGCTGCCGATTCCATACTGCCCAGACATAGGCTTCTTGGTCTGTATCCAGCGGCCTTTGAAAGTGTCGTGTGTCGCCAACGGACAATAGTTCTTCCTTGGTCCGTCCGGCCATACGCGCATACTGCTCGTTGCAGTCCTCCAGGATGCGTGTCCCGTCATGAGATTCGCGGTGAACGCTGATGCCATCGAAGGCGCTTTCGAAAATCAAACGCAACCTCTGCTCAGACTCGCGCAAGGTGGCTTCGGCTTGCTGCCGCTCAGCAACTTCTACACGCAGATCAGCGGTAGTAGCACGTGCGCGGACCAGGGCAAGCTGCAATTGACGGGTCGAAAACCATTGCAACAAGGCGATGCCGACGAAGCCCCCGCTCAAGGTAATGGCAACGGCAAGTTGATCATCCAAAGGTCGTGGTTCGTAGGCTCCGGCTAAACCAATATGCGTGATGATACATAGTCCTACCATAACCCACTGCGCCCGGTTTCCGATCAATATTCCGGTCAACAAGATGGCCAATCCGTAGAAAACGACAAATGAGGTATGCCAACCGATCGAGGAACCGAACGCGCCCAAGCCGAACATCAATACTGGGGCGAGATAACTCCCCCACTGCCATCGTCCGCGCCTGGCTAACGCCCAACACAAAATCGAGGGCGCATCTAGCGCGAGCATAATCGCTACATCAATCCAGGCGAACACACCTATGATCCAGCCAGCAGCCACCAGGAGTGTGAAGAGTGATAGTGCCGTCACCATCAAGATCAGTACCCACTCGGTCAGGTACTGTTTCCGCCCGATATCATCTGTCGCAAAGTGCGTCTTTGGCCGGATCAGTCTAATAATCCGGGCACCAAATCCAGAGATCCGTCCCCACATCGTCAGATTTCCTTTTTCCACTCATTACTGGGTAAGGGCAAGGTGAAATAAAACGTGGTACCTTCCTCTAGCTGGCTCTCGATCCAGATTTTGCCACCGTGGATCTCGATGATACGCTTGACCAGGGCTAAGCCGATGCCGGTGCCCTCGCTTTGGGGATCAAGCTTGTCGAACAGGCCAAAAATCTTGTCGTGATACTGCGGATCAATGCCGATGCCGTTATCACGCACAAAGAAGACCGGTCCATCGCCACTCTCCCGTACACCGATTTCGATCCGCGGGTGCGGCTGTTCGCCCATGAACTTGCAGGCGTTGTCCACTAGGTTTTGTACCACTTCGACCAAGCGTGTTTGGTCACCGAACACTACGGGCAGGCCGAGAGCGATTTCCACCTGTATTCCGTGCGCCTCAATGCGCCCATGTACTGCCTCAACGGCCTCGCGGGCGATGGCTTCGAACGGCACCGCTTCTGGCGGATTCATAATCCTACCAATGCGCGAAAGCTCCAGGAGTTCATCCAACAAGTGCTGCATTTTGGCAACGGCGTCATTGACTTGGGTGATGTCAGCCTTGACGCGTTCTGTGTTACCAGACAGAGCATCCTTTTCCAAGAAGCCGGTAAAGCCACCGATAGTAATAAGCGGGCTTTTCAGATCGTGCGACACAGTGTAGGCAAACCGTTCCAGCTCAGCATTCTTGACCTCTAACTCAGCGATCAGGGCTTCGCGTTCTGCCTCAAGATGTTTGCGCTCAGTGATGTCCATGCCAATCGTCGCCACGCCAAACGGATCGCCTTTAGCGTCGACAAGCAGCGTATAGAACCACTCACAGATGAACGGGCGACCATCTTTGGTATAATTTGTTACAATACGATGCTGGTCCCCCTTTTGCGCCAATATGTCATGCTTTTGCTGTTCAAGCTGTTCGGAATAATCCGGGATTTGATTGCGCACTACTTCTGGGGCCATAATCTCGACTGCATAGCGTCCGATGACTTCTTCCGCCCGGTAGCCGTATAGTTGCTCTGCCGCCGGATTCCAGGCGACCACTCGAAAATCCAGGTCCCATTCGATCACTGCCAACGGGGAGCGCTCGATCAACACCGACAACCGCTGTTGCGAGATCCGGATCGCCTCTTCAGCTTGTTCGCGTTCGGTGATGTCGCGCGTGTTGAGGACTAATCCGGCAATGGCCGGTTCACTCAGCAGGTTGCGCCCCACGCCTTCGTGGATGTGCCATGTGCCGTCAGCATGACGGATGCGTGCATGGGTTGTCTCGGCATGCGTGACTAATTGCTCTAAAAGATACGGCCATGCAGTCCTCATCTGCGCGGCATCTTCAGGATGCAGCAGCGTAAAGACGCTCTGGCCGATCAAACCCTCTGGTGCATAGCCCATAACGCGCTGGACTGATGAACTGGCGTATTGGATGACACCTTCTGTATCGAGGATGAGAATCATATCACTGGCGTTTTCGGTTAGGGCGCGAAAGCGGGCTTCGCTGGCACGGAGGGCCTGCTCAGAATGTTTACGCTCGGTGACGTCGCGGGCGATCGCGCCCAGGCGGTATCCTTTCTGGGTGGCAATGGGAAACAACGACTGTTGGACAAACACGCGTTTTCCATCCGGACGGTGTACTTCAGCCTCAATCCCTGACATGTAGGGCGGAAATTGTCCTGTACGCACAATATCGAGCACGATTTTCTTGATGCGTTCATCATCCCCAGGCTTGCGACGTTCTGGAGCAACCATTTCAGACTGAATATCCCAGAGTGCCATTCCAATAGCATCTGTGCGACTCAAACCCGAAATCTGTTCCTGCGCCTGATTCCACTCGACTACCTTACCATTCTCATCAATGAGCGCAAACCCTTCGGATGACTGCTCAATAAAGCCACGGAATTTCTGTTCGCTTGCACGCAGTGCGTCCTCAGCTTGCCTCCGCTCAGTGATGTCGTGCAACAGGGCCATATAGGCTGACTGACCTTCCCACTCAGTTTCGACGACGCGCACCTCAGCCACTTGCGGGGATGCGCCTTTTCCCGATATTTCAAGTGCTGCGTTCTGGGCGGATGCTATCGAAAAGGGTGAGGAAGAGCCAATCAACTGCTCGGGTTGTCGAGCGAAAAACACTCCGGCGGCCTGGTTAGCAAAGCGCACAACTTCCTGTCGATCGATGATCAGGATTCCATCAATGCCGCGCTCAACAATATTGTGAAAACTGGCTATGCTCGTTGACAGGAGGCGATTGGCTGTTTCCAGGTCTTGTGCCCGTTCGTCCAGCAACGTGCGCGCTTGCAACGCTTCCTGGTTGGCTGCGTTGGCCGCTCGAAGAGCTTTACCAAAAAACCATTGGCTCGTTGCCGTCATAATAATCGTCATTGTAAAGCCGATGCCTTCAACGATTATGGGCGAAACGCTGACCGGATTAGGCAATTCGCGCAGGACAAGCCAGTTTTGCCCAAAAGCCAGGGCAAAGGCAAGATATGTTACCATGCTGACTATAGCCGTGATGATGCCAGCGCGAGGTGTCGCCAGGACAGTAGCGACCACGGTCAAAGCTAATAGAAACTGGCGCCCGCCGCCAGCCAGCCAACCCGAGTAAAGAGAAAAGACGCCGAATCCGTACAGCATGACAATGAATCCGTAAGCACGCCATTCATCGCGCACCGAAGGGAGAATCGTCAGAAGGACCACCACAATGTAGGCAATAATGTAGATAGGCAGAGTAAAGGTGTAGCCGAATCCACTCCACCATCGCCAAAGGCTAGCAACGACGCCTACAAGTCCCAACACCAGGATAGTGCCCAACTGAATCCTGACCGCACGGTGTCGCTGTTGGCGCAACCAGATTGTCCAATCCATTGGCCTTGCGTTCACGTTATCATCTCCTTGCGCACTTAGATCCTCACCCCGACGTATCACTGCACGTTGTCTTGCCAAGCAGAACTAGATGGCAGCGTTAGACAAAACGTAGCACCTTGTCCCAACTGCGATTCAACCCAAATGCGTCCGCCGTGCGTCTCGATAATACGCTTAACCAGCGCCAGGCCGACACCGGTGCCTTCGCTCTGGGGATCAAGTTTGTCGAACAAACCAAAGACCTTGTGATGATACTGCGGGTCGATGCCAATACCGTTGTCACGCACATAGAACACTGTCTCGTTACCATCCTGCCGTGCACCGATTTCGATTTGTCGTTGCGATTGGTCGCCCATAAACTTACAGGCATTATCCACCAAGTTCTGCACCACCTCCACTAGCCGCGCCCGGTCGCCGTGGACGGTAGGCAGGTCAGGAACAATGTCCACCTGCACCCCGTGCGCTGCAATGCGTCCCTGCGCCAATGCGACTGCCTCGTGGGCTATCTCTGCAAAAGAGACTTCCTCTGGTGGATTCATCAGCCGTCCGATGCGCGATAGTTCCAGCAACTCATCCAGCAGGCGTTGCATCCTGGCAACAGCGGTATTGATATGCGTCATATCTTCTCTGGCTTGCTCCAGATCACCGGTCAACATATCCTGTTCCAAAAAGCCCGTAAAGCCGCTGATGGTGATTAACGGGCTTTTCAAATCGTGGGAGACCGTGTAGGTGAAGCGTTCCAGCTCGGTGTTTTTGGCTTCGAGTTCGTTAATGAGGATTTGCTGCATCGCCTCGGCCTGCCTACGCTCGTTGATTTCTTGCTCCAGTTCGAGGGTGCGTTCGCGAACCTGCTGCTCGACGTGTGCATATGCTTGCACTAATGCTTCTTCAGCACGTTTTTGTTCCTGGAAAAGGAGCACACTTTTGAGCGCGCTGCTGATCTGCTCGCGCAGAATCTCGTAAACCGGGCTTTCTGCTGATCCCATTTCCAGAATTGCAAATCCAAGCTGGTCATTTTGGAAGTACAACGGCTCGACGATCCACGTATAGCGTCTGTCGTGGGGCCACATCTCAGGAGGCAGCAGCAGATTTGAGTGAAAACGTCTCTCGCTTGTATCCGCTTCGTAATCATGACCTGGGCTTGGCGACTCGGTTGTGTGATACGCCAGAACCAGACGTGACCATTCCGGTGCGGGTTGTGGATATTCGTATGGTTGTGGATCCTCATAGAGGGCAAGGTAACAAGCCGGTATGTCCAATTGTGTCATACACTCGACGATGATGTCCAGGAGGGTGGCGAAGTCGAAGGTAGTCATTAGCTTCTGACCGGATATTCTCATCACGATATGCTGTTGATCTGCCTGCATCTGGTGCTGTGCCTGCGCCTTCCGCATCGCTTCTCCGATGAACACACGTGCTTGATGCCAGAGATTGTCAACCCGGGTGCATAACGCGGGGTTACTAGAATGGGGGTGCAGGCGACGGCGCAGTGCAGAGATGACGTCCTGCCATCGCGCAAGATCACCGCCATTTTGGATCACCTCGCGCAGGATTTTGTCCAGCGTGGACAGAAAGACGCCGGTTGATTCGTCGTCAATGTCTGACGCATAAGCAGTAAGCAAGTCTTCGATCCATTCGGCGGCTTCTTCCATTGCACCGAGGAGAGGGGCTAACTCGGCGACGATCTGCTCACGTTCGCTGACCAAAATGTATCCCGCCGCTTGGTCTCCTTCAGAGGGCACTACCGCGTTCGCCCTGGCGACGACCGGATCGGGGCAACCGCACGATTGCCGAATGATCAGTTCGGTGGGGAGCAACACCTTTAGTGGCATTTCCTTCCCGGTGATCTTCGCCAGCAGCATCGTTAACCCCTGTGCGCCCAATTCGAACATCGATTGGTGCACCGTCGTCAGCGAGGGTATCGCCAGCCGGGACATAAGGGTGTCGTCGAAACCGGTCAGCGCCATATCGTAAGGGACGTGGATGCCGCGCTCTTGTAGTGCTTCTAATGCCCCAAGCGCCATATTGTCGTTGGAGGCAACGATGGCTTGTACATCGGCTTTGTGTTGATCAAGCAACACTTCGACGGCTTCTCTACCGGCGCGGACGGTCCAATCTCCGGAGATGACGAGGTCGGGATCGACCGCAATGTCGTTATCCTGGAGCGCTTGCACGTAAGCCTGGTAACGTGGTCTGGCCGTAGGGCGATTTTCCGGGCTATTGATGAAGGCAATCCGGCGAAGGTGATGATCTTGAATGAGGTGAACCACAGCATTGTAGAGGCCCGCTGTTTCGGTCGCGACCACCGTCGGGATATTCTCCAGGGATAGTCCGATGTGGACAAGGGGCAACTGGCTGTAACGTTGGTAAAATTCCAGGGTCTTGTGCATAGGGGCATAGGTGTTGATGGTACCCAGGATAATCAAACCATCGACGGTGTGGTTTGTGACCAGTTCGTAGAGAATGTTACGTTGCGTGTCGAATTGGTTGTAGAAAGTATGGTATAGATGTCCACCGGTAAAACACAGCAGGTTTACATCTTGCTTTTCCGCCACCGACGTCACGCCGGCTAAGACCTGGGACAGATATGCTTGCTGCTCATTGGGCATGTTCTCGAAGAGCATTCCGATGGTCAGGCGGGCCGTGGACGATTGCGGCGTCTGGCTTGTGTTAGGCTTGGTATTCATCAATGCTAATTCACAGCGGGTAACTCGAACACAAAGCGTGTTCCACATGGCTGCCGCGGCTCGACCCAGATACGCCCGTCATGCCGTTCGTGGATGATGGACCAGCACAACCATAGCCCCAGGCCAGTTCCCTCGCCCACCTCCTTGGTAGTAAAAAATGGCTCGAAGAGGTGGCTTTGTACATCTTCGGGGATACCGGGGCCGTTATCCTCTACCTCTACGCGTACGTTCGATTCAACGACCGTCGTGCGCAGGATCAACTGCGGGACATAGTCTGCCTCCGCTCCGGCGCGTTTATCGGCTGTGGCCTGGGCTGCATTGCGTACCAAATTGAGCAGGACTTGCTGAATTTGCTGGTTGTCACACGATACCTCAGGCAGCGGGGTCGTCAGTTCATACACGATCTCAATATCGCGGAAGTCATACTGGCGCTTCAGATCGTAGTCTGTGGCAGCCAACTCGACTGTTTGTTTGAGGAGTACGTTCAGATTGCACGGCGCGTGGTTGGATGTTCCCTTTCGCGCAAAACTGAGCAAGTCGGAGACGATCTTCGCCGCGCGCGTGCCCATATTGCGGATACCCTGCAGATAGTCGAACAATCCGCGTTCCTTCATGTAGGCTTCAAATCGTTCCGGATCGATACCGGCGGCGTCTAGCCGTGCCCGTGTGCGCGGACGTTGCGGGTTGAGGGCCAGTTCCAAAAACTGCGCCGACTGCATCATCGCGCCGAGAGGGTTGTTGATTTCGTGTGCCATACCTGCCGCTAATCCGCCGACGCTTGCCAGCTTGGTCGCTTGTAGCATTGTGTCCTCTAGATGAACGCGTTGGGTCGCGTCATCAATGTTCAACACGACTCCGGTGATGGCCTCGGATAGGAGAGGAAAGACGTGGACATCGTAGTAGCGCACGCCTTCTGGTGTGTGTACCTCCTCGCGGTGGCGGTGTGCTACAGTCTGCGTCGCCAGGACCTTTTCAACCAGAGGGCGGTACTGCTCCAACTTAGGGCATAGTTCCCATAGCGGGTTATTTAGAAGTTGTTCCTTTGTGCAATGCGTAAACTGCTCGGCAGCGGGATTCCAGGTCAGCACGCGTGCTTCGGTATCCAGTGTGATTAACGCAGAGGGCATAGAATCGGTGATATTTTGCAGGAGGTGCTGCAGCCGTATGATCTGCTGTTCGTTGCGACGGCGTTCAACGATGTAACGCCACTCGCGCAGCGCGCGCTCGGCGATATGTGGCATATCGATCAGCGTCTCTGCTGTTTTGACCACATAATCCAGCGCGCCAGCTTTCATAGCTTCCACAGCCACTTGCTCATTGCCGTGACTCGTCATCAGGATGACCGGGAAAGTCGGTTCCTGCTCAGGTTTGAACAAGACATCCACACCCTGGCCATCGGGGAGCAGCCAATCCGTGATCACCAAATCGACAGTTTGCGTTGCCAGGAGATCGTGCGCTTCACGCAGGTTGTGGGCGATGAGTAACTCAGCCTCTGGTATTCGCTGGCGAAATGCGCGCCGGATCAATTCGACGTGGGAAACCTCATCTTCAACCAACAGTATGTACATACTTGCGCTCCTCAGTTTGTCAAGGGAATTTAGCGCGCTTCTCTCAAAATATCATGCGTTACTTGCAGGTTTATAAATATCAACTATTATATAATAAAGTACCGCGATTTCCAGACACAATCCTTACCTTTTGAGGGTGAGCTTTCGTCATCCTTGACAGCCTTGATATTTCAGAACTACCCGCCTCAGTTTTGATTTATCTATATTGGACTATAATAGTGTACATCCTTTTGATGAAAAGATAGATCAATGCGCCAGAAAAGAATCTTAATTATTGATGATGAACTGTTGCTTCGGCGTGCACTGGCAGACTATCTGGAAGAGTGCGGGTACCATACCGTCACCGCTGCTGATGGCGCTGAAGGGCTTACTACTGCGCGTTTAGAACACTTCGATGTGGTCTTGGTCGATCTGCGTATGCCGCGCGTCGATGGTCTAGAAGTGGTTGCCACGCTGAAAGCTGAACAACCTGAGTTGCCCGTGGTCGTTGTTTCTGGCACTGGTGTGCTGCAGGATGTGATCGAGGCGGTCCGTCGGGGTGCTTGGGATTATGTCACCAAGCCCGTGCGTGATATGGACGAGATCATTGTCATTATTGAGCGCGTGTTGGAACGCGCGCGCCTCATCGCCGAGCGTGACCGTTATCAGCAAGAGCTGGAAAACCTCAATCGCGCATTGGAAATCACTGTCGCCCGCCAGACTGAGGATTTGCGCGTGCAGAACCGTGAATTGGCGGCGTTGAACCATATCATCAGTGCTGCCGATGCGACGCTCGATCCGATTGAAATCTTGCGGGTGCTTTGTACTGAGCTGGCGCTGGCGCTATCCTTACCGCATGTCGTTGCCACTCTTGCCGAACCCGATGGTCTCACATTGAAAACTGTCGCCGAATATTGTCGCTACGATCGCAAGAGTTTTCTGGATCACATGGTGGCTTTGGTCGAACCCGCTTTTGCTTACGTCATGCAACACCAACTACCGCTTTTCATAGAAGATGCGCAACAAGACTCCCGGTTAAGTGATCTCTCCGCCACGATGCACCTCCGCCAAACGGTTACCCTGCTTCTGGCCCCTGTGGTGGTGCGCGGTCACGTCATGAGCATCTTGGGATTAGAGACCACCGTCCCCCGTGTTTACAGTGACCGTGATATGAGTCTGATCGTGAACGCGGCTGCAGCAGCAGGACAGGCGTTGGAGGCGCTCAAGCTGCACGAGGAATTGCTCGCGCATGCCGATGCACTTGAGGCAACCGTTGCCCGGCGCACGGCCGAACTAAGCGTAGCACTCAAACAAGCCCAGGCTGCCGACGAAGCCAAGTCGCAATTTCTCAGCAGTGTGAGCCACGAGTTACGCACCCCCCTCGCCAGCATCCGGCTCTACTTAGGGTTGCTTTCACAGGGGAGGATAGAGCATCGCCAACGCTACATGGAAAGCCTGGCGCGCGAAATCGAGCGGCTGCAGGTGTTGATTGAGGAGTTGCTCGATATTTCGCGGCTCGATCTGGAGAAGACTATCCCCCAGTGGCAGCCTGTGGACCTGAACGCACTGTTGGCTACACTGGCCGAAGATCGCACCCGCCTGTTTACCGAGCGCGGCCTACACCTTCATCTCGAGACGGCAACGGAGCTCCCGACGGTTGCGGCTGATCCGGCCTTGCTGGAACAGGTTGCTACCAATTTACTCACCAACGCGCTGAACTACACCCCGCCTGGCGGAGAAGTCTGGTTGCATACGACTGCCGTCACCCACGAGGCACAACCCTGGGTTATCTTTAAAGTGAAGGATACTGGCCCCGGTATTGCACCTGAAGAGCAGGAACAGTTATTCGAGCGGTTTTATCGCGGGGAGGCCGCGCGCGTGAGCAAAGCCCCCGGCACAGGATTGGGATTAGCTATCAGCCAGGGGATTGTTGACCTGCACCATGGGCGGATCACACTTGAGAGCACCTTGGGTCAGGGTAGCGCCTTCTCCGTCTGGCTGCCTTGCAAACATTCAGGCAATGCCGAAGAAACAAGCACGTGATACGTGATCTTCTGCTCACGTATCACGCTTCATAATTTGCAGCAGATATACCTCTGCCTAAGCTACATCCAGTTCCTCTATAGGACCACGCGACGCAACTAGCTCCCCAGTTTATGCTTGCCAGGGATCATCATATCCCGGCGAAACGCGCAAGAACATCTTCTTTCATCACATTTACGACGAATACGAAATCAACATCGTCACAACCGGCATCTTATCGCTGCGATTCTCGTAGCGATGCGGCACATTAGCCTGAAACTTAAGGATCACAATGAACATCAATCTATTCGCGTTCTTATCGTTTGTTTTCGTCACAACCTTTACGCCGGGTCCCAACAACATCTCCAGCACATCGATGGGTGTGCTGCACGGATTCAAAAAGACGTGGCCCTACCGGCTGGGTATCGCGACCGGCTTCTTCTTCGTGATGCTACTCTGCGGCGCGATTTCCGGCACCTTGCAACGTATCTTCCCCACCTTCGAAACGGTCTTGCACTACGCAGGCGCGGTCTACATCCTGTGGCTGGCCTACGAAACGCTACGGACCACGTATACCTTCAAGGAAGGGGATCAGACGCTCTTGGGATTCAGCCGGGGGCTACTGCTCCAAATTCTGAATCCCAAGGTCGTCGTCTATGGGCTGACGCTATACTCGACGTTTTTGCTATCCGTGACACACAACGTCTTCTACACAATGCTCTCCGCGCTGTTTCTGGCTTCGATGTCGCTTTGTTCCACCTCGACCTGGGCGCTATTCGGTTCGGCCATTCGTCATTACCTGCACTACCCTACTGTGCGGCGGGTCGTCAACGCGACACTGGCGCTGCTGTTGGTCTACACCGCTATCGAGCTTTCAGGGTTGATCGGCTGAAATCGCCCGCATACACGATCGTGCCGTCAACCTGCGGCTCCGGTTCGATGCCGACGCCGTGGCCTTCGCTGACTAGAACGATGTTGAATGCGCGTTGTGCGACCATACCCGTAAAGTTGCCTTCGCGCGCGCCGAAGGTCAGCGTGCGCGCGGCATCATGCCATGCGATAGGTGTCAAGGCGAACGCGCCCGTTTCGTAGCGGTAGCTATCGCCTTCGTCCTCATATAGATCGAATGTGCCATCCGCACCAGGATAAATGCGCAATTCCCAGTCCGCGCCGGGCTGCTCGGCGCTGTGCTGCACTTTGGGACCGAGCGGCAAAATCGACCCCGCGCGCACGAACAGCGGCATGATGTCCAACGGCGCAGCCGCTTCGATTGTCTGTCCACCCATGTAGCGCCTGCCGGTCCAAAAGTCGTACCAGTCGCAGCCGGCGGGCAGGTAGACGGGCCGGGAGTGCTCGACCCCGGTCAGCGGCGTGGAATTGGGGCCGTGGTCCATCGGCTCCGTCACCGGGCAGACCATCAGCGCCGGGCCAAAGAGGAACTGGTCGGCCACATCGTAGACGTTGGGATCGTGCCGGAAGTCGAAGGCGAGATTGCGCAGCATCGTGTAGCCGCGGTGCGTCTCCCATCCCGCCAGCGAGTAGATGTAGGGCAGCATCCGGTAGCGCAAGACGTCGAACTTGACCAGCGTGTCGTAAGCCCGGTCGCCCGGCTCACCGAAGCGCCACACCTCGCGCGGGGTGTCGGTCCCATGGGAACGGAACATCGGCAGAAACGCGCCGAACTGGAACCAGCGCACGTAGAGTTCGCGATAGCCCGCATCCGCAACCCCTTCAGGATAGTCCCCGCACCAGAACCAGGCATCGACCCACCCGCTGCCCTGCGGCCCGACGAAAAACCCGCCGATGTCGAGCGTCCACTTCGCTCCGCCAGTAACGGTGAAATTCAGCCCTTCGGCGATCTGCTTGCGCAGCGTGTCCCACGTCGCCGGGGTGTCGCCCGACCAGACGATGGTGCTGTAGCGCTGCTGGCCTGGCGAGTAGGAGCGCGTCAGGTTGACCACGCGCTTTTCCTCGGTCACGCTGCGCTGGCCTTCGTAGATCATCTGCGAATGGAGCAGCGAATAGGCGTTGATGTATTCCGGGTCCAGGTATTTCTTCCCCGCGTCGGAGTTGACCGTGACGCGCTTCCACGGTTCCGGCTTGATCGTCCCGCGCCAATCCTCCTCGAACGGTTCGGTGCAATCGCACCACCAGGCATCGACGCCGTATTGGAAAAGCCCCTCGTTGGCCTGTTTCCAGTACAGCGCGCGCGCCTGCGGATCGAAGGCGTTGTAGGTGCTCTGGTTGCCCAGCAGAAAGCCATGTTCGCGCATTTCGATCCGGTTCGCGCTTTCGCCGCGCATGTGAGGCCAGATGGAGATCATCCACCTGGCGTGCAGCGCGTGCAGATCGCGCGTCATTTGCAGGGGATCGGGGAAGCGCGTTGGATCGAAACTCTTTTGCCCCCACAACCCTTCGGGCCACGTCTGCCAATCCTGGACGATGCAGTCCAGCGGGATGCCGCGCTCGCGGTACTCGCGCACCAC
>JAFGSL010000082.1 GCA_016934645.1 Anaerolineae bacterium
CCAGGCACGTTGAAATCGTAACATCGTTTCATCGGCTTGAGCTTGAGGCGGCACACCACGTTTCTGTGCCGCATCTTGCACCTTCTGACCGTGTTCATCCGTGCCCGTCAGGAAAAACGTATCCTGACCGCGCAAACGCGCATAACGCGCCAGAACATCGGCCAGGATAGTGGTATAGGCATGGCCGATATGCGGAACATCATTCACATAATAGATCGGAGTAGTCACATAAAAGGTTTCCTCCATCACAACACCTCCATACAAAAACTAACAGTTTGATAAAAGAAAAAGAGCCTCCGATGAGGAGGCTCTTCTGTTAATCGTGCGACATGCTAAAAAATCCGGTTTCTCCCCAACGGCAGATAGCCATGGCTGGTCGCCATGGCGCTGTACATCATCATAGAACAGGTAACCGGACTTTTGTACATCTCTTATTCTCCAAGTTTGACACAGCTATCATACCACGAATATCTCATAAGGTCAAAACACGCGCGGTACATAACTGTTCAGTGTTAGGGTAACAAACTCGTAGTCTAGCTCCTTGTAGGCGTTCAGACGGGCACAAAGCCCTAGACTACGGGATACCTGTGAACAATTACCACGGTACCCCGCGCTGGTGCTCCTTCATTTTGCTATTCTGAGAAATCCGGCTAAAATATAACCAATAGTCTGATATAAACAAGATAATGATAAAAAGGGAAACCAGACCGCTTTAGAGATTCAAGTAGAGGAACAACACACGACCAGGTCGCGGCAGACCATACGCTTGCCTTGACAATGTATTGTTCCTATGGTAACCTTTCAATAGTTCGTTTATCCTCAAATATTACATAACCTTTCTTAATGATAGGGAACAATTCCATAGCGGAGGGCTGAAAGTATGGCAGAAAGGTCTCGGAACGAAAGGATGGTTGAGCGACTACGTGAACTCCAAACCAGCAGCCCCGATATCGAGGCAGCCGCAATTATCAGTGTGGATGGGCTTCCAATAGCCTCTTCCCTTCCTCAAAGCGTGGAAGAAGACCGCGTTTCAGCAATGTCAGCCGCGATGCTTTCTCTAGGTGAGCGGATCGCCGGAGAACTGAAGCGGGGTATGCTAGATGAAGTGTATGTTAGAGGCGAGAGGGGATACGTCATCCTTCGCGCCGTTGGAGAGGAAGCGGTACTCACCGTCTTGGCCCGGCAACAAGCTAAGTTAGGGCTGCTCTTCTTGGATATGCGTCGAGCAGCCGAAGAGCTTTCAACGATTTTGTAGCACGGAGGAGGTTGATACAGTGGCTAATACCCCTGAACCCAGTGGTTACTATTACCCAAATCGCTTTGGTCTCATTTTGTTTGACGCCCTGGAAGAGATTATGGGGCGCAACGGGCTGAATGCCATTCTGAATATGGCAGGCCTGGCGCAATTCATCGACAATCCCCCACCCGATGTAATGGACAAAGGTTTTGACTTCGCGTATATTTCTGCGCTGAACAAAGCCCTCGAGGAGATGTATGGTCCACGCGGCGGACGCGGTTTACAACTGCGCCTTGGGCGGGTTCTATTTGCGCAGGGGTTGGCAAACTTCGGCGCGCTGGTTGGCGCGAGCGATCTCGCGTTCAAGGTTTTGCCGCTGCAGGCCAAGTTGAAGGCTGGTTTGCCCGCCGTGGCAAAGGTCTTCGACTCGTTGAGCGACCAGACCTCTTACGTTAAAGACCCGGGCAGCGACCACTTCCACTACATTATCGATCGTTGTTCGATGTGTTGGGGACGACAGGTGGAACGACCAGGTGGTTTCATCGCAGCGGGCATTATTGAAGAAGCGTTGCGATGGTTGAGCGGCGGTCGCACGTTCCGCGTCGACCAACTCACCTGTATGGGAATGGGCGCTGAGAACTGCACTTTCGCCGTCTATAAAGAACCTATCGGCTAGGATACGCACGTCATATGTCTACAGATGGGATACCGCGCCACATCCTCATCGTCGAAGATGATCCCAATACCGCGGAGATGCTTTCGGCATACTTCTCCTCCGTGGGATATCAGGTGTCGCATGCAGCTTGGGGTCAAGATGCACTGAAGATTGCCTCAGAGGCATTGCCTGATCTTGTAGTTTTGGATATCCATCTACCGGATATCGACGGTTATGAGGTCTGTATGACCCTACGCAGCCAGCGGCGTACCGAGCACACCCCTATCATCTTCTTGACCGAACGTCGCGAGCGAATGGACCGGCTGACCGGACTGCAATTGGGAGCCGTGGATTATATCACCAAACCTTTCGATGTGCAGGAACTCCGTTTTCGCGTGCGCAATGTGCTACGGCGCAGCAACCTCGATACGCTCCTGCACCCCGTTACCGGGCTTCCAACCTCAATGTTGGTAGAGGAGCAAGTCGAACGGGTCATCGAAAATGCCAACCTCGCCATCATTGGACTAGCGCTCCATGGCATGATAGCTTTCAGCGACGCGTATGGTTTTGTGACCCATGACGATGTGTTGCGCGCGGTAGCCTTGATCCTGCGCAACACATCCACTGAGATTATGGCAAACGATCCCTTTGTGGGGCAACTGGACACCTATCAGTTCCTGGTTATCACACCGACAGGCCAGGAAGGGTACGTTGTTTTGGGGCGCTTGAACCAACGCCTGAGCGAGGCAATTTCGTTCTTCTATCCTCACCTCGATTGGGAAAGCGGCAAGCGCGACGATGGTTCCCCGCTTCCGAAGATCAGTTTCGACATCAAGCTCCTATCAAGCGAGCAAATCCCCAGAGAAGGAGGTCTGCCGCAACTACGGCAGGCCTTGTTTAGCAAAAAGAAACTTGCCTAAACCGAGGCCAGATCGGTTGATCTCTATGCAACAACGTGGCAGAGTGCCATGCAGATCGCCGGGTAACTTGCTAGGCAGATTGTTGGGCAAGTTCGCGAGTTACTGTGCACCGATATGGCACGATTTGACCAGGATGGCTATCCTGTTTATCTTGCCACTTCTACTCTTCACCCCTGTTGTCCTAGGCAATAAAACGTTACTCCCCGCAGATGCACTCTATACCACCGAACCCTACCGCGCTGCCGCCGAGTCAGTGGGGATCACTGGCATCCAAAATGGCCTGCTTACCGACCTGGTTCTGCAGAATTACTCCTGGAAGCGCTTTTTGACAACGGCGCTTGCCAAGCGCGAGCTTCCGCTATGGGATCCTTACATTTTCGCCGGACATCCCTTTCTGGCGAATGGGCAACACTCCGGACTCTATCCACTCACCTGGATTTTCTTCGTGCTACCGCTGCCGCGTGCATTTGGTGTCTTTATCGCGCTACAGTTAGGCCTCGCCGGCATATCCATGTACATTTTTGGGCGCACGATCGGGGCGAACCGCCTCGGGGCGTTCCTGGCAGGAATGGCGTTTCAGTTCAGCGGTTTCCTCATTGTCTCCGTCGTCCACCCAATGATCGTGGCGGCGGCATCGTGGCTGCCGTTGCTGTTGGCACTGGTGGACCTTACAGTACGGCGCGCGCGCTTTCTGGGCCAGACACGCGCGATGTTACCCTGGGCGCTCCTCGGCGCCATTGCGCTAGGTCTGCACATTCTGGCGGGTCACGCCGAAGCCACCTACTTCACACTACTAGTGATGGGGCTGTTCGGCGCTTGGCGACTCGCCCACACAGCGCTGACGCACCCGCGCACGACGTGGCGCGCTGAGGTTCTCAGCCCAGCGTTCGGTCTATTGCTGATGGTCGGCCTGGGATTAGCGCTGGGTGCAATCCAGCTTATCCCGCTCTACGAAGTCGTGCAGGGCAGTTTTCGCCAGGGCGCAGTCTCACTCAGCGATGTGCTCGGTTGGGCCTATCCTAAACGGCGGTTGATCACCTTCCTGGTGCCCAACTTCTTTGGCAATCCCACCCACACCACGCTGTGGAACTTCTTCACCAGTGAGGTCACGCGCGCAACCGTCAATGCCTATGGCGATCCCATCTCCACCTTCGATTGGGGTGTCAAGAACTACGTCGAGGGCGGAGCCTACCTGGGAATTCTGCCGCTGCTATTGGCATTGATCGCTGTTGTTAGTCCAACGACAAATAGCAAATGGCGAAATCTAAAATCTAGAATCCAAAATTGGTTACGCCATCCCTACATTCCGTTTTTCACACTGTTGTCCCTGTTTTCATTGGGATGTATCTTTGGCACGCCGATCTATGCCCTGGTGTACGCGTTGCCCTTTCTGAATCAATCCCATTCCCCTTTCCGTTGGGTTTTCCCGCTGACGGTCGCCATCACCGCACTTGCTGGATTAGGCGCAAGCAGAATCAGTGAGTCAAGAATCAGCGAATCAGAAAATCGACAAATCAGAAAATCAGAAAATCAGCAATCCAACCAAACAGCAATCACGCATCACGTTTCACGTTTCACGCATCGTGTTTCACGCATCCTGATGTTCGACACATCGCCCAACACTGTAAGCATCATCGGAGTAGCAGCGATTTGGATAGGCTTGGCGCTCTGGACAGGACTGTGGCTCTCGCGACTGGCCTTCGGCAGTATCGAACCACTGGTCGAGCGCGCGTTCTGGTCACTAGCGCTGGCGGCGAACGCCTTCCCCGACCACCGCGTGTTTTATGCCTACCTCTTCCCCTGGATTCAGCAAGGCGCGCTCTTCCTGATCGGTGCAGGGATTGTGTTGCGGATCTCACGCTGCCCGATCTACCTGCCGCGCAAACTCGGACGTCGCCCGGTATGGGAAGCGCTAGCGGTCATCCTGCTACTGGTGGATCTCACCGTTTTCGGTGCGGGATTCAATCCTGCGGTAGATCCTGCTCTACTGGAGTATACACCACCCGTCGTCACTTTCCTGCGCCAGGATACCAGTCTGTGGCGATTCTCCACATTCGATCCACACGGGCGCAAGACGTTCAACGCGAACACGGGTATGTTCTACGATTTTCAGGATGTGCGCGGTTACGACAGCCTCTTCCCGGCGCAATACGCGCGTTACATGGGCTGGATTGAAGCACAAAACGAGCTACTCTACAACCGCATCGCGCCTTTCACACAATTCTCCAGCCTCGACAGTCCCCTCACCGACCTGCTCAACGTGAAATATATCATCACCGAGGAAGAGATTCCTCTGCCTAAGTATACACAAGTCTACCAAGATCAGAGCGTGCACGTCTACGAAAACCTGGGAGTGGCGCCGCGTGCCTTCACGCTGCCCGTACAGGCGACGCTGGTAGCACCGAACGTCGAGTCCATAGGCGAAATCATCAAACAATATGATCCGCGATTTTACGTCATCGTCGAACAGGATTACGTCTCCAACATTCCGTTTCCGGTGGACTCCCCCACCCCGGCTACACTACAGGCGCAGAACGTCCTCGAATATCAGCGCAACGAAGTCCTCATTGAAGTTACCGCAGACGGCGTTAGCGCGGACAGCGCCATATGGCTCGTGCTCACTGATACGTACTTCCCCGGTTGGAAAGCCTTCGTCCGCCCAGCCGGAACTGGCGAGAATGCTGAACGCGAGGTTCCGATTGCCCGCATCGCGGGCAATTTCCGGGGCGTACTGCTCGAAGGGGATGACCTCTCCCAGGGCGACTTTTCCAAAGGTGCTCTGGTGCGCTTCAAATATAGCCCCAATAGCGTGAAAATCAGCGCTTTCGTCTCTTTCCTCGCAGGGATGGTTGTGATTTTCCTGGCAGTAGTATGGATATGGCGACTGATATACCGCGAACAAGACGAACAATCGACAACACAACGGTTAGCCAAGAACAGCGTGGCCCCGATTATGCTCACGCTCTTCAACCGCGTGGTGGAACTGGCTTTCGCCGCGCTGATGCTGCGGATTCTTGGCCCGGCAAACGTCGGCGATTACACCTACGCCATCAACATCTTCCTCTGGTTCGAGATCATCACCAATTTCGGGTTGGACGCCTATCTCACCCGCGAAGTGGCCCGCCACCGCGAGCAAGCCGACCGCTATCTATTCAATACGACGGCAGTGCGCCTGGGACTGAGCCTGGCGGGTGTTCTGCTGCTCATCGGGTTTATCGCCCTGCGGCAGATCCTTATCGGCAATTTCGCTGCCCCGGCCTCCAGCCAGGCGATGCTTGCCCTGGTGCTGCTCTACGCCGGCCTGCTCCCTAGCTCAATCTCCAAAGGGCTGACCTCGCTATTCTATGCTTACGAGAAAGCAGAGTATCCAGCAGCTATTTCGACGCTCTCCACGCTTGTGCGCGTCACCATACAGACCGCCGTGCTGCTGTCGGGATGGGGCATTGTCGGCCTGGCAGGATCCGCGATCGTCGTCAACCTGATCACGCTCGGAATTCTGGGTGGTGTAGCCCTCAAACTGTTCTTTCAGGCGAGACGCCTGCATTGGGAAAACGACCGGCAGCTACGGCGAGAGATGACAGTCGAATCGTGGCCCCTAATGATCAATCACTTCCTCGCCACCCTATTCTTCAAAATCGACGTCTTTCTGATGGAACCAATCCTGGGCAATACAATCCTAGGACTGTACAGCATCGGCTACAAATTCCTGGATGCACTGGTAGTCGTCCCCTCGATGTTCACACTCGCGCTTTTTCCAGTGATCTCGCGCCAGGCGCACGAGGATCGCGAGGGATTCCTGCGCTTCTACCAACTCGGCGCGAAAATCCTGTTGACGATTGCGCTGCCAGTCGCCATCATCGCCACGCTGACTGCGCGCGAGATGGTGTTAATCCTCGGTGGACCGGAATATCTGCCCGGTGGCATGATCGCGTTGCAACTTATGGCCTGGTCGATGCCGATTGGATGGCTCAATAGCATAACTCAGTACGTCCTTATCGCCCTGGACCAACAACACTATCTTACCCGCGCCTTCTTGATTGGCTTGAGCTTCACCTTGATCGCCAACCTGATCTTCATGCCGTTGTACGGCTATCAAGCCTCGGCGATCATCCACATATTCGCGGAGTTGGCCCTACTGATTCCTTTCCTAATCGGTGTACGACGTCAACTACCCCAGATGGGATGGGGGCAAATCCTCAACAAACCCTTGCTCGCCACAGCGATGATGGGTGGTGCAGCACTTTTACTCTTGCCTCTGGGACGTGGCGTGGCGCTAGCTGGCGCACTCGTCGTTTATCCATTGGCGGTGTGGCGCTTGAAGGTGCTCGCACCAGAAGAACGGGATTCGCTCACACCTCTTTTCCGCCGCCGGTGATATTGTTTCCCTTTCAAGAGCGGGTATAATGTCAAGATAAGCCGGCATGCGCCGGGGCAACGTTCCATATAAAACGTTAGCAGTGAGGAGCAAAAAGATATGGAGCTTTCACAACTCGAGCAAATGATTCGTTGGCTGGATGAGGAGCGCAAGCGCGACAAGGCGCTCATCCTGACCTTGCAGGAACGCATCGAACAGCAAATGCATACGATCGAGACACAAGCGGTCGAAATCGAACGCGTACACCAGGATGCAGTCGATTTGCGCACCGACTTGCGTCGTACTGACGACTATCCAGCCATGGTTGAGAAGGTACATCGTGACCTCAGTGGAACCCTTGAAGAATTCAAGGCTCTGGTGAGACGCGAGAGAATGGAAAGCGAGCACATGCGCCGGAGTGAGATCGAAGTCGTCAACGAGCAATTGACCGAACTAGACAAGAAAGTGCGCGGCGTGCTGCGGTATGAAGAGCCGTTAAAAGCGCGCGAGGCTGGCGAACAACGCTTACAAGGCCAGATTCAAGTCGTATCCAACACCGTCACCGATCTAGCCAAACGCACCGAAGATCGCCTGCAATCCATTGTCTACCTCGAAGAACAGCGCCGGGCCGACACCCGTCGCGTCGCCGCGGTTGAGGGTGAGATTCCAGGGCTGCGCAAAAGTCTCGATGAACTGACCGCCAAACAAATACGGCTGGAAGACAGCATCCGCAAACTCCCAGCACGAGTAGAAGAGAGCATCCAAATCGCCAAATCCTACGAACCGCGCATCGAAGAACTGCGCGTGGTTGACTTCCAACGCGAGCAGCGAGTGAAACAGTACATTGAACAGGCCGCACGGGTCGATACCGAGGTTGGCCGTCTGGTCGAACAGACGCAGAAATACGCTTTACTCTACAACCAGAACAAACAAGCTCTCGATGGACTGGATGCCTTCCAGGTGCGGTTGGAAAAACGCCAGAACGAGATCGCAGAGATGCAGCGCCTCACCGAAGAACGGCTTAGACGGCAATGGGAAGAGTGGCAGGCGACCTTCGCGCGCGATTGGCAGAAGCGTTTGGTCTCCGAGGAGGACCGCTGGCGACGCCAGGACCTCGCCAATCAGAAGTCGGCTGAGCACTTCGCCGAACTTGATGAGCAGGCCGAAATGTACTATCGGGAAATTGTGGCACTCTGGGAAGAGATGCGAGCCGCGGTAGATCGATGGGGCAAAGTCATCCAGGAAACGCTTGCCCCTAACCAGGAGATGCCAATCCAGCGCCTCAAAGCCCTGCGACGCTACGCGGAGGAGAAGCACAAGGAACTATTGTAGAGAATTACGAATTACGAATGGGACATGGCGCATCGGCAAAAGGGAAAGGCTCTTTTGCCGATGCGCATTTTTACAAGATATGCCAACGCCCGCTTACCATAACGCGGGTGACGTGCGTCTCGAGCAATGTCTCGGGTGGCAGAGCAAAGATGTCGTGATCAAGCACGGCCAAATCCGCGAGATAGCCAGGCATGAGCAATCCCATCCGCGATTCCAGCCCAGCGGCGTAGGCCGCGCCCCAGGTGTACGCGCGCAACGCCTCCGGCAACGTGAGCCGTTGTTCGGGATACCAACCCTCGGGGCCAGGGAAGCCGTCTTCGCGGCGGCGCGTCACCGCCGCGTACAGGCCGATAAATGGATCGAAGATCTCAATCGGTGCGTCCGAGCCAAAGGCCAGCACCGATCCGGCCTTTGCGACGGAACGCCAGGCGTAAGCATACGGCACACGTTGCGGTCCCAAGTAGCGGTCGGCCATCGCCATATCGTGGATGGCGTGGATGGGCTGCATAGAGGCTACGAAACCGGCCTTTCCCATCCGCAACTGGTCCTCCGGGCGCATCAATTGCACGTGCTCGATGCGATGACGCAGCGCGTGACCGCGCACCACTGCATCCACATCACGCACAGTCTCCAATGCATCCACAACGTGCGCGTTAGCACGGTCGCCAATCGCGTGGATCGCCAGCGCTATTCCTCCTGCTGCCGCCCGTTGCACCGCCTCCATGAGTTGCTCGGGTTCCAGGGTGAGTAGGCCCAGGTTGTCGGGTTCGCCCTCGTACGGCGCAAACATCGCCCCCGTGCGCGATCCCAACGCGCCGTCGGCAAAGAGCTTCAGACCGCCGAAACGAAGCCAGTCATCGCCGTACCCACTGCGCAAGCCAGCATCGAGTATAGCGCCGAGGGATTCCAGGCGCACATACTTGACGACGCGCATTCGCAGACGTTCCTGGCGCTGCAATTCCTGGAACGCCGCGAACGCCGGTTCACCATCCACATCATGAATACCGGTGATCCCCAATGCCAGGAGATGTGTCTGTGCCACATCCAGCGCATCTACAATCTCATCCAGCGTCGCCGGAGGGATGACCTGCCGCACTAGGCGCGTGGCGTTTTCAAAGAGCATCCCATCGGGCGCACCGTCGGCGTTACGCCCAAGCTTTCCGTGCAATGGGTCGGGTGTATCCGCCGTGATGCGTGCCGCTTGCAGCGCGGCCGTGTTCACCACCCAGGCGTGCGCGCTTTTGGCGATCAACGCCACGGGATGCTGTAAGGCTACGTGGTCCAGCTCGGTGGCGGTCGGGAAACAACTGTCATCCCACAGCGTCTGGTCCCACCCGCGCCCGATGATCCATGTGCCAGGCGGTACATTGCGCGCCCGTGCCGCGACTTGCTCCAATAGCGCCGCACGGGAAAGGTCGCGCAAGTTCAACTCACGGAGACTCAATGCGTACCACATCGCGTGGATATGGGCATCGGTGAAGCTGGGGATAACGATCGCACCACGCGGGTCATCCTGCGCTATATCGTCAACCACCGCGCCGGGCGCAGCGGCCCAGGCCTCTGCCTCAGCATCCAGCGCGGCGATTTTTCCATCGACGATGGCCAACACACGCGCCCAAGGATGGCATGCATCGCCAGTGTAGATACACGGATGACGCAAAATTCTTACATCCATAAATATATCTCCCTAGCCTTGCGGAAGCCTTCGCAAGGTTAAAGATGTCTCACAACCCCAAAAGATTAGCAATCCAGGCAATGCTATAACGACCAGCCCAGGCCACGGTGACAGCTTTGATGGTTTTTCCGCTCCACGTCGCCAAGTAGAACTTCCACACGGGCATCTCTGTTGCACCTGCGGCCATGCCTGCCATGTCGAACAACGGCATTGGCACTACCCCCATCAGGAAGATAGTCAACATCCCATGGCAGCGCACCCATCCTTCGATCTTGGGGTAGACTTTCCAGCGATCGACCAAATCCTCGACGGCATATCCGGCCAGATAGCCCCACAGTTCGCCAAGCGAATCGCCGAACCCGGCGCTCAATCCGATCAACCAGGGCACAAGCGTGGGAACCGAGCCCATCGTGAAGGTAAACGCCAGGTGTGGGATCGGCAATAGCACCGTGGTACTGCCGATCCAGGCCATCAAAAAGACACCCAGATAGCCCAATCCTCTGAGGTTTTGAAAGGTGATTTTCTCACGGTTGAGTCCGATATAGGTGGTAAATCCCACAAAGAACACAGCCAACACAATGCGCAAGACATTTTTGCGCATCTTCTTTGCCGCCGAGAGATGCTTCGAAGGTTTGGCTTTAGAGACCTCTTTTAACGCAAGGTTGGGATGTGTACTAGGCGAGATCTGGCTCATAACGTCAGCGGCGCTCCCAACCGTACCACCCGGGCTGCACCAGTAAAGCCACGTGTCGCATAGCAACTATCTACTACGAGCGATGCCCTCTGAAGCACCCGGCCATAATCCACATTATGATGGCCGGTCACAATGGCAACGACGTCGACAGCCTCCAACACTTCATCCGTCAACGGAGTGGATTCAAGCGTCAGTGCATCGTTGTAGAAAACATTGCCACCCACGTGAAAGGTTGGTACGTAGGAATCATGGTACTGCACTTCAGCCCCGCGCCCAAGCAACAGCTCGATAACGCGTTCGGCGGGGGTATCGCGCGAGTCGCCGATGTCAGGTTTGAAGGCGACGCCAAGAATCAGTGTGCGTGCGCCATGCAAGGACCTACCCATCAGACTTAAGCCGCGCGTTACCAGATCAACCACATGATAAGGCATCGCTTCGTTGGTCTCCGCCGCCAACTCGATGAAGCGCGTATAGAAGTCGTACTCGCGCGCTTTCCAGAGCAAATAGTACGGATCGATGGGGATGCAGTGCCCCCCCACCCCAGGCCCTGGATGGAACGGCATAAAGCCAAAGGGCTTGGTCTTCGCCGCGTCGATCACTTCCCAAAAATCGATGCCCATACGCTCGGCCAGTTGCGCCATCTCGTTGACGAGAGCGATGTTCACCGCACGGAAGGTGTTTTCCAGCAATTTGGTCAGTTCAGCAGCAGAGGGCGATGAAACTTCATGAACCGGCGCCCCCATTTGCCGTAACAGCGCGGCAGCGGCAGCGGTGGCATTCGGCGTCAATCCCCCGACAACCTTGGGTGTGTTATAAGCGCTCCATTGTTGGTTGCCTGGATCAATGCGTTCTGGCGAGAAGGCCAGGTAAAAATCCTCGGCTGCGGCACTCAAGCCACTCACCCGCTCCAGAATCGGCTGCACATCCTCGGTGGTCGTGCCGGGATAGGTAGTGGACTGCAGAACAATCAACTGGCCCGCGTGCAGGTAGGGTGCAATACCCTCAGTAGCGGAGATGATATAGCTCAAGTCAGGAGTACGTTGAATGGTGTACGGTGTAGGAACACAGATGAACACCGCATCGCAGTCGCGAACGACGGCATAATCGGCGGTGGCACGCAGGCGACCTTTATGCAAATGCGGTAGCAGTTCAGCATCGACTATGTCCTCAATGTAGCTGTGTCCTGCGTTGAGCTGCTCAACACGCTCGATGTTAATCTCCACACCAACCGTCACAAAGCCAGCTTTGGCGAAGGCCAACGCCAGCGGCAACCCCACATAGCCCATCCCCACAACGGCAACCTTCGCCGTTCGATAGGTGATTTTATCTGATAGCGATGCGTTCATCCATTCCTCCATACGTACAAGATTTGATTCACATAGAACGGCGGACGAGACTCGTCGTCCAGTCACCACCACACACTGCTGTTTTACCAACCCTGCAAAGGTTAAGGCGAACCAAGGGCTCGCACACCTTCGGTTCGCCTAACTCTTCGCAAGGTCGTTCGTCATTCTATTCTAATTTGATACGCTGCGCCAATAGCGCCAATTTTACCTCTACTTCGTACCAACTGACCTCCGAGAGGCCGAGTTTGTGCCGCAGTTCAGTGCGATCCATATCCGCTGCGAAATCACGCACTGCACACGTCCAGCGGAGCATTTCGAAGGTGAGACGGGGAATCTCGGCTTGCGTAGCGACGTCGGTAAGGACGTATTCCAGATTGCGCGCGCTCCACGGGAAGAGATACTGGCGTGACGGATACTGCTCCAGATATCCCTGCAAGACGGCAGGCCACCATTTTGGCAGCGCGATACGGCGCTCCTTGTGACGACGACGCGCCTCTTTATAGCGGATCCACAATGCAGGACGTTGCGCATCGGTTAGGTCGATGTGATTGACGTGAAGATTGACGCACTCACTCTTCTTGATGCCAGTATGAAGGATCAGCGTGAAGAGCAAATGTGGGCGAGTATCGGGCTTGCGCGTCTCGCTGCCCGCACGCAGAGCCTGGGTTACTGCTAGTGCGGCGTCGATTTGCGTGCTGGTCAGAGTATCCGGCAATGGTGCCGTTACGGATTGGTGGATCAACGGCGCAGCAGCATCACGGGAGACAACACCTTCTTCCGCCAGCCAGCCAAAGAAGACTTTGAGCGTAGTGATGCGACGCTCCAGTGTCTTAGGGCTGCACGGCACACCACGCGAGGAGTTCATCCATTTGACGAAGGCATTCAGAATCGTCGGGGAGATTTCACCGACCACCTGCACTGGACCCAGGTAATCACTCAGGATTTGCATATCCAGCCGGAACGCCTGCTGCGTGTTTTCCGTAAAACCACGGGCCTGCATATACTTCTCGAAAGCGCCTAGCGCGACGTTGAGCGGCGAATGTGCTGTCAGGTCCGCCGCCGGCGAAGGAGGTTTCGCCGCATCGCTGGACGCGGTTTGTGGAAATAATGTCAATTGTTGTGTTTCAGGACTATCCGTCATTATGCCTCTATTATAGCAAATTGAGGGAAGACACAAGTTGACAATTGACATATGGTTTTCTTCTTTTTTGTGGTATACTGTAACACAGAACGCGATATAGCGCAGAGTGCGTTGTAGAAATCGCGGCTACTACAAACTGTGAACCATTCTGAGGAGGTTCCTATGCCATTGGACGTCGCGGCCATACGGCAAGAATTCCCGATTTTGGAACGTAAAATCCACGGTAAGCGCCTGGTATTTCTGGACAGCGCAGCCAGCTCGCAAAAGCCACGCGCAGTCATCGGCGCGATGATGCAGACCTATATGCATGGCTATGCTAATGTCCACCGTGGGCTATACAGCTTAGCGGAAGAAACCACCGCAGCCTACGAAGAGGTGCGGGCGAAAGTTGCGCGCTTCATCAACGCGCCTGATCCCGCCGAAATCATCAACGTGCGTAACGCGACGGAGGGGCTGAACCTCGTCGCCTACAGTTGGGGCGAGACGAACATCCACGCCGGAGATCGCATCGTTATCACCGAGTTGGAGCATCACGCCAACCTGGTTCCCTGGCAACAGTTAGCTCTGCGCAAGGGTGCGGAACTGGCCTACATTCCCGTGGACGACGCAGGTGAGTTGGATTTGGACGCGCTACCACCATTGCTGGCAGATGGGCACACCAAAGTCGTCGCCTGCTCGGTGATGTCCAACGTCCTCGGCGCATTACCGCCGGTCACGCAGATCGCGGCGATGGCCCATGCTGCAGGCGCGCTGGTAGTGATGGATGGCGCTCAGGCCGTACCCCACCAGCCCGTCGACGTGCAAGCGTTGGGCGCCGACTTTCTGGCGTTCTCCGGGCACAAGATGTGCGGACCAGGCGTGGGCATCCTGTGGGGCCGCTATGAATTGCTGGAAGCGATGCCACCTTTCCTCTACGGCGGGGATATGATCCGCACCGTCAAATGCGACTATGCCAAATGGAACGAGGTGCCCTACAAATTTGAAGCAGGAACACCGGCTATCGCCGAAGTCATTGGACTCGGCGCAGCAGTGGATTTTCTCAATGCCATCGGGATGGAGAACATCCACGCTCACGAGCAGGAGATTGTCAACTACGCACTGGCGCGCCTGGCAGAACTACCGACAGTCCACGTAATAGGTTCTGGTAAGGAAGAGCATAGCGGCCTACATGAACGTAGTGGCCTACGTGAGCGAAGCGGCGTCGTCTCATTCTGGATGGACAGCATCCATCCGCATGACATCTCTGCGGTTCTTGACGACGAAGGTGTTTGCGTACGGGCCGGACATCACTGCGCACAGCCATTGCATGAGCGCTTCAACCTTCCGGCGAGTGCGCGCGCCAGCTTCTACATCTACAACGATAAGGACGACGTCGACGCCCTAATAGCAGCACTCCACAAGGTTATCAAAATTTTAGGAAGATAGATCGCAGGAGGAACTATGAGCAGTGATCTTTATCGCGAGCAGTTACTGGACCATTATCACAATCCCGACAACTTCGGCGTGCTCGACAACGCCGATGTCGATATAGAAATGGACAATCCCACATGCGGGGATATGATCCACCTGACGGCGCGCCTTGACAACGCCGGGCGCGTCGCTGAAGTGATGTTTGAGGGACAAGGGTGTGTCATTAGCATGGCCTCGGCTTCGATGTTCACCGAACATGTCAAGGGTAAAACGTTGGAAGAAATCACCGCGATGGGCCTGGGCGACATCCAGAACATGATGGGCGGCGTGAAGCTGAGTATGGGGCGGGTAAAGTGTGCGCTGTTGCCGCTCAACGCAATGAAACAGGGATTGAAGGAAAGCGGGAAGGTGTAGCCATTTCGTACATTGTCCCCCAAGTTCCGAAGAACCACAACAGGCGGGCGCAGAGAATTGCGCCCGCCTGTTACTGTGCTCAATCAAGTCGTCGTCAACCTGGCGTCACCTGAACGGTGAAGGCAGTAGCGTGACCTGTACAACCCGCACTGAGATCGACTCAGGGATAACATTTTGAATGATCACGCCTTTCGGGACATCAACCACGGGGATGACGGTATAGTCTCCGGGCATCAAATTGGCCAAGTCCAGCACAACCTCTACATCCTCCGGCTGCAACTGTTCCATCACCGCCAGCGGTCCACTCAGCACGAGGACAACGGAATCAACATTGGCAGTGGCATTCATATCGGAGGATAGCCCACGCAGTGTCGGCGTCACCGCCAGCGTCAACCCACTCTGAATAGCCTCGATTGTCAGGCTGACCGTCACGTAGGGACGCGGGGGCGAGATAAGCGACAACCCCTCCGGCATCTGCAAAGCCACCGTCGTCGTCAAACTTCGTGTCAGCGTATCCAAACTGACAGGTTGTGTGAGCAAGTAGCCTGGGGCCGACCGCACCACTTCGACACGCCCGTAAACTTTGACGAGTTGCGGATCAACGACGAGATTGGCGATGCGATAACCGGAAGCCGGTTGCCCTTCCCAGGCGACCGTCACCGCCAGATCGCGCACGTACCCTAACGGTGAAACCGGTGCGTTGACCGTCACTGCCTTGGGTATGCATTCGACGTTGTCGACCGTATCCTCGTTGTCATCCAAAAGCGCGGGCTGGTAATCTCCTCGGACATCGCTTTGTTGATCTTCAACGGAGATTTCCACTAATGCCTGCGTCACCTTAGCAACCCACGAGGCAGGACCGCGCACGCGCACAGTCTGCGGTACAACTTCTGGCTCGTCAGCTCTGAAGCCAAAGAGCGGTGTTCCTTCCAATCGAGTAGTGACCGTGATTTCTTTCTCAGCAATGGGCTCGACGATGAGGTTAACCTCCGGTGGGGTGATTTTCAATACCTGAACGGGCGCCACCTGGACATCGACTTCTACAGGAACGGTTAAGGTTCCGGTAGTGACGTCAGAGAGATCAATATACGCACGAAGATCGTCTGAACTCAGGGTCTCCCACACCGATTGTGGCGCACGTAATTCAACGCGCACCCGGGTATTATCCATCTCATAAGCGAGCATATCTTCATCCAGACCGGTGGTTTCAATCGGGATCGATGAATTAAAGGGAGCTTCCTCCGTCGGATCCTTGGCTTCTGTGGCTACAGCCCAAAAGAAGAAAGCCAAGACCAGCGCAAGGATCAGCAGGCCGAGATTGCGTGCCAGCCAACGACTCATACCCGCATACCCTCCTCAATCTCGTGGACAGGCCGCACCGCCCTGCGACGCACCTTGCGGAAAAGGCCACGGGATGAATGGACTTTGGGAACGAGGAAAGCACGGAGAATGGACTCCAAACGCTTGGCGTCGATATCGCGGATAATGCGTCCATTATGGGTCAACGAGATTTGCCCACGCTCCTCTGAGACCACGGCCGCAACAGCGTCGCCTTCTTCTGTTATACCGATGGCAGCCCGGTGGCGCAGTCCCAATTCTCGATCCGCCAGGAACGCGGCGGTCAAGGGCATCACGCAAGCTGCTGCGACAAGCCTTCCACTGCGGATGATGACGGCCCCATCGTGCAGAATGACGTGGTGATCAAAGATGGACATGAGCAACTCCGGCGTCACTTCCGCATCAATCATCACACCGGTATCGACATATTCTTGCAGACCAGTTTGGCGCTCGAAAACGATCAACGCGCCCACATCGTGTGCTGCCATATACGTGACAGCCTTGACGACACTGGCGATCATCGTCTCAAGCTTTGCATTGTCGCCAGGTTCAACCAACAGGAGCGGAGTACGCCCCAGTTGCTCCAATGCACGACGCAACTCCGGCTGGAAGAGCACCGGAATACCCACCAGGAACGCCGGAAGCAAGCTCTCGATCAGCCAAGAGAAAGCCCGTAATTGCACCAAACGCGTCAGCAAAACCAGGGAGATAAACAGAGCTATGATGCCACGGACTAACGGAACAGCGCGCGTCCCCCTAATCGCGTAGAAGACCATGAAGAAAAAGAACGCAACGATCAGGATATCCAGGCCATCGATCCAGGTTAAGCGCTCCAGCAACCACATTAAATTCCACATCGCCAATTACAACCTAAAACCTCATACAATTATGTGTATGCATACTATGCGTACGCATCAACAACCGGCTACGCAGGTGGTTCACGTCCGGTCAGCTCGCGGTACAAGCCAACATACCCCTCTCTGTTGGGTGGCTCCAACGCCAAGATCGCGGTCACCGTCTTGATCGCGGCCTCCTGCTGACCGGCATCGAGTTGCAGCCCACCTAACACATCCAAATGTTCCAATGCTTTCTCACGCTTGCCGGTATTGAGATACAGTTGCGCTCCCCTGGCGCGTAAAGGAATATTGTCAGGTTCATTGGTAATCAAATCTTCCAACACAACCAATGCTCGATCGACATTCCGTGCCTCGAGGTAGAGCCTGAGCAACTTATCAAGAGCATTGAGCCCCAGATGCGGACGGCCGGTACGTGGATACAGACGATAGAGCGCCAGATAGGCGCGCTCATCGTTCGGATCAATACGCAGAATCGCTTCATTGTTCTTGATCGCAGCCAACCAGTCCAACCGCTGTAAATCAAGATCGGCCATCTTGTGCAAAATGCGAACCTCCCATTGCTTTTCCGGCGCGCCGCGCGGTGCCAAACGCATCGCCTCAGCGTAGACATCGCGAGCGCGCTCCGGCTGCGCCAGTTGATAGTGCGCGTCTGCCAGTTGCAGGTACTGACTAAGGGCGTCGTCGATCTGCCCCCGTCGGGTCAGCAATTCAATGGCTCGTTTATGCACGACAATATCGATGGGGGATAATTGCAGGATTTCGCGATAAGTCGCCAGAGCCTGCAACGTTTGGCCGCGGACTTCATAAGCGCGCGCTATCGTGTTGAATTTAGCCATCGCCTCTTCGATGCGCCCAGCCTCTTGCAGCAAGGTTGCCAGGAGGTAATGCAGTGGGAGGTAATCGGGTGCCTGGCTGAGCGTGTGGAACAGCTCCTCCAGAGCACTGTAGACCTTATTGCGCCGCTGGTACTCCTGTGCCAGCGCGACGGAGCGCAGAATATTCGACGCACCAGGGGTGCTGACCAGCTCTCCCAAGCTGAGCACCGTTCCAGAACGCGAGAGGCCATCCAAACGCTTGCGCGCTTCGAGCGACTTATCTTCCCACCCGCGTCGCCCTAGAAAATCGACCAACGATTCACTCAAACTCCGAGCGCGATCGGGATCGCCAGCGCTGACCAGGTTCTGCGCCATACTCTGGTAAACGCGAATCAGGTCATCGGCATGTTCGCGCTCGATCGTTGCCAAGTCGACGATCTTCACCGCTTCCCAAAAATGTCTCAACGCTTCCGCAAAATCGCCTTGCGCCTGGTAGGATTCACCTAGAGCAAAATGGCTACCCAAAATGTATTCCGGATCCGAGAGCGATTTATCCAACTGTGAGATCGCCTCGGAAAAGCGCATTTGTTCCTTATACAGCAGCCCTAAGTTGAAGTGGATAGAGGGCATCGAGACACCGGCATTGTCCAACTGCTCGTAAGCCTGGAGCGCTGCCGTCAGATCACCGCGCGTCTGCGCATCGACAGCCTTGCCGATGAGCAAATCGACCTCCATCTGCGAAATACCCTGTACCTGGGGCTTGTCTTCCGCGAAGATAGCCTCGGCCAGCTTCGCCAGGGCGCGCTGCCGGGCGATATCAACGGGACTCCCCTCGTCCTGCGCCTCCACATCCAGGGCTTCCAAGCTCTCACCTATGGCTCCTTCATTCTCAAGATGCGGAGGTTCAGGAACAGGACGCTGGCTTTGGAGCAGCATCATCGTCTGCGCCATACGCGGCTCGTGAGGGATGAACGTCTGCATTTGGCGGCAGATTTCGATAGCCCAGTCAGGGTGCGTTTGTTGATAGAGATAGCCCAGCCAAAGCGCCGCCAGTACCGCCTTATCCACGGACTTTTCCTGCTGGTAGTTCTGTAAAAGTTCGCTCCACACCTTATCGTTGTCCGGCTGCAAACGTACGGAGGCTTCAAGCGCCGCCACAAACTTGCCCTTTATACCCTGTTTGCCATAACGCTGTCCGGCTTCGTAATAGGTGCCAGCGGCCTGCGCAGTATCGTCATTGCGTTCGTAAATCTCCGCGATGCGCTCGTAAGGGCCTGGATCGGCAGGATTCAGCGTGGTAAGGCGCTGGTAAATCTCGAGCGCCGCTTCCAGGTCTTCAGCATTGAACAGCGCCCAGGCATACCCCATCAGCGCCGAGACGTCATCGGGGAATTCAGCCAGGGCACGGTCATAGAAGCGCACCGCATCATCCCACTTCTCATCCCAGACACAGTCGTTCGCCTTTTGAATGGCCTCATCAAAGCGTAAGCGGTTACCGGCCAAAGTGCACCCCCTATTCGAGCAATCAGTGATCAGCAGTC
>JAFGSL010000617.1 GCA_016934645.1 Anaerolineae bacterium
GGCCGCCGTCTTGCCCGTGCCGGTCTGCGCCTGGCCAAGCACATCGCGCCCGCTCATCAACGCCGGAATCGCCCGCTCCTGAATGGGTGTCGGGCTTTCGTAGCCTAATTCATCTACCGCCTGCATCAACGCCGGATGCAGGGAAAACGCTTGAAACTCTGTTGACATATAACTCCTCAAATCCGATTCTTGCCAGAAAAAAAGGCCCTGCCTGTACCGGCAAGGCCTTGAAAGACCACGCAAGTATGAAAGCGCCCTATTGCGCCGTACAGAATTGTAGCACAAAAAGTTAAAATCACAACTTGCCGATTGTAGCTTTTGTGCTACAATCTGCATATGAGTGATGTGCACATCGAGATACTGGAGTATCTGCTCGAAAGTGGCCGGAATCCATTTCGAGAATGGCTGGAAGGCTTAAAGGACCGTCAAGCTCGCGCCAAGATCCGTGTGCGCTTGAATCGGATTCGACTCGGGAACTTTGGTGATTGCAAATCCGTAGGTCGTGGTGTTAGTGAATTACGAGTGCCATACGGCCCAGGTTATCGTGTATATTTTGGCCGTAAAGGCAATGCTGTCGTCATTTTACTATATGGTGGCGACAAAAGCACACAGCGCAGAGATATTGCTCTGGCACAAGAGTATTGGAAAGAGTATCTTCGGAGGACAAAATGAATGAGGTAACTGCTAAATACGAAACAGGATTAAAAGCATCCTTGACCGATCCTGAAGAGGCCGCTGCCTATCTTAACGCCGCGCTTGAAGAAAATGACCAGGAGGTTTTCCTGCTAGCTCTCCATGACATCGCTGAAGCGCGCGGCTTTACACAGATAGCACAAAATGCGGTTCTTAATCGGGAAAACCTGTACCGGATGCTATCGTCAACCGGGAATCCGCAACTTTCGAGCTTGAATGCGCTGCTCCATAGCATCGGCCTGCGTCTGTCTGTTGAAGTGGCATCCGTGTAAACCAGATAACAGAACCACTCAAAGCAATCCCGAGTAAAAAAACGGGGCAACAAGATGATCTTGTTGCCCCGTTGCTTATGCAGCAGAACTTACCGAATCGGCACTTTCCCTGCCGCCTGCCGCTCCTTGATAACATCCGCCGCGATGCCTTCCGGCACGGTGGCGTAGCGCTTGAATTCGAGCGTGAACGTGCCGCGCCCCTGCGTCATACTGCGCAGATCGGTGGCGTAACCGCGCGCTTCCGCCAGCGGCACTTCTCCATCCACGTTGCGCAGATGCCCGCGCACGCGCATCGTGTTGACGAGACCACGCCGCCGCCCGATGTCGGCCACGATTGGCCCCACGTACTCCTCCGCCGCGTTAATGTCGATGCGCATAATCGGCTCAAGCAGCGCCGGAGCCGCCGCGCGCACGATCTGTCGCGCCCCCATCCCGCCGGCGATCTCGAAATCCATCGACGCCGAGTCCACCTCGTGATAGCGCCCACCCAACAGCGTCACCTTGACGCCGGTGACGGGATACCCGGCAATCACGCCCTGTTCCAACGCGCGACGCACACCCAGTTCCACCGGACGCCAGAAATCGCGCGGCAACTCGGCGGGCGGCGCGGCGTGGACAAAGGCCACCCCCTGCTCGTCGGCCTCGTCGCCTTCCTCCAACGTTTCAATGCTGAGCACGATTTCGGCATAATGCCCGTGCCCGCCGGATTGCTTTTTGTACGTTGTCGTGACTTCGGTACGCTTGGTCACCGTCTCGCGATAGGAGACCTGCGGCGCACTCACCTGCGGCACAATGCCGAATTCGGTACGCAGCCGGTCCACGGAGACGTCCAGGTGAAGCTCGCCCATCCCGGACAACGTCAACTCGCCGGTCTCGGCGTCGAAGTGTTGAATCAGCGTGGGATCCTCGTCACACAAACGGTTCACAGCTTGGTGCAGCTTTTCGCGCTCCTTGGTCGATGCTGGCGTCAACGCCACCGCGATGACCGGCTTGGGGAAGTGTATGCCTTCCAGCACAATCGGATGCGCAGGATCACAGAGTGTGTCGCCAGTCATAGCCGATTTGACGCCGACCAGCGCCACCACATCGCTGGCGGCCATGCCATCTACCTGCTCGCGGCGGTTGGCGTGCATCCGGTAGATGCGTCCCACCCGCTCGGATGTATCCGCGCGCGGGTTGTAGGCGAGGTCACCGGCCTGCATTTGCCCGGAGAAAACGCGCACCCAGGTCAAATGCCCCACGTGCGGATCGGTGACGATTTTGAACACCGACGCGCAGAAGGGAACGTCGAAGGCATCCGGGCGTTCGATGATTTCCTCCGGGTTGGCAGGATTGTGACCGAGCACTGGCGGGATGTCCACCGGCGCGGGCAGATAATCGACAATCGCATCAAGCAGCGGTTGCACGGCAATGCGATTGCGCGAAGTCCCACACAGCACCGGCACGATGTCCCCGGCGATGACGGCCTTGCGCAGCGCCGCGCGGAGCGTCGCCAGGTCGATGTCGGCGCCCTCAAGGCGCTGTTCAAGCAACTCGTCGTTGGTTTCGCAGATGGCATCCAGCAGTTGCTCACGCGCCTGGGCGACCTGGGCAACCATATCTGCCGGCACAGGGACACTTTCAGGCTCATCATCCCCATTGTGCCAGGCCCACGCCTGCCCGGTGAGCAAATCGACAATACCCACGAAATCCCCTTCGCTGCCTATGGGCAGTTGGAGTGGCTGCGCGTTGGGCGTCAGCCGTTCGTGAATTTCATCTAGCACGCGATAGAAATCCGAGCCGATGCGATCCAGCTTGTTGACGAAGATCAAGCGCGCCAGATGCTCGCGGTTGGCGTGCAGCCACACCGCCTCCGTCTGCGGCTCCACCCCACCGACGCCGCACAGGATCATCACCGCGCCGTCGATCACGCGAATCGAGCGCACCACCTCAGCAGTGAAGTCGATGTGACCCGGCGTATCGATCAGGTTAATGCGGTGATCGCGCCAGTGGCAGGCGGTCGCGGCGGACATGATCGTGATGCCGCGCTCGCGCTCCTGTTGCAAAAAATCCATCTGCGTATCGCCATCGTCGATAAGACCCACACGGTGAATCCGTCCGGTGTAGTACAAAATCGACTCGGACGTCGTTGTCTTTCCCGCATCCACGTGGGCAAAGATGCCGATGATGCGAACGTTTTCCAGCGGTGCTTCTTTCTTCTTTACCATTGCTTTCCTTCTTGTGTATCATTCAAAAAAGGGAGTTTTGGGGCGGGTATACCCGCCCCAAGCCCCTATCTCCAGGTTCGTATGCAACAATCAGCGGCCAGCTTGTGCTAACGCTGACCGCTGCGCTCATTTTAACACTTGTGTTATACTCCCAGGCACAAAAATACCTCGTGAGCAACACGAGGCTGGGAGATTGACCAAGAAACGCTTGTCGTTCAGATTGCAAACAAGCAAATTATAACACAAAGGAGATGCGCGTCAAGTTTTCTATGAAACGGTGGAAAGCAGATATCGCCTTAGTATTAGTGACGGCCATTTGGGGCTCAACGTTTGTGGTCGTCAAAAATGCGCTGGATGCAGTGGGACCGCTGGTGTTTGTTGCAGCGCGCTTCTGGATAGCAGGGGGAGCGCTGGCAGGTCTTTTGCTACTACAGCGCAAAATTGCGCCACGACCAATCCCCATCGGCTCGCGCGCGCTGCGCGATGGTGCACTTACGGGTGTTTTCCTCACCCTCGGCTACGTGCCACAGACCATCGGTCTGCAAACCACAGAAGCTGCCAAAGCCGCGTTCATCACCGGATTGAGCGTGGTGCTTGTGCCGGTCCTGGCAGCGACATTGCTGCACAAGCCCCCCACCCGTGCTGCGACCTTCGGCGTGCTCACCGCTACCGTAGGGCTGGGACTGCTGACTCTGGACCTGAATCAGCGCTTGACGTTCGCGCCCGGCGATCTGTGGGTGCTGCTGTGCGCCATCGGCTTTGCGGCACACATCACCAGCACCGCGCGGTTCGCCCCACACCACGACGTACTGCCGTTTACGGCGATGCAACTACTCACTACGGCAGCGCTTTCGACGGGAGCTGCACTGTTGTTCGAGCGCCATGCACTGCTGCCACCCGCGTCGACGTTACCCGCCATCGTGTATATGGCGCTGATTGCCACGGCATTCGTCTTTGGTGTGCAGACGTGGGGCCAGCGTCACACCACACCGACGCACACGGCCCTGATTTTCGCACTGGAGCCCGTCTTCGCAGCCTTGTTTGCCGTCGCCTTTGCCGGAGAAGTCCTCGAAGTCCGCGAGTGGGTTGGCGGCGCGCTCATTCTTCTGGGCATGATCATCGCCGAGGTAGGGTCAACCAACCTTGCGAAGGGTAAACATAACGATACTGGAGTGACAGTATCTCGATAGAGCCGGTCGTTTTGATGCGAACGTCTGCATCACCCTTCGCAAGGTTTCCGAACACCGAATCAATGTTATTTGGATTTTTTGACTTCATAGCCAAATCCGCTTATACTTAGAGTATAATTCTCAGCTTTTGACTTCCGACCCTCAATAGTTTTCAAAAGGAGGATAACCATGGCGTTTCGTATGCGTTGGCCTACAGAATATGGGACGATCACCCAAAAATTTGGCGCCAATCCACAAGTCTACAGTAAGTTTGGGCTGCCCGGTCACGAAGGCATCGACTTCATGGCCCCACACGACAGTGAAATCTACGCGGTCGCTGATGGATTCGTAAGCGACGTACGGCTCGACGGCAGCACCAACCCCATTGGCAAGCCCTACGGCAACCAAATCCGCATTCAGCACGATGACGGCTACGAATCGATCTACGCACATCTATCGCAGGCTGTCGTCACCCGCGGGCAGTTCGTGGCAGCGAAACAATTGATCGGCCTAGCCGACAACACCGGTAACTCCGATGGCTCTCACCTTCACCTAAGCCTGAAAAAGCAAGGAGCAACTGCTGCCGGCCAGACAAACTATCCCCACGACCTCATCGACCCCACACCATATCTGGAGCCGTTTTCCGGCGGCGGCGGGACAGCGCCCGAGCCACCAGAAGACACTACCATTGACGTTCAGGTTGATAGTCCTGATGCCGGCTATCTTAACGTGCGACAGGCACCGTACGTCGGCGCTCCCATCGTCGATCAAGCCCAACACAACGCCATCCTAGGCGCGTTGGAAGACACTGACGTAGCCCGTGACAAGGTAGGCAAGACCGGGCAATGGCTCTGGGTGCGCCTGCCCAACGGCAATGTCGGCTACGTGGCGGCCTGGTATCTCAAGTTCCCGTCACCCGAACCTGTAGAAGAACCCGCGACGGTCGTCTTTGTCATCGTCGACAGTCCCGACGATCCACTCAAGCTGCGCCAGGGACCGGGCGTGGGGTACGCGCAGTTAGCACTGATGCCCGACGGGACAGTGCTCAAGGCACTGGAAAAGGAGGCCATGGTCAAGCAGAAGGTTGGCCAAATGAACCAGTGGCTCAACGTGCAGACCCCCACTGGCCTGACCGGCTATACCGCCGCGTGGTACGTCAAGCTGCAAGCTGGCGGCACGCAGCCCATCATCCCCGAACCCAAAGAGGGCACACCGACCGGCTACGTCATCGTCGAAAGCCCGGAATTCGGGCTGAAGGTACGCGCTGGTGCAAGCACAGCCACAGAAAAGGTGTGGTGGGTCCCGCACAAGACCGTTCTGGAATCGCTGGAAGATGCCGCCACGACAGGCAACAAGGTCGGCCAAATGGATCAATGGATCAAAGTGCGCACACCAGCCCGCTATGAAGGCTACGTCGCCGCGTGGTATGTCCGCCATCCCACCCAGGAAGACAATCGCAAGACTGCCGGGGAGATCAATCTCTCAACCAGTGTCTCGCCGCACATCTTCGGCATCCACGCGGTCGACATCGCAGACGACCCGCACACGAAGGGGGCAATTCGCGGCCTGTTCCAGGGTAAAGGCAAGAAAGGATGGATCTTCTTCACGCAAGTCTGCGGCAAGAACGCAACAAGTCTTCAACCTAACAACGACATCCGCGCTTTCTTCTGGGAATGGGCCAGCCAGGGATACGGCGTTATCGTGCGGCTCAACCACGGTTATGAACCCGGTGGCACACTGCCCGAAGCGAAGTACTACGATGCCTTCGCCGCCGCCGCCGCGCGGTACGTCGAGTTGTTTCTCAAGCGCACCGACGTGCCCGCCGAGGATTACACGTGGACCATCCAGATCGGCAACGAGCAGAACAATCCGCGCGAGCATCCCGGCGGTTTCGACCATCCTACCGAGCACATTACGGCGGAGATGTACGCGGACGCCTTCAACAAAACCTATGCCAAGATCAAGGCCGTGCTACCCAACGCCATCGTCTGTCCGGGCGCGATTGATCCTTACAATTATGAGAAAATGAGATTGCTGAACAACGTCCAATGGCGTCCGCTGGACTATTTTGACACGATGATGTCGAACATCCAGGCGCTTGACGGCATTATCCTGCACGCCTACACGCACGGACCGAATCTCGCCGCCGTCACCCACTTGCAGCGGTTCGGCAATGGAAC
>JAFGSL010000083.1 GCA_016934645.1 Anaerolineae bacterium
TTGGTTAGCATGGTGACACCTCAGCTATGCTATGGGTGTCACTATCTTACCATTGTAAACCCTGTTAGAGAAGTACGGAATACAAGTGAAAAAGAAACGCAAGACCTACCTGCCCGCCATCGCACAGGTAGAAGGTGGCGGTATCAAGCGTGGCCTGACCGCGCCGGAGGCCGGTGTCTTGATCGAGATGCCGCTCAACAAGGTTCTTACGTTGGTGCTCTTTGGTCTGCTGGAAAAAGGCGTTATCGAAGTAACGAAAGACGATCCGCTTACGGTGGAGGTGACGCAGGATTTCCAGGTTCTCCCCAATAAGGCCGCGAATACGGCTAAAGACTACCGCCAACATCGCCGTAAAGTCGCTCAGGAGAAAGGTACTATCATCCATGCCTATGAAGACGGCTATCTCACGTTGATCGAGCGCAATCACGGCAAAGCCGTGCGCGACATCGACTTTGGCAAGCCCACTGAGCTGCTTATCAAGGCGACAGTGGCGAAGATGAAGGGCTTTGATCTATCCGACACACAGGAGTATTATCGCCGTGTCATTGATCGAGCCATGGAACAGGCGTCTTCACTCGGCGAGGTCGAGGCGCGTGAGAAATATCTGGATAAGTACCTGCCCTGGGTGATGATGAACGACAACTATCCCACTGTGCTCACGCACCGGGGCTACAGCTATTGGCCAGTGTGGGCGCGCGGTCCGCGCTCTATCGGAACTGCCAGGGCTTCCTCGAAATCAAGCGGACTGGCCATCGGCGGGCGTACGCGGCTCAGCGACGTCGCTGGCTCATTCTCCGGGTGGGCCGAATCGACGATGGGCGGTATGGCGGCGGCCATCATGCCCGGTTCGCTGAACATCCCTGGTGCAAAAGGCGGCTTCATCGATCTTAGCGGCGCGGACAAAGTCACAGGCGATATCTTCACGGCGTTGGCAAAATCTAGCGGCGGCAGTGGGGGAGGTGGATGTGCCTGTGCGGGCTGCGCCTGTGCCTGCGCCTGTGCGGGTGGGGGGAGATAGCTATCAACCCTCAGCTTCAGCTATTAGCTGCTGATCGCTGACCGCTGAAGGCTGACAACTTTTATGGAAATTGGGCGATTGGTGAAGTACGATTTGCCGGCGTCGGAGATGCTGGTGCAGCAGGCGGAATGGCTGGCGCCAGCGCGCGGACGGCTATTTCGCCAGGTTGGCATCGCGCGCCGGAAGCGTGTTCTGGATTTGGGCGCGGGATATGGTGCGGTGACGGGCGAGCTGGTGCGCCGTGCCAGGGGGCCGATCGTGGCGCTGGATTGCGCGGTAGCAGCACTGCGGGAAGGGGCCGCTTTCAGCGGGGCAGTGTATACCGGTGCACTGCGAACTGGCGGGGATGCGCGGCGGCTGCCATTTGCCGACGCCATCTTCGATCTAGTTTTCACGCAGTTGACCTTGCTGTGGGTACGACCTGTGGCGCGTGCGCTAGACGAAATCCATCGCGTGCTTCGTCCTGGCGGAGTGCTGGTGGCTTTGGAACCCGACTACGGCGGCATAATCGAACATCCGCCGGAGATTGCCGCGCGCTCTCTCTGGCTGTCTGCTTTGGAACGCGCTGGTGCCGACCCATTGATCGGGCGTACGTTGCCAGTGGCGTTAGCGGCGCGTGGGTTCACGGTAAACGTTGGGCTCTTCGAATCGCTCTATGCTCCTGCGGCGGCGCGCTTCGATTTCCTGCGCGACTTGCCGTTGACCGCAGCGGAAGCCCTGCTATTGGAAACGATCGAAATGGAAGCGGCGGTGCGTCGCAGCCCGTGGGCACAGATTGCTCATCTGCCGTTCTTTCTGGTGACGGCGCTCAAACCTGAATCCTGAGAAGAATTAGACTCTAACCGAAAGTTATGCCTGCGAGCGTTTCTGGTGCGTCAATGTTAAATTCTTGGATAGGTACTTAGGGGGAACCAATGACAATTTTGGATGGCTTGTTGATCTTGCTGGGCTTGATTGTGATTATTCTCTGCACGATGGATGGTTTCTTGCGGGCGGTGGTTACGCTGGTGAGCTTCTACCTGATTACCACAGGAACAGGGCTACTCACTCTGGCGACGGATATGCTTCACGGTATCGCCAGATCATTAGCTGGTGTGGTGGGCGGCCATGTGCCGAGTATGCTTCTGACGCAGACCATCATCTTTGCTGTGCTCACAGTACCGTTGTTTATCGGTGCTTACTTTATCGGCAAGTCGCTCTTTCGAGAAACAACACTGCCAAAGCTTCAGGTGTTAGATAACATCCTTGGGGCAATCGTCGGGATTGTTCTGGCGCTGCTCATTATGGCGTTGATCTACAACACGTGGGGCGTCGCAGTCAGCGTACGCTGGCGGAATGTTCAGACCTGGAACTCCATGCGGATGGCTTACTTTGGTTCGTTTTTGCGTCCTTACTTGCGTGAAATACTTGTCACTTCCCGACCACTTTTTCTCATGTTCCAGTTCCTTGAATATCCGCCTTTCTTTAGCTTGCAACGGTAGTCATGAACCATTCTGAAACCTATTTTTCCGTTGATGTAGAAACCGCTGGGCCAAATCCCGGTTCATACTCGTTACTCTCCATCGGCGCGTGTCTTGTCGTCGATCCGACGCGGACATTCTACATTGAAGTGCAGCCCGTGAACGATAACGCACTGCCACATGCCCTGCAGGTGAGTGGGCTGACGTTGGAGTATCTGGCTGAATACGGCCTTCCCCCGGAAGAAGCGATGGCGCAATTCGAAGCCTGGATCTTGCGCGAGACACCACCTGGACATCGCTCTGTGTTCGTTGCCTTTAACGCTCCCTTTGATTGGATGTTTGTTTGCGATTACTTTCACCGCTATCTGGGCCGCAATCCGTTCAGACATAATGCGCTGGATATCAAGGCACTCTATATGGGCTTGAGCGGCGTGCAATGGCACGAAACATCGATGGTCTATCTTGCCAAGCGTTATCTGGACGGACATTCCCTCACACACAACGCTCTGCACGATGCTCAGGATCAGGCCGAAATCATGCGCAAGCTCCTCGCGGAGCGGAGGGATTAGGGACTTGGGATTGGGGATTACAAATTTCCTAATCCCCCAATCTCTATTTTCAAGGAGTTCCCATGTGGGATTCCACACCAACGATCATGCAAATGTAGCGCGGGCATCTCGCCCGCGCTACATACACTATTTACTGAGGAGGTTCTCCTATGCAAGCACCACGAAAAGAACTTACAAACATCATCGAATCGGCGCGCCGGCTGGGCGTTGAAGTTGACGAAGAAGAGGCGCTGCAATGGTTGACGGCGATCGCGGCTTCAGCAGGGGCGGGTGATGTCGTCGTTGATACGCGATCCGGGGTCTTCGGTCACAAAGTTACAATGCTCGACTTCGCTCCCGATGACCTGGCCTATTTTCGCAAAATCGGGCAACTCGTGGAATTCGTCGATGAACCTGGCGTTGTGGAAACAGCCCTGGCGCTTTCCGGCTCGGCGGCACAGTCGAAGATCCAGTCTTATCCCGGCGATTGCGATTACTTCGAGCGCGTCAACATCATCGCGCCCACTCGCGAAGAGGCCTGCCGCATTTTGGCCCGCCTGATGCGCGACAAAGTCCTGCAGACGACCAAAGGGCTGACGTACCAGTTCATTGAGGCCAAATTCGGCTCGTATCCCTACACCGTGATCAACAA
>JAFGSL010000084.1 GCA_016934645.1 Anaerolineae bacterium
ATTCTTCGGAGATAGGTGCCGGCATCTCATTAGAGATAACTTCCATCGCCTGCATTGTGCTGTAACCAGCACGCAGCGAGTTCACCATCAGGTTCAGAGCATCACCCAGTTGATTATTGAATTCCTTGAGGCGTTTGCTCTTCCTTGTGGAAAGATAGATACGTGGGAGAAAAAAACCGCCAAAAATGCCGACCGGCACGAAAATAATACGCTTAAGGATAAAAAAGAGCAGTCCAGCACTGGCGGAAAAAACCACAGTCATCACAATGAACTCGCCGACTGTCCACTTGAGGTTGGCACGCGCTAGCTGTGTCGCCAGATTTTGCGCAAACCCGCGCCCCTCTACAGCGCGGTCCACCGCTGCCCCAACGGCAGATTCACGTTTAGCTTTCTTCTCTTTCTTCTTGGGTTTCTTTTCGGTATCGCCCAGGCGTTCTTCGACAAGCTCCTGGCCAGCAGGTCTGCCCGACAGGCCCGCCACCAGCAAGATGATCGAAATCAGGACAACCGCACCACCACCAATAAGTATAATGGGGTTCATGGTTTATTCGCCTTTCTATCCACCAAGTACATCATATGCTAGTAACGTACACGCTGCGCCACGCCAAAGATCGATGGTGGTAAATGAATGCCGGATTCCTCGATTTTTTCCATGAATTTGGGGCGGATCCCAGTTGGCCGTAAGCGTCCAATGACCTTTCCCTCTTCAATGCCGGCTTGCTCGAATTTGAAAATGTCGGCAGTGGTAATCACATCGCCCTCCATGCCCTGGACTTCGGTTATGGAGGTCACGCGGCGCGACCCATCGCGCATGCGCTCCAACTGCACAATCATGTCGATAGCGCTGGCCACTTGCTCACGAATCGCGCGGTGGGGCAACTCCATGCCGGCCATCAATACCATTGTTTCCAATCGCGAGAGTGCATCACGGGTGTTGTTGGCGTGGAGCGTGGTCATACTCCCTTCGTGACCAGTATTCATTGCCTGAAGCATATCCAAAGACTCACCACCACGGCACTCACCCACCACGATGCGGTCTGGACGCATCCGCAACGAGTTGATCACCAAATCTCGGATGCTCACCTCTCCCTTGCCTTCCACGTTGGGGGGGCGTGATTCCAGGGTGACGACGTGCTCCTGACGGAGTTGCAACTCCGCCGCATTCTCAATCGTGATAATGCGCACGTCCGAAGGGATGAAGCTCGAAAGCACGTTGAGAAAGGTCGTCTTCCCGGTGCCTGTGCCACCGGAAACGACAATATTGACGGCGGCAATTACGGAAGCTCGCAAGAACTCGACTGCCTCCTCAGTGATCGAACCGAAGCGAATCAAGTCTTCAATCGTAAGCGGTTTCTTGAAGAACTTACGAATAGTCAATGTGGGACCAACCAAAGCAATCGGCGGAATGACGGCGTTAACTCGCGAACCATCCTTCAAGCGCGCATCCACGGTAGGGCTACTCTCGTCGATACGGCGGCCCAACGGTGCTACGATGCGCTCGATAATCCGCATCAAGTGTTCGTTGGATTCAAAAGCCAGGTTCACCCGCTGCACTTTGCCTCGGCGTTCCACGAAGATTTTCTTGGGACCATTCACCATGATCTCTGTAATGGTTTCATCTGCCAACAGAGGTTCCAGCGGCCCAAGCCCTATAATCTCCGCTACAATCTGCTCAAAGAGTGAGTCGCGCTCCTTACGTCCCAGGATAATGCTCTCTTCCTGAAGAATCGCTTCGTACAACTCTTTGATTGTCGCGCGCACTTCGGCAGTGCGGGACACATCCATCGTAGGATCCATTTCGGTGATGAGGCGGTTCTGCACGCGGGTCTTCAAGTCCATATAGGCATCCCGCGCACGCGGCACGGCACGCCGTTGTACTTCTCCACCTGCATCACTGATGGTTGGTTCGGGCGCAACGGATGCGGGCGCCTGTGAAGGCGAGGGCTTCTTCTCAATTCTGCGCAAGAGTGACACAGCTCATCTCCCCACTTCAGACTATAACAAACGACCTATACCTGGTCGTTTCTGCGCTTCACTCACAGGACCGGCAGTATCTTCTACCGGTTGCGCGAAGTGCTTTTGTATTTCGGTTGCAAAGTTAACAATCGCCTGCCCAATTGGAGTCCGTGAGTTCTTGAGGATAAGCGGTTCGCCGTAATTGGCAGCGCGCAGCGCAATGCGCTCATCATAAGGAATGTGAATCATAGCAGGCATCATTGCACGCTCAATTGCTTCAGGCTGGATACCCATGCGTTTGTTATCAACCCCGTTGATGACCAGAGAGACCTTATCCATAGGGTAACTCAATTTTTGCAACAAATCAATAAACTGGCGTGCCCCACGTATCTCAGGAATGACTGGGCGCGTCACGACAGTGAACAAATCGCTTGCATCCAAAGCCGCCAAAATCACATCATCGACTTGGTGTGGCGTATCAACGATGATATAATCGAACTCTCGCCGCACGAATTCTAGAATGGTCTTGAGTCGCGCATTAGCGCCACTGTCCTCAACGCCGCCCTCACGAAATACTTCAGCCTCCTCAGGTAGTGCCGGCGCAACCAGGATTTGCACGCCGGATGTGTGTGGTACCAGAATACCTCGCAACAGGTCCCCGTCCAGATCTTGTGCGTGCGGAGCTAGATCGGCAAGTGTACGGGTCGCCTGCAGTTTCATGAAGATGGCGACATCCCCAAATTGCAGATTTGCATCGACAAGACACACCTTGGCATCTGCCCCCAACGCTGTCTGCATCGCAATTGCCAAGTTGACCGCTAGTGTAGTACATCCTGTACCACCTTTTGGACTGTAGATTGTTACAATCTTGGCATTAGTAGCCCGCGCGGCGGTAGTTACAGCAACCTGCGGTTGTCCTGGAGCAGGAGTGAGCGGGCCCGTTCCCATTTTCTGTCGCGTCGTGAAAGCGCGGTGAATGGCGTCCAACAATTCGTCGGCACTCGGCGGCTTGGTCAGATAATCCCGCGCGCCAGCCATCATCGCCCGGCGCATATAGTCGGTTTCTCCCTGGACCGAGAGCATAATAACCTGCACTGTTGGGAGAACTTCCACAGCCTTGCCGGTTGTGACAATACCATCCATACCAGGCAGGTTGATATCCATCAACACCACATCGGGGAAGACCTCTGTGATGATTTTCAGAGCTTCTTCACCGCTACCGGCCATAGCGACGACTTCGATATCCGGGTCAAACGAGAGTAGCTTACGCAGCTGCTCGCGCGTTTCCGCGATATCGTCGACAATCATTACACGGATTTTATCGGCCATACACCTATTCCCTACTCAACCGGCTCTGGCGTAGCAATAGGCGGAACCTCTAGTGGCCTACGCACAGCCGCAGGGGCGACAACATCGGTAGGCATTGTGTCCGGCAACTGATACTTGTCCAGAATGTACCGGAACCAAACGGGTTGCGTTTGAATGACCGTGCCTGTAAAGCTGGCCGAGCGCAAAACCAAGTCCAAATCAGCCCCCATCTCCATGAGATATTTTAAAATCAACGCATCTTCGCGGCTAACAAGCAAGGTGATCGGCTCAACATCACGATACTCCACAAGCGCGGCTGACGAAACAGCCTCCGGTGTGGCCGCCGCAGATGCAGCCCCACCAAGAAGACCACCACCGGATCCTTCCTCGTCACCAGTGTCGTCGGCAGGCGCAGGCGTTGCGCTTACAATTGCACTCGACTCAACGTCCTCCCACAAGCCGACATGCCAGACAACGGCATCTTGAACGGTCAACTGGACGATCAGGCTGGTGAACGAGTTGGTGATGAGGCCCATCACACCAGCATAATGACCGTTGGGCAGTAACTCGAAATGCCCATAATAGCCAATCTGAGTAGGCATATCCTCATTTTCAACCAGGGTCGTAAACTGCTTGATACTCTCGGCAGCCAACTGTGGATCCAGAGAAGTAATCGACAACGCAGCAATCACGTCGACGCGGTCGCCGGGTTTGAGCGCCCAAGCCACCGCTCCTTGTGTGTCCATCGGAATTGCATAGGCCACCCGGTCTGCAGGTTCAAAGAGCGCCGCTGCTGAGCCAGAGGCTGCCAACATCCCACCAGGTGCGCCAAGCATATTGGGCAAGATTGGCATCCCACGGGGAATGTCCATCCGCGCGAATTTGCCATCAATCTCTTCTAAGGAAGTGTAATATTCAGGTGGTAGAGCATCTTGAGGCCAGCGCTGAAGGGCAATCGCGTTGTCTTCGACTTTGATCTCCAATCCGCGGCTAATGTTCTGCATCGCGATTACTATATCCGTATACACGACCGGCTCCGGCGTCGGCGTCGCTTCGACCAGATCATCACCATTAGGGGGGGGAGGGTTCAGGATCCTCAGGTAATAATACGCACCACCTGCCACTACAACGAGGACGATAAGCAATACTGCAACGATAAGTAAGGTTTTGTTGCCGCGCATTTGGACCTCCTTAACCTAGACCTGGATTGAGATTCACCATTCTTATAATGAAAATACAGCAAGCAACCAGAAAGTCAAGGCGCAAAAATGCGTCGCGAAAAAGCGTCGTAAAACTCGCGCCGTCTCTTTATGCTGCGTATACAATTAGTGTAACACGGCCTCTGATTGATGTCAATTCATAACTACAACGCGGGTGCGTTTCTGAATTAAGGCGATATGTAAGGTGCAACGCACTTGCGCACGGCAAAAAGTCAAGTTACATGCAGTTGAAGTGCGTTGCACCTTAAAAGTGAAACGCACCCCTACAACGCATCAATGGTATGCGCCTGACGTTCTAGCCAGTTTTTGATGTTCGTCAGTTCATCGTGCATATTCTGTAAGCTCTTACGCTCCGCACGGACAAAGCGTGTATATGGTGCAATCGTGATCTCGATGTCGTGTAGCGCACGCTCCAATTCTCGGGTGAATTGCGTGTTCAGGCTATGCATAAGCTGCTCGCGCACTGCGGCGATTTTGTCGTGCAGTTCCTTCTTGACCGCGCGCTTCTTGGCGGGGATTACGAGCAATCCCAAGACTGCCACGGTTCCGGCAGCGAGAATGCCGGTTAAATCGGCAGCGCTTGTCGTGGCCAATGTCGTGACAATTGCACCGAGGCCCAACGCACTGACCTCGACCAAAGCTGTGCTGGCGACCGCCCGTTGCACCGCGGCAGCGATGCGGGTGGATTCCTCCATTCTGTCGTAATTCTCCAGGACTTGCTGCGCCACACGCCCTACCGTATCGAGTAAATGGGCACGATCATAGGTGAAACTCCCCCCAGTCTGCCCAACAAGGTGCTCCTCGTATTTCTCCCTCCGGCTCACAACATGCTCCTGCACAGCCTGCCATTGACGCACATTGCTGCTTACTAGCCAATCGATGATCTCGTTGACGCGCTGCTCAACAACTTGTGGAACATCCCCAACCACTTCATGGGCAAACTCTTCCTGTAACTTCGGCTTGTTCACCAGATCAAAGATGCGCAACAGACGCACGGTTTCGTCGAAATAGGCCATACCACGGTTTTCGAACTCGTAGAGGGCGTTATCTACCTCGGCGAGACGATAGTGGAATTGCTGGGATAGGTCTTCCCGGTACATCGTCGTTTCGCGCTCCACATCGGCGATTACGGAAAAATCGTCTTCCAATAAAGCCAGCCGCTCGTGGACGATCTGAGTATATTTATCGATCAGGTGCAGCGCCACACCAATAGGATTACGCAGCTTGAGACGGATGCGTTCTTTTTCGTCCAGCGTCGTGATGATATAATGCTCCAAGGCCTCGATCCGACTCTCAGCCAGCAAGGCAGTATCTTCCTTCTGCTTGGCACGCAAGGCCTGTCGTGAAGAAATCGGGAAAACCTCGGGGGCGAAGCCCAAGAGCACGCGCGCATTCTCAGTAATGAAGTTCTCGATGCGCATGACATCCTCTGGAGTGTCCAAGATGTCGACCTTGTTGAGCACGATAACGACCTTCTTTCCCCAGTCACGACTGTGCTCCAGAAAAGCGCGCTCGCTCTCCGTGAACGGGCGATCCACCGAAGTCACAAACAACACCAAATCAGAGCGGGGGACAAACTCCTGCGTGAGGGCTTCATGCTCGCGGTGGATGGCGTTGGTGCCTGGCGTATCGACAATGTTGATTTCTTCCAGCCAACCAATAGGGGCCGTATAGGTATCCACCGCCCCTTCGATGGCAACGCGCTCAAAGTTTTTACCATGTTTAAGCAACTGGATGCGGGAGGTCGTTGGGGTGACGCCTTCTTTCAGGAGTGGCTGTCCAAACAATGCGTTGATGAAGGCACTTTTCCCGGCATTGAACTCGCCCACCACGACAAGGAGAAAAAGCTCGTCGAGCTGTCGGATAGATCGTTCCAGAGCAGCGCGATCCTCCGGCATGGCCGAAAACTGTGCCAAGGCGATTTGTAGATTGGTCAACCAGTGCCGCTCGATACCTACCAGCGCTTCTTCGGTTGGGTTCAAGATTTTAGGCTGCATACAGGTTCTCCACGATATATGTCATCAAACCTCGAGATCGCCATCCACTTACCTTTTAATATAGTATGCTCTTATCTACAAAAAAAGCAAGCGCACAGGGCGCGTAATCCGTGAAAGGAGAAATCTAACGTACACCAAGTAAAACACGACCGTCCTCTATACCGGACGGTCGTGTTGTTAGATCATGCAGGCACAGTCTATTTGTCTGTAGGCTCGAGGACCTTGTCCACGATGTTGTGCTTTACAGCCTCTTGTGCCGTCATATAGAAATCGCGGTCAGTAAGTCGGGCAATTTGTGCATCATCCAGGTCAGTATGGTGCCGTAAGATGCCGTTGAGAAGATCACGCTGTCGCAGGATTTCCTTCGCCGCGATCTCGATATCGGCGGCCTGCCCCTGCACGCCACCGAGGGGCTGGTGCAGGTGAATCGTCGCGTACGGTAGCGCATAACGACGACCCTTGGTCCCGGCTGTGAGCAAAACAGTCGCCATACTGGCCGTCATCCCCACGGCGATGGTAGAGACGGGTGCCTGGATCAATTGTATTGTGTCGTAGATAGCAAGCCCGGCCGAGATTTCACCACCGGGCGAGTTGATGTAGAGGGAGATTTCCCGTTCGGGGTCCTCGCGATCCAAGAAAAGCATCTTCGCCACAATTTCGTTTGCAAAAACTGCATTGATGGGTGTTCCTAAGAAAATAATGCGCTCTTTGAGCAGCACCGAGTAAATATCGTATACTCTATCACCCATCCGGGTGTCTTCAATTACATTTGGAGTTAACGGATACATAGTTGCCTCTTCCACTACGCTTGGAGCGTATCTTCTTCTTGCGCCTCTGTTGTTTCAGCGGTGGGTGCGTCTTCCTCTTGCTCAGGAGTTATTTCAACAACTGGCGCGTCTTCTGCTTCTATAACAGTCTCCTCCACTATGTCTTCAGACTCCGTAGACGCTTCTTCCGTGGCGATTTCCGGCGTTTTCATCACAGCGTCGGCATCAACTTCGCCACGTCCAATCTTTTCGAGGTGTTCCAGTGTCTTGCGACTCAAGATGCCCATCCTCAGATTGTGCCCCATAGGCGAATCAAGTGTGAGCGGCATACTTTCGACTCGATGTGCCTGTCCCATAGCGGTCATAAAGCTCTGATATTCCTGCACCACTTCATCGTCACTGACGACGATGCCCTGCGCTTCGGCAAACTCCGTCAAGACGAGGGAACGCTTGACATCCGCTTCGGCCTGTGGCTTCATCTGTTGACGGAGCTGTTCCACGGTTATACCTTGCAATTGTATAGCATCTTCGAGCGACATACGTTGTTCGCGTTGGATGCGTCTGCCCATATCCTCAATCATATCATCGAGCGCATGTTCCACCATCACTGGAGGATAATGCACATCGGACTGCGCGACCAGGACGGATACCAGATCATCGCGGTAATGTTCCTGCGCGTGACGCTGCTTGGCCTCCAGTAACCGGGTGTAAATATCCTGCTTCAACTCTTCGAGTGTCTCAAAAGATCCTGCCGTGCTGGCAAGCGCATCGTCGAGATCAGGCAGCACGCGATCGTAGACGCCAACGACTTTGACCTCGAATTCGCCTTCCTCACCGCGCAGACTCTCTTCGCTGAAAGTCTCTGGGAAAACTACCGTGAACGATTTCTCCTCATCGAGGCTCATCCCGACCAGAGCCTCGACAAATCCCGGCGCGACAAAAGGAACGTCTTCCTTGAGCACGACTTCAATGTCATCCTCTTCAACGATGACATCGCTGTCAACCGTGCCGAGAACATTGATATGGACTTCGTCGCCGTATTCAGCCGGACGCTCCAGAGCTTCCAAAACGGCGTGTTCTTCGCGGACCTGTTCCAGGACATCGGCAACTTCCTCGTCATTCACGATGACATCTTCCCATTCCAGACTCAGGTTGTTGTAATCTCCTAAGACAACCTCCGGCGACAACGGCACGCGGATGATGAAGGTTAAAGGATCAGGCTTGATATCTTGCAGTTCCCCTGGCCCATAGGGATCGACTTCAGCTTTGTCGAGGATTTCTGGATAAATTTCCTCAAGCATGGCATCCGCCGCCTCTTGAAGAAGCGCTGCCTCGCCAACGTACTTTACAACTTTGGCGTAGGGCGCTTTTCCCCTGCGGAAGCCAGGGATATTGTACTTCTGAGACATAACGCGTGCGGCTTTCCGCATCGCTTCTTTAACCGCTGCCTCCTCTATTTCGACATTAAGGAGCGCTTCGTGCGTTGCTAACACTTCTTTTTTGATCTCAAACACGCTTGTACCTCCATTGACAAATCGAAGCGATTATAGCACACTCCTGATGAAACACCAATGTAACCAGGGCCTATCCAGCAGCAAAAAGAAAATATAGGTTTGACAAAACACATTTATAATGTTACAATGAACTTGTTTATAAATACATCTTTTTACTAAAATAATTCGACATACAAGCATCACAGAGTTAGGTGGAGAGACGGCCATGCAGGACACGAGACAACAAATCCTGGAAATCCTAAAGCGTCGCGGCGAGGTCACCGTTCAAGAATTAAGTCGTGAACTAAAACTGACCAGCGTTACGGTGCGCCATCACCTAGAAATTCTGCGCTCTGAAGGATATATCACTGAGCCTGAGATTCACCGCTCGAACCGGCCTGGACGTCCACGCTACGTCTATCGGTTAACCTCTACCGCTGCCGATCTGTTCCCCAACAATTACAGCGGCCTAGCAAACGCGATGTTGGACACGCTGAAGGCTTGTCTCCCTCAGGAAGAGCAGTTGAATTTTCTGCGCGAAACCGCTAAACGCATGGTAGCCAGTGCGGGGAACTTGCCGGAAGACCGCGACGCGCGTATGGATAGCGCGTTAGCCTTTATGAATCAGCAAGGATTTGTCGCCCGCTGGGACAAAGACAAAGATGGCCAGTATTTTATCTATGTCAGCAGTTGTCCTTACCATCATGTCGCCCAGAGCCACCACGAAACGTGCGAGATTGATGAGACCATCATCCGCGAGTTAACCGACGCCGATCCAGAGCGATTACAGGCACTGGCATCCCGCGGGGGGTTGTGTGTCTACCGGATCAATTGGCCAGAGTAGACGTGTTTAAAATACAAACGTGTTTAAAATACAAGTGCGGTAAAGTGCACATGAACAAGGCCCAGGAATATCCTGGGCCTTGTGTTATATGGCGAATAAGTTACACGATCCAGAGACGCTCCTGAGGGTGGCTGAGATATTCCGCACCGTTGGCCGTGATGACCACATTCTCTTCACGCCCAATATAGCCGCGCCCTGGGACCGCGACGCCCAATTCTATGGCAAAAACGTTACCTTCTTCGATCACACCCTCCACGGAACTGCCGTAGCGTTCCCACTTCGGACCCAGGACGGTTGCGCCATCGTGAGCTGTACGTCCAATATGATGCCCAAAAGCGTGCATATATTGGGGATATCCCGCATCTACAAGCGCCTGACGGGCTGCCGCATCGACTTCCCAGCCTCGAACTCCGGGTTTCAGCACCGCGCGCCCGGCTTCCAGGGCGACGGTTGCCGCATCCCACGCACGCAGGACAGCTTCGGGGATGGTCGTTTCGCCTGCAGGGGCCACGTACCACGTCCGCTGCAAATCGGAGACAAAACCGTCACGTGAAATGCCAAAATCGACGTGGACCAGATGACCGGCCTCGATCCTCAAGCCAGCAGGCATCGCGTGCCCCACTGCCGAATCAGGCCCAACCGTGACGACAGGACAATAATCCCACTCCCACGACGCACCATAACCGTTTTCCATGAGGAAGTTGTGCAAGAAATCGGCCACTTCTGTATCCGCTACGCCGGGACGAATGAACTGTTGTAGCTGTGCCAGACCCTCTTCCGTGCGTTCGACCGCTGCCTTGATGAGCTGAATTTCCGAAGCTGTTTTGCGACCACGCAGAGCAGCGATGATCGCTTCTGCTGAGACCAAACAGTCGGAATACGGTGTCGCTGCCAGCGCCCGCGAGAGCACCCGGAACATCCCGTAGGTCAGCCCATCCGCTGCCGGATCGCTCTCTGAGTAATTAATGGCGATCTGGCGTGGGCGCAGAACCTCGATCTCCGCGATCAACGGCTGCTGGAAGGCTTCGTCGTACCCAATGACGCGATTGTACGCGCCCAGGCGCACGACGTTGGGGACATCGTAGCGTCCTACAACGGCGGAACGTGCACCGCTTTCATGGATAAGCAGCGCCGAAGTCCAGGTGAGATCGAAGCCCATAAGCAGATCCATCACCGGATCCTTCACCTGGCTTGTCTCTCGCACAAATGTAATCCAGAGATCGACGTCTTTCTCCTTGAGAATCTCAACCGCCTGTTCGGTTTTTTCACGCACAATCGCCGCAGCTTTAGATGTCATATCCGTTTCCAATTATCAATCTACAAAGTCTCACCGGTCAGCCGTTCATAGAGAGCCCGAAATTCCTCGTCGGAGTAATAATAAATCACCACCCGCCCGCCTTTGCGCCCAGTTTTGAGGCGCACGCGCGTGCCCAGGGATGCCTCGAAACTTTCTTCCAATGCCTGGACTTCAGGTATTGGTGCGGGCTTGGGTTTTTGAGGACGCGCGAATTGCTGGACGAGCGCCTCGACTTGGCGCACGTTCAATTCCTGTTGGATAACGATGCGTAGCATGGCGTCCTGGTCTTCCTGACGGGGCAACCCCAACAACGCACGAGCGTGCCCTTCCGTGATCGTCTCCTCCATCACCGCGGCTTGTACGGCAGGCGAAGCCAGCAACAGCCGCAGTGTATTCGCGATAGCCGGACGGCTCTTCCCTACCCGCTGCGCCACGTCCGCCTGCGACAGGCCGAATTCTTCGATTAGCTGCTTGTAGGCCAAAGCCTCTTCCAGAGGATTGAGATCCGCGCGCTGAACGTTTTCCACCAGCGCTAACTCCAGCATCTGTTGCGGAGCGGCATCCTTCACGATGACGGGCACCTGCTGCAATCCCGCAAGCCGCGCTGCACGCCAGCGACGTTCTCCAGCAATTAACTGGTAACCACCTTCGGCCTTGCGCGTGACGATAAGCGGCTGGATAATGCCATGTTCGCGAATCGAACTAGCGAGTTCCTGTAAACCCTCCGTGGTGATAGATCCACGTGGCTGATGCGGATTGGGGGTAATTGCCTCTAACGGCACATCCTGCACGCCGCCCGCCAGCGTCTCGTCCACAGGAATCAAAACGTCCAATCCTCGGCCTAGTCCTCGTTTTGTCATCACTATCCTCTCTCCACCACAAACACAGCCCAAACCAAAACCGCAGTATAGCACTTTATAACGACATGCCAAGAGAAGCTTGACAGTATGTCTAACCACGTTATAATGACCTCTGGTAAAGCTTACATTCGATGCTGGCAAACCCTATCAGGGTTGTGGGACAAAGTCAGGAGGAGGCATTATGGCAAAGAAAAAGGGCGCTCGGGTTTTGATTAAGATGAAGAGTACTGAAAGCGGGCACATGTATCTCACAGAGAAGAACCGCCGCAACGATCCGCAGCGGCTGGAGATGCGCCGCTATGATCCCTTTGTGCGCAAGCACGTCGTTTATCGCGAGACAAAATAATTGTCGTCATAGCCATCACAAACCCGGTACATAAGATGTACCGGGTTTGTTTTTGAAGGTCACATACAATCCGTTTTATCCATTCAACTCTACTTTCCGCTAAATTGATGCTGCTGTAGAGACTTGTGCTAACAGATAGACAACCAATACTAACCGGAGCACGCTCCGGCAG
>JAFGSL010000085.1 GCA_016934645.1 Anaerolineae bacterium
CTGCCGGAGCGTGCTCCGGTTAGTATTGGTTGTCTATCTGTTAGCACAAGTCTCTACAGCAGCATCAATTTAGCGGAAAGTAGAGTTCAATACAGTTTACCCAATATGCGTCTCGATCTTGAAATACGGCGGATTTTCGAGATGACGCTTGACCGCGCACAGTTGTGCCGACTTGATCAAAGCGGTTTTGTATTTCTTAGGGAAACCTGTGGGCAGGTCAATATCCAGGTTGACCTGGCTGATCATGTGCGTGTGGGGGTCGGACACCATACTCTGCCGGATGCGAATGTTCTCCGTAGGCAATCCACGCTGCTGGCAGAAGCTCAGGACGTAGATGCCCGCGCACGTTCCTATCGACGCCAGGAACAAGGCAAAGGGGGTCGGGGCCGAACCATTTTGATCTGTTTTGATCACTATGTTGTCGGCTGCTGCGTCCACACGCTCACCGCCGGGAAACGAAATCACCATATCTGCTGCCATAACAATAAACTCCTCCTTTTCCATTCCTACATTAAGATGTTGAGGAGTTTACCCGAATTTGCAGTTTTTGCAAATTGGCGACTTGCCAGGTGGGACGCACTTGGTTGACCTGTAACCAGGCATTTTGGCGTTTTCCCACCATTTTCCAGGTGTAAGTGCGTCCCACCTTAAGTTGAAATGCGCCCGCTATCCTGTCCAGAACGCGAGTTGGCGTGGAGATTGCCGCCCGTCCAGTAGAATGTACGGCGCGGCGCGCTTCGTAGCAATGCCCAGTTTACTAAGGTCACTGAGAAAGCGCAGCGTCCCCTGACGGCGCGCACGGAGAATCCGGTCAGCGCTGGTGGGACCGATGCCCGGAATGCGCAGCAGCATCTCGCGTGCGGCGGTGTTCAACTCGATGGGGGCCTGGCTCAAGTGAAGATTCGCCCAGGCCATTTTGGGATCTTCGTACAACGGCAGATTGCCGTCTTGCATAAAAGGCAGTTCCTCCACGTCAAAACCGTAATCGCGCAGGAGGAACGAGGCCTGGTACAGCCGGTGCTCGCGGTGCAATTGGATCGGAGGATTGTACTCCAACGGCGTATCGGAAATGGGACTAAAGCCGCTAAAATACGTTCGCGCCAGCCCCAGATCGCGGTAGAGATAGGCTGACGTCATCATAATCTCGACGTCCGACTCGCCCACCGCGCCGACGACGAACTGCGTGGTGATGCTCGGTCTGCGTCCGGGAAGCTCCTGGCGCAACTCGTGAATCCAGCGCAGTCTCTGGAGCAATTCCCCTGAGAATTGCTTGCGTGGCGCGAGGTCTGCCAGACGGCGGGCATTCGGCGCTTCGAGGTTAACCGAGACGCGATCCGCATACTGCATTGTCGCGCTGATCTGATCGCGCTCGGCTCCCGGCATGACTTTGATGTGAAGGTAGCCCTGAAAACGATACTTGCGCCGCAGAATCTCCGCCGTGGCAATGATACGATCCTGAGAGCGCGGACCACCGCCCACAATCGCTGAGCTGAGGAAAACGCCGTTGACGAGTCCCTGCCGGTAAATTTGCGCGGTGAAATTCGCCAGTTCATCGGGGGTGAAGGTAGCGCGACGGAAGTCCCGCCCAGCGCGGAAGGGGCAGTAGCGACAATCGCGTTCGCAGGCGGAGGAAACAAGCGTTTTGAGCATCGGCACGCGCTTGCCGCCCGGCAGCGTGGCGTGCGCGATGCAACCAGCAAGCTCGCTGGGCGTATTCGGCATCGAAGCGCGTTCCCCCAGCGGACTGACTTCCTCCGCCGGTTCGAAGGCTGCTGCCGGCCCCAAAAGTTGCAGTTTTTGCAATGTATCCATCATGACCCTCTACTTCTATTATACGAACAAATGTTCTATAGTCAAGACTATGTTGCCATATTTCCTGTGTGCTTCAAGCGGATCGTCAGATCCGCGTCCTATAACGCATCCCGGCTTAGAACGGCGAACTGGCGTTCCCCTGGAAGCGAGGATGACAAGCCCCTGGGGCAAGCGCATGTTGCCAAATTCCCAAAGTTGGGTATGCTATGTTTAGGTCTTAAGCACGATTTTTTTTCGAAGGAAGGAGAACTCTATGGCCATCAAGATTATCGGCAACCCACTACCCAACATCCCATGGGAAGACAAACCAGCAGGGACTCGTAGTGTGGTGTGGCGCTCGGCGCGCAACCCCATCATCCCCCGAGATTTGCTCCCCACCTCGAACAGCATCTTCAACAGCGCCGTGGTGCCGTACAAGGGCGCGTTTACCGGCGTCTTTCGCTGTGACGATACCTCGCGGCAGATGCAACTGCACGTCGGGCACAGCCAGGATGGCGTGACGTGGGAGCTGAATCCGGAGCGCATCCACTTCGCCTGCAACGACGCCGACTGCGATTGCGCCGAAGTAAACTGTTGGGTCTATGGCTACGATCCGCGCGTGGTGTGGATCGAAGACCGCTACTACGTCTCGTGGTGCAACTGGTTCCACGGAGCGACCATCGGCATGGCCTACACCCACGACTTCGAGACGTTCTACCAATTGGAGAACGCTTACCTGCCCTTCAACCGCAACGGCGTGCTCTTCCCGCGCAAGATCAAGGGGAAGTACGCGATGGTAAGTCGCCCCAGTGACAACGGGCACACGCCCTTCGGCGACATCTTCTACAGCGAAAGCCCTGATATGCGCTACTGGGGCAACCACCGCTACGTCTTCGGAACGGTGGGCGGTTGGCAGAGCACAAAGGTAGGGGCGGGACCAATTCCCATCGAGACCTCGGAGGGATGGCTGATGATCTATCACGGCGTGCTAACGTCGTGCAATGGCTTCGTCTACAGCGCGGGTGTGGCGCTACTCGATCTCGACCAGCCATGGAAAGTCATCGCACGCAGCCGCCACTACCTCATCTCCCCGCAGAAGATTTACGAGTGTGTGGGCGATACACCCAACGTTGTCTTCCCCTGCGCAGCGCTGTGTGATGCGGATACCGGGCGGCTCGCCATCTACTATGGAGGGGCGGATACTGTCGTCGCACTGGCCTTCGGCTACGTCGAAGAGTTGATCGACTTCGCCAAGAGTGACTCGCTTGTATAAGCGTCTCGTTCATTTGAGCGTCTCGCTCGTGTAAGTAACTCACGCGTAGACTCAAGGGAAGGTTAGGGCAAAAACACATTTTTATGCTTCGAAGACTCGGCGGTTTTTGGCGCGTAGTGGCACTTGCCGGTTTACTAGTGCTTGGGAGAACACGCCTTTCTACCCCTGTCGAGGCACAACAAGGAAGTACAAATCTCCTGGTGAACGGCGACTTCGAATGGGGCAGCACGAACAACCGCACGTGGCCGTTCCAGGATGCCATCCCGGAAGTGCAAGTATGCCCAGGGTGGCGCGCCTTTTACGTGGACAAAGCCCCCGCCAAGGCGAGCGCCCCCACCTACTGGCGGCGGCCTGAGTTCCGCGACGTCAAAGCCTCCGACTATCCCAACCGCGTACGCACCGGACTGCGGGCGGCCAAGTATTTCTCCTTCGGCGGCCAACACGAAGCCGGATTCTACCAACAAGTCGGCGGCATCGAGCCGGGCACAGTGCTGCGCTTCGCTGCTTTTATGCAGACGTGGAGTTGTTTGCCCGGCCAAACGTGGAATGTCTGTCCCACAGGCGACAAGTCGAACAGTCCGGCCAATATGCACACCAAGATCGGAATCGACCCCACCGGAGGGACCAATCCCTGGGCGGGAAGTGTGGTGTGGTCGCCGGAAATCGACGCTTACGATGTGTGGACGTATTTCCAGGTAGAAGCGGTCGCGGAATTCATCACAGTGACGGTCTTCACGTATTCCTGGACGGACTGGACGGACGAGCGGTTTCGCATCAACAACGACGTCTACCTCGACGACGCCAGCCTCATCGCATTGGAACAGGCCCCGGCGACAGCCGTCCCGGAGGAGGCGGAGCCGCCCGACGCCGAACCGGCTGCAGTGGCGGTTCCCACGCAAATGCCGGTAGCGACCTCAACCCCGCACCCCGATGGCACGATTATTCAC
>JAFGSL010000086.1 GCA_016934645.1 Anaerolineae bacterium
AGGCGTGCTTTTCGGCTATCCACACTGTCCACAGACTCCCGTCGGTGGGTCATTAGGACTTATTATCATTTGGTAGAACCATACCACCTTCGGTAACATTTTACGTGGTAGAAAGCGCAAGTTTGGCAATACAGGTATACGGATGTATACTGAAATTACCTCCTGCTACGCGTGGATGTATCGTGCAAATCGCAGCGGGGAAGTTCTACAGATGTATTGGCCTCTCACCAGAAGCTAAATAGATGGTGACAAATATGAGTAGCAATCTCTGGCGAAACCTATATCGGAATCACTCTGATCACTATGATCTCTTGGTCAAGTCGGAGGACTACCAGGGGCATCTTGTTGCAGCCCTGCATAAACTCTACCCCATCGACCATAAGGAAGTGGTGGAATTCGGAGCAGGCACCGGACGCATCACCGCGCAACTGGCGCCACAGGTAAAACAGGTTCATGCATTCGATCTGACGCCAGCTATGATTCGGGTCGCTGATAGAAATCTGAAGCAATCCAGCTACTCAAATTGGGGCCTTGGCATAGCCGACAGTCGGATTATGCCTGTGCAGAGCGGATGTGCGGATATCGCCATCGAAGGCTGGAGTTTCGTCCAAATTGTGACGTGGCATAAGGAGAGATGGCAGTATGAAGTCGGCCGTGCGATCGGGGAAATGTTGCGCGTTGTCCGTCCTGGCGGAATTGCCATCCTTATAGAAACGTTAGAGACGGGCAGAACCACACCACAGCCGCCCAATTTGTTCTTACCGGTGTATGATTACTTCGAGAGCGAGTGGCACTTCTCCTCAATGTGGATCAGAACTGACTTCCATTTCCCGACGTTGGCCGAGGCCCATGCCGTCATCGGTCCGGTTTTTGGCGAAGCTGTACTCGAGCAAGCGATTGTGTCAGAGAAAGGCGTCACCCTACCGGAGTGTACAGGAATTTGGTGGCGTTATATTTGAAGTAATTTCAGATTGAACCTATGTACCTTTCGCGACGGGAGTTTCTACAAGCGGCGGGCTTGCTGGCGGCAAACGCAGCCTTGCTCGCGGCGTGCGGACGTGGACCGGAAAAACCCGTGGATGTGCCGGAGATCGCATCCACGGAGACAGCCGATGCCTCAGCAGTCAGTTTAGGAGGACAGACGATGAATATCCCAAATGAAGACGGCTACGAATTGTGGCTGCGCTATCGCAAGGTGGATAACCCAGAACGGTTGGCGCAGTATCGTGGGGTGGTTGGCAGTGTGTTTGTCCTGGGTGAAAGCGCAACGACCGAGATTATACGCGCCGAGTTGACGCGGGCACTGCCGGCGCTGCTGGACGCTGCTGTGCCAATCTCAGCGCAGGTGCCGGACGGCAACGCGCTGGTGGTGGGAACGGCTGACGCGCTTGAGGCTGTGGGTGTGACCCTATCCCAGGCACAGCGCGACGCATTGGGCGAGGAGGGATTCCTGATCCATTCTTATCCGGCGCATGCAGCTACCTGGATTGTGATCTCGGGCAACGCCGAAACGGCTGTCCTGACCGGCGTCTTTCACTTTCTGCGACTGCTCCAGACGCAGCAGGACACCGGTGCGCTCGACATCGTCAGCCGGCCACGGATCCGCCACCGCATTCTCACGCACTGGGACAACCTTACCGGCTCGATTGAACGTGGCTATGCCGGGACCTCACTGTGGCACTGGGACGAATTGCCCGAGGTGATCGATCCACGTTACCACGACTATGCCCGGGCTTGCGCGTCCATCGGCATTAACAGCGTTTGCCTGAACAACGTCAACGCCAAGGCCAAAAGCCTGACCACTGAATACCTGCACAAAACGGCCGCGCTCGCCGATGTCTTCCGGCCCTACGGCATCCGGGTGTACCTCTCGGCCTTTTTCTCCGCGCCGATGCAGCTTGGCGGCCTGCGGACGAGCGATCCGCGCGACCCAGCCGTCGCCGCGTGGTGGCGCGAGAAAGTGGATGAAATCTACCACCTGATCCCCGATTTTGGTGGACTCCAGGTGAAGGCGAATTCGGAGGGACAACCGGGACCGCAGAATTATGGCGCGAACCACGACGACGGCGCGAATATGCTCGCCGAGGCGTTGGCCCCGCACGGCGGTACGGTACTGTGGCGGGCTTTCGTCTACGACGTCACCGTCGATGCCGACCGGGCCAAATGCGCCTACAAGGAGTTCGTTCCGTTGGATGGTGAATTCCTCCCCAACGTCTTCGTGCAGGCGAAAAACGGCCCGATAGACTTCCAACCACGCGAGCCGTTCCACCCGCTCTTCGGCGCGATGGAAAAGACGCCTCTGGCGCTCGAACTGCAAATCGCGCAGGAATACCTGGGGCAGTCCATTCACCTGGTTTACCTGGGTGGGATGTGGAAGGAAATCCTGGACGCGGACACCTACGCTAAAGGCCCAGGTTCGACGGTGGCCAAAGTGACAGACGGCTCGGTGTTCGGGCAGGACACCTCGTGCATTATCGCCGTTGCCAACACCGGCTCGGACCGTAACTGGTGCGGCCATCACTTCTCACAGGCCAACTGGTACGCTTATGGGCGGCTGGCATGGGACTACGAATTAAGCGAGGCGGACATCGCCGACGAGTGGATTCGGGCCACCTGGTCGAATGATCAACAGATTGTCGAGCCGCTGAAGGCCATAATGCTCGGCTCGTGGCCGGCCTGCATCGACTACATGACGCCATTGGGTCTGCATCACATCATGCAGGAAGGCCATCACTACGGACCTGATCCAGGCTTCAATAGCGCGCCGCGACCGGACTGGAACTGCGTCTACTATCATCGAGCCGACACGGCGGGCCTCGGCTTCGACCGGAGCAGCACCGGCAGCCAGGCCACCGCGCAGTATCACAGCCCCCTGCGCGAGCAGTTCGACAGCATGGAGACCTGTCCCGAAAAGTACCTGCTGTGGTTCCACCATGTGGCGTGGGATCATCGTATGCAATCCGGGCGCACGCTCTGGGAGGAACTCCAACATCGCTACGATGAGGGCGTCGCTTTTGTGGAAGATATGATCCGCACCTGGCAGGGATTGCAGCCCCACATCGATCCACAGCGCTACGAACACGTCAGCGAGCGGCTGGGACGACAGTTGGAAAACGCGCGCTTGTGGCGGGAAGTGTGCATCGAGTACTTCGGCCAATTTGTGGGCCGCGAGGGTACTTAACCAAATGATCACTTGTCCCTGGTGTGGTACAACTTATGCTACATTCCGGTCGAACTGTCAGAATTGTGGCGGTACAATGCCGGCTCCGGCGGAGAGCGTCTCAGCAATTTCAGAAACCGACGTACCGATGCCCCCACCCGCTCCCCGGCCGATTGCCAACAACTATGCCTGGCGACTTCTGTTAACAGACGCGTGGGGCATCGCCGCCTTCATTTTCGGTTTGTTAGGGGCAATCTTCGCCGTGCTAGGCGTGGCCTTGACAATCGCAATCGTCACCGCTTTCGTAGGTATACCTTTCGCCGTGCTGGGGTTTCTGTTCCTGGGAGCGGGGATCGCGATCGGCATCTGGCGTTATCGAGAGGTGCAGAAAACTGTGGAGGTCTTACGTGCCGGAACGGCGGTGGAAGGGCAAATCGTGCAGGTCGAAGAAAATCTGTATGTGCGGGTCAATCGACGCCATCCCTGGGTGATCCGGTACACGTTCCGCGTCGAGGGGCAGGCGTATGAGGGGCAGGTCAACACCCTCAATATGCCAGGAGCTCATCTTCAACCCGGGCAAAGAGTCTGTGTGTTGTATCTACCGCAGTTCCCTGGACTGAATACGCTATATCCCCGCCCCTAGAGTTGTTGCAATTCCTTCCTGTTCACTTCTTCACCCCTTTCAAGTGGAGGTTGTCCTATAGTTATACCAAAACGGGGCGGAATCACCGCCCCGTTCTTGCTTCTATGGGATTGACCATCGACCAAACTAGATCACGTGCAAGCCGTTCTTCTTAGCAAGTTGTTCGGCTTTTCCCAACAGGTGGCGCGAGGCCAGCGTAAAACCGATGGCGAACACGATGATGATGGCCCACTCCTGCCATACCGGCAGGAGCGTCTGCCAGTTTCCCCCAAAGCTGTAGTAGCGGATAAGGTCATACCCCCACGTGTGCGGCAGAGGATACGCCAGGTAGCGCATAAAACCGGGGAAGGCCGTCACGGGCAGGTACGCACCGCCGATCATCTCGAACATGACGCCCAAAACCTGGGCAATCGAATCCACCTGGCGCCACAACAAGGCCAGCAACGCCACCATGACGCCCATCGCTGTCAACGCGACCAGGATCACCGTGCAGGCCAGCAGCACCATCAGCAAATCGGGGATACTCGCGCGCGAGTAGACGGCCAGGAAAATGTAAAGTGGCAGAAACAACACCGATTCGATGATGACCTTCGCCAGCACGCTGCCGACATAGTAGGCATACCGCGAGCCTGGATTGCTGTACAGGAATTCGAGTGTGCCGTTGTACAGATCACTCCGAACGGTAGAGATCGGTCCCCACAGCGTGACGCCGATGAAGACGGTCAACAGCAACGCCCCCTGAAACGCGACGAACAGATCGCGCCCGGCCAGCGGCTGACCGGCCACACCAACACCCTGGATGGAAATGGTCGACGACAGCAACAAGAAAAAGACCACCCTGACAGCCTGGTTTGCCAGCGAGCCGATCATGTTGGGAATGTAACGAGTCGTCGCGCGTAACTCTTTGCTCACCGTCGCCTTGATAATGTGCCAGGCGGAGGTGGGCCTGGACAGGGTCTGGACGGCGGCTGGGCGAACGATGGATTGAAAAGGCTTGGATAAAGTCGAAACAGATTGCATCATTTTCTCCTAACCCGGATAAACCGGAACGAAGAGGGCTTTCAGCGCCCGTTTTCTTGAACATTGTACAAGAATTGACGTGGTTAGGCCCCAGTTATTGATCGAATTTCTCACTCAACTCACCGATGTGGTGGACGAAAGCATCCTCCAACGAAACGGTGTGATGGCGAAATCGGGCGTGAATGTTGTCCTCCCGCAATACACGCAGGATTGACTCAGCCCCGAGCATGGCATCACTGACGCCAAAAGATATCCAGTGGCCGTTGCGCTCTTGCCCGAACAACACCGTCTCAAGGCCCTCAATCCGCGCTCGAGTGGCCTGGGGCAAGGCCGCCTTTTCAATCTCGATGGATTCGGTAGCGCCAACGGCAGCCTTGAGATCGTCGGGCGTGCTCGCGACGGCAATTTTGCCGCGGTGGATGAGCGCGACGCGGTCGGCCAGTTCGTCCACTTCCGACAGAACGTGGGAGGTGAGTAGAAGCGACTTGTTCTCCTTTTGGACGAACTGCTTGAGGAAGGCACGTATCCTCTTGGCAACAATCGGATCAAGCCCCTTGGTCGGTTCATCCAGGTAGATCAACGGTGGATTGTGCAGCAAGCCACGCATAATGACCACCGTCTGCTTCTGCCCGCCGGAAAGCTGCGTGAACTGCTTGTCGAGATTGGCGTGAAAGTCAAAATAGGCCACCAACTTTTCGATCTGCTGGTCGATTTGCTGCTTGCTCATCCCGCGCAACGCACCGAAAAAGTGCAGGTTCTCGGCGACCGTCAGGCGGGCATAGGCGGAGCGCTCCGTGTCCTGGCCGACGTAGCCAAACAGGTGGCGGATCTCCTGGACATGCTGATCCAGGTCATAGCCCAAGATTTCAACCTGCCCGGCGTCCTTCATGAGGACCGTCGCCAGGATTTTGATCAACGTCGTCTTGCCTGCGCCGTTGGGACCGAGCAAAGCGAGAATCTCGCCCTGCCGCAGCTCCATCGAAGCGTCTTGCAGCGCTATCGTTTTGCCGTAGCGCTTTTGCACGTGTCTTGCTGAAAGGTAAACTTCTTGCATCATTCCTCCCCTAGCCTCAATCCATTCTCAGCGTGTCATGCCGTCCGCAGCCAGAGTTTCACCGCAGAGTTCGCAGAGAGCGCGGAGATTTTTGTGAATTCTCCGCGAACTCTGCGTTCTCAGCGGTAAAAAGTGCCAACCTGGGCACTAACCTCAGTGTAACAGAAAACCGGGCGACATGTGTCGCCCGGCGGGGTGAATATTGGAGGGTGAATTGCAAGTTACAGAAGACCCAGTTCTCTGCCCCGTTCGACGGCTTCGAGGCGGCTGTTAACACTCAGTTTGCCGTACAGACGGCGAATGTGCGTTTTAACGGTGTTGAGCGAGACCACGAGTGTGTCGGCGATGTCCTGGTTGGACATGTTTGCGGCAATCAGGCACAGGACTTCCATCTCGCGGTCACTCAACGGCTCCAGCAATTCGTCGCCGGTGGTAGCTTGTTTGGGCTCCTCACGAAACGCCGCCAGAATCTTGGCTACGTAGTCGGGCGTCACGGCGTGTGCTCCCACGGACGCGTACATCCGGCGCAGCAACGCCTCTATAGCTTCCCCCTCGTCTACGAAAGCGCGAATGTAGCCGCCCGGTTCAGCAAGTTGCAACGCGCGCTCCAGAGGAACCACTGCCTGGACTACGCTACCTCTAGCGTGGAGAGCGCGTGCTTGCAGAATGGATATGTGAATCGCGCTGGCGATTCTTTGGCGGGCCAGCGCCCGTTCGCGCGCGCGCTCCAGCATAGGCAAGGCTTCGTCGTATCTGCGTTGGGCGATGAACAGCCGTGGACGCAGCATATACGGGAAAAGATCCGTTTCGGAAACGTCATACTCCTGTAACCACCGGCGCAGTCGCTGCGCCGCGGTCTCCACGTCGCCCTGCACTAGTGACAGATGCGCTTGCGCCGCCTCCATTAGCTTGGTTACCCAGCCGACCTCTCCTTCCAACAGCGGCATAGGGGTTTGTCTAACACGCGCCGCCGCACTCTCGAGCACTCGCTGCATCGCGGCCAACGTTTCCCGCACGCCGGGAGCATCGCCGCGTATCTGCTGTATATGGGCAAGGGTCAGATAAGCATCCGCGAGGTTGATAAAATGTCCCCAACGCCGGCAACATTCGACGGCCTGGATTGCGTGGTGCAGCGCAGCATCCAGATCATTCCACTCGTAGTAGCACCTGGATAACAGCTGGTGGGCGTTGCCAATCGCCGGTACAGGATGCCCGCCGGGTTCGCCTTTCTCTATGCCCAGCTTCACAGCCTGCTGGCACACCTCTACTGCGCTGTGCAGATCGCCGAGTTGCGCGTGCAGCCCTCCCAGCCCGCTCATCGCCGCCAGAACGGAAATGATATTGCCACCCTCCTTGCCGATGGCAATGGCATCGAGGAATGCCTGTCTCGCTGCCGCTACCTCACCTTGCTCCCCGTAAGCCTCACCTAGATTCAACGAGATGACAGATCTCAGGAGTGCATCGGCGGCGGGCAAGTTCTCCAGCGCACGCTGTGCCAATAGGATGCGCTCTGCCCCCCGCACCACGGTGGAGCGTACCGCATCGATGTTTCCTTGCATCCACCGGGGCGTGAAGCCCTGCGCGTCGAGATAATCCCGCTGCCAGCCCTCCTGTGCCAGGGCGGACTCGGCAGCGCGCGCCCAGCCTTCGGCTTCGTCGAATTGCCCGCGAGCGATAGCCACCCAGGCGCGAATGATGAGCAGGAGCGGCCGGGATTGCAGGACCCCCTGCTCTAACGACCCTAACCACTTGAGCAAAGTATCCAATTCGTTGCGGCGCAACGTTTCCAGGGCATTCTGCTCAATCAGGCGCACAGCCCGTTCCGGGTCCGGTGCTTTGAGCGCGTGGTCAATGGCTTCGGCGACCAAGCCGTTGGCCTCGTACCACTCGGCGGCCCGGCAGTGCAGGCCTGCCAGATCGTCCGATGATACTTGCTGGCCCAGGTGATGGCGCAACAATTCTGCGAACAAGTGGTGGTAACGATACCACTGTCGCCGGTTATCCAGCGGAAAGATGAAAAGGTTGTAACGTTCCAGCTCCTCCAACATCGCCTGACTGCCCGTTTGGACGGTCACCGCATCACACAGCGGAGCCGTCAGTCGTTCCAGGATTGATGTCTGCAGCAGGAACGCTCGCACAGCTTCTGGTTGCCGCTGGAGCACCTCTTCGACCAAATAGTCCATGATGTAACGATCATCCCCGGCAAAGGCGGCAACAAAGGCAGATGTGGCCCCCTGGGCCGATGACGAGTTTTGCGAAGCAGGCTGGCCTTGCAGAGCAAGCGTCCCTTGCAAGGCAAGCCGTCCTTGCAAAGCGAGGCCCGCCATCTGCAGGCCAGCGATCCAGCCTTCCGTGCGAGTTCCCAGGCACGCAATGTCTTCGGCGGTGAGTCCCAAACCCACGATCTGCCCAAGAAACGCCGCAGCCTCTTCCGGCATAAAGCGTAGGTCGTCAGCATTCAACTCGGTGAGTCGCCCACGGGCGCGCAGGCGCGCGATGGGCAGTGACGGTTCTGCCCGGCTGGCGATGACCAGATGCACCGACGCCGGGAGATGATCCAGCATAAAAGACATACCCTCGTGGGTGTATGGATTGTCGATCAGGTGGTAATCATCAAAGACCAGGGCAAACGGAGGAAGCGTCGCCATCTCGTTGATGAGGCTGCCCATCATCTCCCCGATCAGAAGGGTGCTGCTACGGGCATCGAATTGCGCAGAAACGGTGGCTAAGAAGGATTCCCCGATAGGTGAGGGTAGATTCTGCGCGCCGGGGAGCGTGCGCAATGCGGCCACCAGGTAAGCTGTAGCGCGGCGCGGGTCGCTGTCGCTTTCGTCGCATGAGAGCCAGGCAACGGGGCGTTCCAGCCCGGCAACCCACCTGCTGAGCAACGTCGTCTTGCCGAAGCCGGCCGGAGCAACAACGAGGGTCAGCTTGCGACCCAGACGCAACCCCTCGTTCAGGCGCTCGATCAGGCGCGGGCGCTCCACAAGATCCGGACGCGGCGGTGGGACGTAAAGTTTGGTGGTCAGAAGTGGCATAGCCATAACATCACCATCTTACCACGGTTTTCTCACACCTTCAAATTCTTGAAGGGAATCGATCCGCTCAATCTGACAGGTGTGGAAAAAGCAATGATGCCGGTGTCTTGATACCGGCATCATCCTTCAACCTGACTTAAGACTGGGGCGGCACGACTCGAACGTGCGATACATGGATTCAAAGTTGCAAATTAACCATATTCTAACCTTAAAAACAGATATACTGATCCATAGATCCCGTGTGACCTCTGCGCGTAACCCGCTTTCCCTTCCCTTGCTTACCCTATACTAACCCTAGAACAAGAACCGTCCCACAATGCTAGCCTGGTCCAGGACATTGACCGCATTGGTAAAGGAAGTCTACTTTCCCTGCTTTATTCTGCCCAGGCCTCTCTTGTAAAAGCTGTGACCGTTCCCCTCTTGTATCTTGACAAACCGACAAAGAGGTGGTAAGATAAATCTTGTATATCTTACTTACAAGACGTGGAGGATTTCATGACCGACAAATCACCCGAAAGAAGACGTTTCTACGGCTCAATCACGG
>JAFGSL010000618.1 GCA_016934645.1 Anaerolineae bacterium
AGAAGAGGCAGGGTAATGACCATAAAAAGCACAAGCGCTGCGAAAACAGATAGAATAAGCCGACCTTTGGCCCAAGCATGGAAGTGATCTGAGAGTTTTGATAACATACCTTTCTCCAGGAACAATGTTGACAACAAACTACTGATCCAGACATCATTTGTTAAGCGCTTGTACGCCTTTGAGATGCTGAATAGCTTTAGTCTTTTATGACCGGATCAGTAATTGAGTGTTGGTTGGACTTTGAGCAGCCCAACTCGCGTTTCACCTTCTACCCTTTATAAACGTATGTAGCGCGGGCGAGACGCCCACGCTACATTTTCGTCATTCCCCGAGACGCCTGATGTTGCCTGAACCAAGGATCGTCTGATCGATGGTTGGCCGCCCGGCGTAGGCCACGTCTCCGCTGCCCGCAATGCGAATGTCCAGGGATTCGTTTGCCCGCAGCGTCACCGAGCCACTGCCGAAGATATCGACCTCAGCCACATCGCTTTCCACGCTCCTGGCCCGGTAGTCACCGGAGCCATTGATGGTGATAGTTTGCTGCGTCACATCGCCGTCAGCGATATCGAGCTGGCCCGAACCGGGAATGCTCACATCCAGCGTATCGGCCTCGAGGCCGTCGAAATCCATATCCCCCGAACCGGAGATACGGACATCCACATCGGTCGCCACGCACTCTGCAGCACGCAAATTGCCGGAGCCGCTAATCCGCAGCGTGATGGTCGTCGCCTCCAGGTCGCCCAAATCAACGTCGCCGGAGCCGGAGATGGTGACGGCGATAGACTTGGCATCCAGGTCGGGCGCACTGACGTTGCCGCTACCGGAGAGCACGATCGTGTCGAGCGCTTTCACCGTCAAGTAGAAGTGAACGGGCTTCGTCGGACGTAGTGCCGTGTTCATCCGGGTATCGATCTGCACCTGCCCGCCGCTCGTGGTGATCTCGAAGTACTCGAGCAGGTTGTCCTCGGCCTCGATGTGCAACTCCTCTTTATCGCCAAAGGCGATGGTCAGATCACCGAACGTCGCTAACTCCACGCCCGTGACGTTGCTGAGCGCGTGAGTTTCCGTGTCGATCCGGCCCGACCCGCGAACAACGCCGAAACTCGCGGGGCCACATGCCAGGCTGCTCACGAGCAGCACCACCATCACACTAACAATGATCATATTCTTTGTCTTCATCTTTTTTCTCCTTCTCAGTCACACCCTTGCGAAGGTGTACGAACCTTCGGTTCGCCTAAACCTTCGCAAGGGTTTCTAGACTAACTGGACGCCATCATCAGCGTTCCGAGACCGCGTCACGCAGGACAGGGCGATGCAGTGCGTGGGAGAAGAGCAACACGAGGCCAATCCCGATCAGCATCACGGGGCCGACCATGTTGAGCACCCACCATCCGGGCCGGATCGCAACCACAGCCAACATTCCCATCAAACCGAACGCGGCGATCGCGCACAAGATCGTGCCGGCGACCATGAGACCCGATCTGCGCTTGCGCGCGTAGGCAACGAGCAGCGCCACTCCCACCGAGAGGGGCTCGATCGTCCATAACACAGCCCACACTTCCCACCAGCCGGTGAGCGCGCAGAACTGCATCAGCAGACCATTTGCCCCAACGATGATGGCCGGGATCATCAGCCAGACATTGCGCATGAAGAGCGCCGCCAGGGTGAAACCCACCGCGACGGACCACACTTCCACCGGCCAGAGCCATTCCCAGGCTTCCCACACATTGAAGACACTGGTGAAGAGCAAGATGCCGCCCGTCGCCAGAACCGGCGCACCGGGGATGAAGAACGCGCTCAGGCCGCGCTTGTGAGGCCACAGAAGCGGGATCAGCATAAAGAACACCCCCAGACCGACCACGATCATCGGCCACAGCCGCCAGATGCCCCAGTGCCACCGGATGCCGAGCACCGGCAGTGCTATGTTGAACATCAACGCCAGCCCGCCCAGCAGAATCAGAAAAATACCGACCAAAGTTGAAACTCGCTTGTTCATGATTGTCCTCCTTAACGTGAATATGCTTACAGGATAACATACCGGGAGGGGAAATGCCTACTCGTTAGCTAACAGTTAGCTATCGAATTGGTGTAAGATACTTTGGGAAAAATTGCTTTTGGGGTCAATCTGCGGTATAGTGTAGTCAGAAATCTTATGCCGTGAGAAGGGTAGCAGCAATGAATACAATGCCAAATCCTAATGCAGATTATTATGCCAAACCGCTGGAAACTCTGATTCAAGAGTTACCGGCAGATTTGCGGTCAGAAGTGCGCAATTTCGTTGAGTTTCTCCTGCTGAAACGGGCGCAAACTATGAAACAATCTTTACGCCAAGATCAGGCAACCTCTCCCTTACGTGAAAGTATATCACGCTATGATGCTCCTTTTGCCCCGGTTGCCGAAGCAGAATGGGAAGCGTTGCAGAATGTGGTTACCGAATCGCCAACAGCGCATACCCAGGAACACGTTGCTGACGCCTGGCATTTCCTGACAGATCATGCTGGCAGCCTTGCTGCCCCCGAAGATTGGGCCGCTGAACATGATCACTATCTGTACGGAACCGCCAAACAGCGGGAGCGGGACGATGTTGCCTGATGCGCGCCTGTTTCTGGATACAGCGTTTGTGCAAGCGTCGCTGAATTCACGTGACCGCTACCATCTTGCGTTAACCGCAGACCATCACTTCACGCAGGCCGGTTATCGCGCGCTCTTGTTGGAATGAGTTGAACACAGAAGGCCCAATTGTCAGAAAACCCAAGTACATCTCTTCCCTTCAAGCCCCTGCCTAATACCGCAATAAAATGATATCTCCCGCGACCGTATACTGCAAAGTCGGCGTCTGCGGTACGCCGCGATCGACCGCCCACGCCTTGATCTTATCCGTGACGTGGCGGCTGGCGTCGGAGACGGTGACAAAGCCCTTGCCGTCGCGGTCGGCTTTGCCGCTCAGGGCTTCCAACAGGTAGTAAGTGAAGACACTGCGGCGCTCTTCCTGCCACTCCCACGACTGCTGACCCTGTTTGCACGAGGCCAACACGGCCATCCCCTCCGCTTCCTCGAATACGCGCTGGATGAACTCCGGCGTCATCGTCGGTTCGGCTTTGCCAATGGACGCGCCGGAGTGACACGCATCCAGCACGATGACTTTAGCATGCGCCGGGGATTGTTCAATGATCTCACGCACGTCCTTCATCGCCAGCGCCGTGTGTTTCAACGCCGCAAGTCGCGTATCCCGCGCCAAGAGATAGCTCTCGCCCCCCTCAGCCATCCCGTGTCCGCTAAAGTAGAACAGGAGCAGGTCATCCTCGTCGGCGGTTTGCGCCACCGTGGACAGCTCGCCCAGAATATTGGCCCGTGTGGGGAGATGCTCCGGTGTGGCGTCAGTGAGCAAGCGTGCAGCCTGATAGCGCCCGATGAGCGACTGCTGGATCGCGGTGACATCATCCACGCAGACTTTGAGGTCGGCGATGTATGGATCATCGTAGTGGTTGACACCGGCAAGGACGGCCCAGGCTTTGCCTTCCCCATAAACCTTGTGTTCCCGCGCAACTGCTCCATCACCTTTCGACGTTTGCACAACCGGTTTGAGTGATGGCGTGCTCAAACTGGCAGCCAAGTCATCCGCCAGGGCATCCAGTTGCCCATAGCACGCATCACCGGGAGATGTTCGATCCCGCAGGACGCGCAGCAACAAGACCAAAGCATTTTCCCCCTGAGCATTGCTACGCTCTGACAACTTCTCAATTACGGCCTGGACGCGCTCTGCAGGATTGTCCCGCGACGGCAGCATGTCGCGCCATTGGCTGATGCGACTATCCACAAAAAGCGGAGACAGCGCATTGTCGCTGCGAAACGGCCCGCAGCGCAGCAAGATGGTCTGCAACTTGTCATAGAGTTGTGGTGAAATGCCTGGCGCTTCTGCCATCGGGACCTCCGAAACTTGAGGTTGAGGGGTGACCTCCACATGACTTCCCGCCAGCCCCCACGGATCGGCGTCGAGCACCTGAATCATCCGGTCGCGCCAGACGCGCTGCTCCTCCTCCGGCAGACTGGGCCAGACGGCGTAGGCGGTGCGGGCGAAGCGGCCCATCTTGTCCAGCACCTCGCGCCAGAGCAGGTTGAAGTCGGGATCACTGAGGTTGTACCCCAAAAAGAGAACGGTCTGCTTCTTGAGCAAAGCCCGCACCTCGTCGAGCAAGCTCTCTTTGTCGCGGTCACGCCAGAGGCCGTAGTGATCGTCCTCGGTGACGACGAGGGTATCGGGCATCTGTACATCGCCGTAGAGCTTGATGAGCGCCAAGCGATCGGGACGAGCAAAGGCCACGTCGCTGCCGCGCACGAGGCGGTCGAAGGGGACGCCGGCATCGCGTAGGGCGCGCTCCAGGAGATCATCGTAGGCAGTGGTGATGATGGCGGGCAGGGTGTGCGCTTTGGCGAAGGCTGCGAGGTTGCGGTAGAACACGGGGACGGGCTTGCCGGCGGTATCCAGTTCCCGGCGGAGGTAGTTGGTGAAGTCGAAGCGATTCCCGGCGCGGCTCACCCGCTGCGCGACTTGCGCCAGGGAGAGGGTTGCACCCAGGCCATGGCGCTGCGCCAGTCCACGAGCGAGGTCGGCGCGGGAAGGCAGCCCGGTAACCGTCTGCGGTACATCCGCGCCGAGGAAAAGTGTGAGCGCACCGTGATCCAGAGCTTCCAGCAATTGTGTATGATTTGTCATTCTTATCCCCCGCTAAAGACGGGGAACTGGCGTTCCCCGCAAAGCAAGTATAAGTGCAAGTAAAAACGCTTCGAGCGGATCGCCAGATCCGCGCCTTGCACTGTCTACACCCCTGCCGCTAGACGGGGAACTGCCGTTC
>JAFGSL010000087.1 GCA_016934645.1 Anaerolineae bacterium
CTGCCGGAGCGTGCTCCGGTTAGTATTGGTTGTCTATCTGTTAGCACAAGTCTCTACAGCAGCATCAATTTAGCGGAAAGTAGAGTTAGTATAGCACTCAGGAGGTTGTCTATGTCTGTCGAACAAGCTTTGCGATCCAACATCCACGCCGGGGAGATTGTGAAGCCCTGGTTGATTTTAGGGCCATTTTATGAAGACCTCTCCGCGCAAGTTCAGGGTCTGACGCTTTTTGAGAAGGCCGGTGCAACCGTCGGGCGTACGGCGATGGATGACATCGTCGCCGAGGCACGGGCGCTGCTCACGTCTGTGCCGTTTGAAAGTGAGGCCGCGTCTTTCCGCGGGCAAGCGGGCCGGTGGAGTTTGGTGCGCCGTCCGGAGGAATATCTCTCGTGGGGGACGTATAACATTTCCAACCATTTGGGCGCGGCCTTCCTGAACACGTGCATCACGCCGGTGCAGGCCGGAATGCATCGTTGGCGGCTATGGGCTGACATTACATTGCGTGCTGTGGTGACGGTCAACGGTGCAGTGGTCTATGATACCCACGATCAGCCGGTCGCGCGCGAACACGGCTTCTACACCCGCACCTTCGACGCAACGCTGAACGCGGGTGAGAACACCGTCACCGTGGCGCTTTTCCGCTTGGGCCGCATGGCGCGGGCGGGCTGCCGTTTGGAAGTACTCGATGGTGATGTGGATGCGCGTGTGCCGCTGCTGGCAGGGATGTCGCTGGAGGCGCGATCACGCATCGAGGCTGAGGTCGGTGGCTTGCGGCTGGATCGCGATCTTTTCTATCCGCACCACGCTGTCGGTGTGAATCTGGATGTTGCGCCAGCGGAGGCCGTGCAGCTTCAGTTGTTGTCCGAGAAGGGCGAATTGCTGCACGAGGCGTTGGCTCGCTCCCAAACTGCCGGTTTTGTTTCGTTGTGTGATGCTGCGACATTGACGGATGGCAATTACCAGCTCGTGGCGACGTGGCTGCATGAGGAGGCCCCGCTTACATCCGTGGCCTTTGATCTCAAGAAAATCACGCCTGCGGCCGCGACGCCGGGATACGAACGCTTGCCCGAACGCCGCCGCGCAGTGTTGGAGCACTACACCGTGAATGCGGAGCGCCGTTCGGCGTGGGGGATTTGGAGCCAGGTGGCGCGCTATGCTTTGTTCTACAGAAATCCCTCGGGCGTGGAAGGCCCGAACGGGTTAGGCGTGGATGAGGATAACATCCGCGAAACGTGCGAGTTTATCGCCGCCCGCAAGGACTGCGCTGATTTCGTCATCCAGGGCTTGCTGCGGATTATGGTTTGGGAGCGCGAGCAACAACACCTCAGCCCGCAGATCAACGCGTTGATGAAGGATACCGTCCTCGGCTTCAAGTACTGGGTGGACGAACCGGGCGACACGGTGATGTATATGGGATCGGAGAACCACCGGTTGCTCTTCCACGTGGCGGAATGGCTGGCGGGCCAACTGTTCCCGACCGAGGAATTCACCAATAGCCGCCAGCGCGGCCTCTACCACGCAACGAAGGGCCGGATGTACATCACCGCATGGTTGCGCCAGCGTGGACGCTTCGGCTTCGACGAATGGCACTCGAACTCGTACTTTCCGGTCAACATCGCGCCGCTGATCAACGTCTACGACTTTGCCATCTACGAGGACTACAAGCTGCGGCAGATGGCAGGCGCGGTACTCGACGCGATGTTCTTCATCTTGGCGGCGGATACGTTCCACGGCGTCTTCGGGACGACGCACGGGCGTAGCTATGGTATCAACCTCAAATATCCCGACTTCGAGGGCACGTCGCCGACATGCTGGCTGCTTTACGGTACGGGCGCGTTGAGCAAAGGTAGCAGTGGAATGTCACCGGTCTCGGTGGCGACGAGCGTTTACCATCTACCCAAGCTGCTGGCCGATATTGCAACCGACGATCAAGCCGTGGTCGAATCGCGGCAACGGCACGGGATCTTACGCGGCACAGTGCCCCATGCTGATTTCTGCGTCTACCGCACGCCCGACTACCTGCTCTCCGGTTTGCAGGATCATCGCAAGGGCGAGTATGAATCTTCCACCCATGTGGGTCAGGTGACATTGGGTCGCAAAGAAGGTGAGCAGCAAGCCGTCGTATTCTGGTCGTGCCCGTTGACCTGTGGCGAAGGCTCCGGCCTGCGTCCCGATTACTGGTCCGGGCACATCACGCTGCCGCGCGTGGTGCAGTATCGCAATGTGATGGCACTGACGTGGAAGTTAGCGTCGTCGTTTGCGTGGATGACGCACTGTTTCTTCGAACAAGCGCGCTTCGACGAGGTGCGTTTTGTGGACAACTGGGCTTTCGCCAGGGTGGGGCAAGGCTACGTTGGCATCTATTCGCAAAATGGCTTCGAGGTGGGGGATTTCGGCCAGTACGCCGGGCGCGAACTCATCTGCCGCGCGCGGGAGAACACGTGGCTGGTGGAGTGTGGGCGTGAGGCGGACTGGGGCTCATTCGATGCGTTTGTCGTGGCGTTGATAAAGTCCAAAGTCGAAAGTCAAATGTCGAAAGTCGAAGGCTCGACGGGCGATACATTGGTCTATCACTCGCCTTCCATCGGTGAGTTTGTGACAGGATGGGACGTCGCGCCGACTGTCGGTGGCGAACCATTGCAGTTGCACGGCTATCCTCTTGTTGACAGCCCGTGGGCGACTAGCGCCTTTGGCTCCGGCGAGATGACGCTGCGTTACGGCGACGAAACATACGAAATCTGGTTCAATCAGTAAAATTCGAAATGCGAAAGGAGAAAGTAGAGCTGATGATCGGCTTTAATCGGCGCTTTGACCCGAACTTCAAGCGCGTTCACGATCTGGTAGCCGAGGGCGCAGTCGGGACACCTCACGTCCTGAAGATCACCAGCCGCGATCCAGCGCCGCCGCCCATCGCCTATGTGAAGGTCTCCGGCGGCATCTTCCTCGATATGACCATCCACGACTTCGACAACGACTATCCTAACACTGTGATCGTCGGCGACGCGCAACGTGTATCACGTGACCTACCGCATGCATGACAATTTCGGCCTGTTGGATCAGGGATTCGGCGCCGAACAAGATCGTTGGCCTTTCGGTGAAGCCGATCTGCATATGCCGCCGGGGTGGGGGACCATTCCCTTGCGCGATGTGTGTGCCTGTTTGCCGGACTACGATGGTGACGTGATCCTTGAAATCAAGGAGGGATTCTGGGGCTACCTGGATCATGCGTTGGCGGCGATGCGGGAAATTCTGTCATAGGTTATAGTAGACGCGCAACCTTGCGCATATCGCCGCGTTGGGTTATGATGGCGTAGAGCTTGCTATCCGCGAACTGGCGATACTGGTACTGGACTAATAACGCGCGAATCTTCGCGCCTAGACCATTTCATACAAGGAGTTTTTTCCTATGCCCATTTCTTACGTGCGTTACGATCTTCAGGACGGTTATATCCACAACTGGCTCGTCCTCGGGCCGCAGGCTATTCCGGTAGCTGACCTGGAGCAATTCCCCGGCCCAGATCATAAGCTTCAGATTGCGCAGCATTATTACACGGCTGAGCACGGTATCATCGAGCAGCCTGTCGAACCCGGCCCCTTGACCGATGGTGTGGTCGAGATGGAGGGTTTCAAGGGCCAGTGGCGCTATGTTCGTTGCCTGGATGACCATTTTGTGGATTTCACAACCTTTCATCACCTCGTGCACTATCTGCGGGCGTGGGCCTACGCCGAAATCGAAAGCCCGGCTGCCGGCGACGTTACATTCGTACTGACGACCAATGGGCCGGCAGATGTGTGGCTGAATGATCAGGCACGAGGATTCGCGCACATCCACCGCCAGGAGCACTTTCATCACCAATACCCGCACAGTGTCACATTTACCGCGCATCTCAGTGAGGGCCGCAATCGCATCCTCGTACGGATGGAAGAAGTCGCTATGCGCGCATGCCCTTATGTGATGGCGCTGCGTCTTGTGCCAGTCGCCGACGAAGGCTATGCGGTGTACCTGCCAACGACGATTGATCCTGTGGAGCGTCGCAACACCCTTGAAGAAGTCTTTGAAGCTGCGTACCTCACGCAGGATGTGTTCGACCACGATGCGGAGCTCGTCATACGATGGCCGCTTGATATGCTGAAATCAGCGAGCCTCACCCTCCGCCTCCAAACACCCGGTGGGCGTATTTACGCCGAGGGAAAGGTTGACGCAAAGGGCGGTAAACGCAAATCACTTGGCAAGGTCTACGAGTTTCCCACAACTACCTTCCATCTGAAGTTAATGCCGCAGCCGCCTGAGTATTACGAGGGCAACATGCGCATCACCCGTACACTCACTCTGACAGGGCTTGGCCTCAATCGATATTACGAGGAACCCTACGGAACCTACAACAAACGCCGCCAGGATGGCCTGGTCGCGGCGGCGCGATTGGAAGCCAATATCTTCTCCGAAATTGCGAAGATGGCGGTGGGCTGGTGGGCGCACCTGCAAACCAAGGTCATCCTGGAAGCAATCGACGGCATCAACCAGCGCAAGGATTGCAGTGACTTCTATCTGGTTGGCCTTTTGGGGATGGTGTATCGTTTTGGAGACGACCCGCAGTTCCCACACGAACTCAAACAACCCATCGAAGACTGCATCCTCAACTTCAAATACTGGCACGACGAGCCGGGCAGCGACGCGATGTGCTATACCACGGAAAACCATAGCATTCTCTTCCACACGGCGGAGATTTTGGCTGGGCAATTATATCCCGACCGCATCTTCACCAATGCCGGGCAGAATGGGCAATGGCACCAGGAGAAAGGCGAGTGGCTGGCACTGGAGTGGTTACACGAGCGTGGTGTGCATGGTTTCAAGGAATGGGATTCCAACTGCTACTTCGAGGAAGACATCCTGGCGCTCTCGCACCTGATCGATCTGGCCGAATCGGAACCCGTTTGGGAGATGGCGAATGTGCTGATGGACAAGATGTTGTTCACGATCGCTGTCAACTCGTACAAGGGCGTCTTCGGCTCGTCGCACGGGCGCACGTATGCCCCGCTGATCAAGGGCGCTTATCTGGAAGGGACATCGGGCATCACCAACGTGTTGTGGGGGATGGGCGTGTTCAACAACCGGATCATGGGCACAGTCAGCGTGGCGTGTATGGAGAACTACGAGCTGCCCGTTATCATCGCGAACATTGCCGCCGACCAGCCCGACGAAATGTGGAACCGCGAGCGTCACGTGGGTGACACGGCGCTATGGCAGGCCTCCGGCTCGCTTGGCAATGAGGTCAACAAGGTGACCTATAAAACACCGGATTATATGCTTTGTTCGGCGCAGGATTATCATCCCGGCGAGAAGGGTTTTCAGCAGCACATCTGGCAGGCCACGTTCGGACCGGCGGCGGTCGTCTTTGTCACCCATCCACCTTGTATGAGCGAAGAGGGATCGCACCGTCCTAACTTCTGGCACGGGAACGTCATCCTGCCGCGCGTAGCCCAGTGGAAGGACGTGCTTATCGCTGTCCACAAGCTGCCGGATGATGACTGGATGGGATTCACACACGCGTACTTCCCCATCCAGGCTTTCGACGATGGTACGCTGCGTGAGGATGCGAACGGACGCACGTGGGCTTTTGCGCGCAAAGGGGATGGCTACCTGGCCCTCACCGCGTCGCAAGGTCTGACCTTGATGACCTCCGGAGTGACCGCGCACCGCGAGCTGCGTTCTTACGGTTCGCAAAATATCTGGTTGTGCCACCTGGGCCGCGCTGCGCTCGATGGTGATTTCACGGCGTTCCAGGAGAAAATCCTCGCGCTCGACCTTGCCTTTGATGGCCTCTCTGTCAAGGCGAACACCCTGCGCGGCGACACGCTGGCCTTTGGATGGGAAGGGCCGTTGCTGCGCAACGACGAAGAGGAGCCAATCGCCGGCTTCCAGCACCACGAGAGCCCCTACTGTGTGGCCAATTTCCCCGTGAAATCGATGTACATCGGCTATGGTGAGCAGGCTATGCGGTTGAAGTTTGAGGAAGAGGCGTAGCTGTATTCTGATATTCGCATCCTGTATGTTTTAAGGAGGCACGATGACAACTTGTCAAATCTGTGGTCAAGACAAAACAGTCGGCGAAGAAAAGAAGCTCTACACCGCGAAGATTTTGGAGGAGGAAAGGGGCGCGGAGCGTATGACATACGGTGAGTCAGGGTATATTGCGTTGTTGGAGAAGCAGAGCCATGGATGATGCGCTGTTTCAAGGTATTCAAGACGGCGATCGCGATCTTGCTGCTCGCTATGCGCCGATCCTGCGCTTTGATGCCCGCGAGCCATTCCTGCCGTTGGCAGTGGGGTATACGATTTTTCGCGAAACCGGCGAATCACCCTCATTCCGCCAGGGACGCAAGATCGACCTCGCGCCGCAAAGTGGACCGAGTGCCGAATTCGCGATTGAGTACGCAATCTGGTGGGATTGGGACATCGGCCACCTGTATGAGCTGGAGCATATCTGGGTCTACGTGGGCGCGGATGGACATGTGGTGCGCGCCGAAGCCAGTTGGCATGGCGATCATCACGATATGCGCTACGAAGGCCATCTGGCGCTGAACGGCGACCATGGCTGCCGCTTAGTCGTCTACAGCGAACCGGGAAAGCACGCCTTCGCGCCGGCGCCCGCATGGTTCAGAGATCGCTGCAAGGAATTCAAACGCTCGGAAACGCGTGATCTGGCAGGGGTGGGGGGCGTGCTGCTGGCGGAGTACATCAAAGGCCAGGTCACGTCCACACCGCTCAAGGCTCGCCTGGTGCACACGTACCTCGCGCAGCATGCCTTCGAGCCAAGTTGGGACTTCTCTCTGGTTTTCCCGATCTCCTCGGAGATGCTTGTGCCATGGGGTGCGCTGCGCGCGTGGATGCCAGGACAAGTCAATGCGATCCTTGACAAACTGGCGCGGGAGATTCCGCCCTCGGACTACCGCTTCCTGCGTGTGGGGCATCGCGGTGCAAGGACGCATGCGCCCGATAACACGCTACTTTCCATCCGCACTGCTGCCGATTTGGGCGCGGACGTGGTGGAGTTCGACGTACAGCGGACTGCCGACGGTCACGTTGTGCTGGCGCACGACGCCTATCTCATCGACAGCGATGGACGCACATGGCCGATTCGCCGCAGCACGCTGGAGCAACTGCGCGCCATTGATCTCGGTCAGGGCGAGTGTATCCCTACGTTCCTTGAAGCGTTGCAGGTCTGCATCGAAGAAAACCTCGGCGCGTACATTGAAATCAAAGATGGCGGCGCCATCGGTGATGTGATCAAGACTTTGGGCGACGAGAAGTACGGTGGGCATTGTATCCTCGGCTCCTTCCGCCCGGACTGGCTCGCGACCGTGAAGGACATCGAACCCAGGCTGATGACCTCGATCCTGTTCAATTCGCCATCCGTGGACGCTGTCAAGCTGGCGCGGTCCGTCGGCGCGAACTTCGTGCACCCCTGCTGGGAACGCTTCCCCAATCCGAGCGCGCTGTTGACCCCGGAGTGGGTGGCTCGCGTGCGCGAAGCTGACCTGGGCATCGTCTGCTGGCACGAAGAGCGTCCGGAGGAGATCGCGGCGCTGCGCCAACTCGGCGTGGACGCGATCTGTAGCGATGCGCCGGAGTTGCTACTTCCAAAATAAATCCGTTTTACCTGTTCAATCCGTTGACAACAACCTAACTTCAGGAGATCTTACGATGCGCAAACAAATCTTCACCGAAAAAGGGGCTAAACCCGTTGGTCCATATTCACAGGCGATTGTGGCCGATGGGCCGCTGGTCTTCGTCTCCGGGCAGGGGCCGATTGACCCAAAGACCGGGATGTTTGACAAGAATGACATTGCCGCGCAGACCAGGCAGGTCTTCGAGAACATCACGGTGCTGCTGGAAGCTGCCGGAACCTCGTGGGCGAACGTGGTGCGGGTGGGTGTTTTCCTATCCGATATGAGCAACTTCGCGGCGATGAACGAAGTGTACCGCACCTACGTCACGGAGCCTTATCCGGCGCGGACGACGGTGCAGGCGCAGTTGCCTGGTGGCATTGGCGTTGAGATCGATTGCATCGCCGTAGTGCCGCAGGACTAGGCAAGTTTTGTCGCGAATCTACACGGATTTTCACGAGTGAAATGATTAGTGCGGATTCGTGAAGATTCGTGGTTTGTTTTGGGGAGGCGCAATGGATATCCTAGACTTGGAAACCCCTGTTGCTATTGTTGATCTCGACAGGCTTGCGGCCAATATAAAGCGACTGCAAGTCTACCTTGATGCGCATGGCATCGCCAACCGACCACACATCAAAACGCACAAAATCCCCGAAATTGCCTGGATGCAATTGCGCGCCGGAGCGGTTGGCATCACTTGCCAGAAGATCGGCGAAGCCGAAACGATGGCGGCGGCAGGCATTCAGGACATCTTCCTTCCCTACAACATCATCGGTGCGGCCAAGCTTGGGCGTTTAGTGCGTTTGGCGCGCCGGGTGAACCTCAGCGTAACCGCCGACTCGGCATACACGGTGCGCGGTCTCTCGACGGCGGCAAAGGCAGGGGGTATCACGCTGCCCGTGCTGGTCGAGTTCGACACCGGCTTGAACCGCTGTGGTGTGCAATCACCGGTGGAGGCTGCGGAATTGGCGCTCATTATTGCCCGTTCGCATAGTCTGCGCTTCGGCGGGTTGATGACCTATCCTAGTAATGCGCGCACCGATCCGTTTGTCCGGGAGACCAAAACGCTGTTGAAAGCTGAGGGCGTGACGGTGGACTGCGTCAGCGGCGGCGGATCGCCGGAGATGTGGCAGGCGCACACGCACCCGGAAGTGACCGAGCACCGCGCCGGCACCTACGTCTATGGCGACCGGCACATGCTGGAGTCCGGCGCAATGCAGATGGGGGATATCGCCTTCGCCGTCATCACTACCGTCGTCAGCCGCCCCACTGCCGATCGTGGCATCCTTGATGGTGGTAGCAAGACCTTCTCATCGGATCTGTCGGGACTGGAGGGACATGGCCTGATCCTGGAATATCCCGAGGCGCGCTTTTACGGAATGTCGGAGGAACACGGGCACGTGGACTTCTCACCCTGCCCGCATAAACCGGAGATCGGTGAGCGTGTGACGGTGATTCCCAATCATTGCTGCGTCGTCAGTAACCTGTTCAACCAGATCGTCGGCGTGCGCAACGGCAAGGTGGAGGTCGTCTGGCCTGTCGCTGCGCGTGGGGCGTTGTGGTAATCAAACAGTCCAGCATCACCGTCATTCTGAGCGACCGCAGGGAGTGAAGAATCTCAGCGCTCGATTTCAGATACCTGCGTTAGTAGCGCTGAGATTCTTCGTCGTTTGCCGCTTCGCGGCGTCCTCCTCAGAATGACGGGGATGAGGTTGGTGTGGGGTATGGGGAGGCTGGGTTTACAAGGATGGATATGATGAATACACTCTACTTCGAAAAAATATCGCAGTTTGATCGCAAAGGAGAACCGGTGACGGTGAGTATTCCCTTCGCCGCAGGAACGTTGCCCGATCCGCAGCGGCTCGTCATCCGCGACGGCGATGTGGCATTACCCGTGCAGCCTCGTGTGTTGGCGATGTGGCCCGACGGCAGCGTCAAGTGGCTGCTCGTTCACTTCCAGCCGGATTTGCCGGGCAACCGGGACAAGACGTTGACGTTCGACATTGATGAGACTTGTCAGGTCTCGGAAGACCTGACAGGTCTAGTCGTGACCGAGACGCCCGCTGGTATCCACATCGACACCGGGCCGCTGGCTTTCCTTGTTCCTAACGACGGCTTCTTGCCGGTGCGCGATGTACAACTTAGCGGTGAACAGCTATGGGATGCGGCGCCTTTCAAGGGCTTCGCGCTGACTTATGACGGGCAGACCGTCGATACGATCTCCGGTCCCGTGGAACTGGAAATCGAGGAGGCTGGTCCGCTACGCGCGGTGATCGTCATCAAAGGAAAGCACCGCACAGCCGATGGTGCGCCGTACCTCGACTTTCACGGGCGCATCACGGCCTACGCAGGGAAACCCTACATCGAAGTCGAACACCAGTTCATCCACGCGGAAGAAGCGCCGGAATTATCGTTGGAAAGCCTGGCACTCACCTTTCAGCCAGAAGTACGCGCCGCGTCTCCACATCTCGCGCTGGGGCAGGGCTACTATCGCACTACGATTCAGGAATCGGATGACGTGCCGCTGGAGATGGCGTTGACGACGGAGACGATCCTCTACCAGGCCAACGAGCACTTCATCGACAGCTTTTATGGCGACTTCTGGGTCGATTGGTGCGACGAAACCGGCGGGGTGATGCTCTCCATCTATCAGGCGCATCAGAACTTCCCGAAGAAGCTTCGCGTAGCAGAAGACGGCATTGTGTGCGGTCTTTATCCTGATGACGCGCCGCCTGCTCTGGTCATCCAGGGAATGGCGAAGACGCACTGCATCCAATTGCATTTCCACGCGCCGGATGCACCTCTCGCGGAAGGGAGCGTGCGCAGCTTGCAATTGCAGTTGCCTGACCGCCCGGCGTTGTCGAGGGAGTGGTTCCGCGCGAACAATCCCTGGCTCGAAACCTTCTTCCCCGAAAAACTGTCCGATCGCCTGATCACGTTTCTCAACCGGATTCACGACGGGCGTCCCAAGGCGTTGGGGATGTTCCACTTTGGCGATGCACCCGACGCGGGTTACACTGGTCAGGGACGCGGGCAAGGGCACAGTGTATTCGTCAACAACGAATACGACCGCCCGCACGCCTGCGCCCTCTACTACGGTTTTACGGGACAGCGCCGTGTGCTGGATTCAGCCCTTGTCTCGGCACGACACTGGCTTGATGTGGATTTGTGTCACTACAACCCCGATCCACTGCTCCGCGGCGGCCTAAAAATCCACACGCGCTATCATGTCACCGGCGGGGTCACACCCTCGCACGAGTGGACGGAAGGTCTGCTCGATTACTACTTCTTCACCGGACGGCGCGAAGCACTCGACGCGGCCCGCTCGGTAGCGGAGAATGTCCTCCGGCACATGGAGCGCCCGCAGATGAAGACGCCCGGCGAGACCTCGGTGCGCGAGGGTGGGTGGGCGCTGCGCGCGCTCGTGGGGATGTGGATCGGCACGGGCGAGGATCGCTGGCGTGATGAAGCGCGCAAGCTGGTGACGATGTATCTTGATTGGTTCGACCGCTACGGCGCGCTCCTTGCACCGTACACCAGCCACAGTATGCCTCGTGTGACGTTCATGATCTCCCTGACAGTGAATTCCTTCGCACGCTACCTGCTTGTCGAGTCGGATGGCGAACTGGCGGAGCGGGTGAAAGCGCTGATCGTCGGCACGGTGGATGACATGCTGGCGCACTGTATGGGACCGGATGGTGTAGCCTACTACAAGGAGTTGCCATCGCTACGACGCACTGCGCCCACCTATCACCTGCTGGAAGCGTTAACGCATGCTTACCGCATCACCGGCGACGCGAAGTACCTCAAAGTCGCCACGCGACAGTTCGCGGCGGCGGGCGCGGAGACCGGCGCACGGGAGCGCTCGAAATATGCGGATGACAGCGGGGCAGTCATCGACGGCGAGGGTAGGGGCCGTCCCTTCGCGGATAAATACACGTCCCTGCTCCTCTACGCTGGCGCAGCAACGCCGTTGGGCTTGTTGGACTGGTACGAGTATCCATACTAAAACGTGATGCGTGAAAGGTTAATCACGTATCACGCATCACGTTTCACGATATTCAAATTTTTGAGGACAATATCATGCAAAATCGCGTTATTATAATCACAGGCGCGAGCACCGGCATCGGCGCGGCCACGGCTAAGCTTTTCGGCCAAAAGGGATGGGCTGTCGTTCTGGCAGCGCGCTCACAGGACAAATTGGAGAAGCTGGCGGCGGACATCACCGCTGCCGGAGGCAAGGCGCTGGCGGTCCCCACCGATGTGACCGTCAAAAGCGACATCGAGAATCTTGTACAGAAAACTATCGAGCAGTTTGGCCGGATCGACGTTTTGATCAACAATGCGGGCGTTGGTATCACCGGTACGTTGGATACGGTCGATTTGGAAAAGCTGAAATATGTCTTCGAGTTGAACGTGTTCGCGGGATTGGCCCTTTTGCAGGCCGTCGTGCCGGTGATGAAGGCGCAGCGCGATGGGGTGATCGTCAACGTGTCTTCTATCGTTGAGTCAACGCCGGTGATTTATACGGCAGGCTATGGCGCGAGCAAGGCCGCCCTCTCGTATTTCTCGCAATCGGCTGCTATCGAACTTGCTTCCTATGGTATTGATGTGATCAAAATTGTGCCGGGCAATACCGGAACCGAATTCGAACACAACAAGCTGCGGGCAGGTCAGTTCGTGTCGAAGGATGCAATCCTGGCGAAGACCGGTGCGTTCGCACCCGTCAAATCCGAGGCTGTGGCGCAGAGCATCTGGGACGCTGTTATGAAGCGTCGCCTGGTGACCTATGTGACGGCGCAAGACCGCCTTTTGTGCACGCTGATGCACTTGAGTCCTGTAACGAGCGTCAAACTGTCGAAAATGGCGATCCAGCGCTATATGCCTCTGGAAGGCGTCCCGGCAAAGGCTACGATTGGACAAGACCTAGCGAAAATCGGCTCTGTCGTCGCGGCTGTTACCGCGCTGTTCGGCGTTGTAGCAGGGTGGTTGATCCGTCACCGGCGACGTGCTGCTTAATCGACCTTTTATGCATCCCGTATCACGCATCGAAATAAAACCAGATAGTGGAGGAAAAACATGGGTAAACTGAATCTTGGTTCACGTTGGGAATCTGAGTTGACGGTGTACAAGGACCCGATCAGCGGGGCGACGGTACGCCAGTATACGAATTACAAAGGGCACAGCAACCACTTCTACTTCACGTACCCCGTCTGGATCGACCAGGGCCGGAAAATCGTCATTATCTCCGACCGGGAGAATCGCACCAATCTTTTCAGCGTCGATCTGAAGAGCGGCGCGCTCGCGCAACTCACCGACCTCGATCCGGCCTTGGGTGAACCCGGCGGCCTGAGCAAGAATCCCGTGCGCGAGGAAATCTATTTCACTCAGAGCGGCGTTTTGACGGCGCTCGATCTGGCGACATTGGAGACGCGCCCGCTTTATACGCGCCCGCAGGGCTACGTGGGCGGCAGCGCCAACGCGACCGCCGA
>JAFGSL010000008.1 GCA_016934645.1 Anaerolineae bacterium
CAAGTTCGGCAAACGTGATGTCGAAGCTGTCGGTGTCCGTCAGCCCGCCGGTATCCATCACTTCGACGACGACCGGGAACGTACCCGTAAAGCTACCGGTCGGATTGATGTCGATGTAGCGGTTAATGTCGATAGTCACGCCGACGGTGAGCGGCGGTGAATTGGTGATGGTAAAGGTCAACGCACTGGAGGCGTCCAGGTCATCGGAGGCATAGGCCCACAAATCAATGGCATTGTTCTTGCTCGCAGCAGGTTCAAGTGTCTGATCCGGCAGTCCAGAGAGCGTCGGCGGAGTGTTCACGATTTCCGCAAACGTGATGTCGAAGCTGTCGGTGTCCGTCAGCCCGCCGGTATCCATCACCTCGACGACGACCGGGAACGTGCCCGTAAAGCTACCGGTCGGATTGATGTCGATGTGGCGGTTACCGTCGATCGTCACCCCGAGGGTGGGCGGCGGCGAGTTGGTGATGGTGAAGGTCAATGCGGCATCGACGTCCGCATCGTCGGAGGCGTAGGCCCACAGGTCGATGGCGTCATTCTTGCTTTCGCCGGGTTCGAGCATCTGATCCGGCAGCCCGTCGATCATCGGTGGGGTGTTGGCCGTGGTGAAGACGCCGGAGGCGATGAGGGCGTAGGGTTGCGGTCCGTGCGGGACGTTGTGGCCACGCACCGTGACGGTGTACAGACCGGTCGCGGGGCTGGCGATGTCGATGCCCTCTACGTTGTTGACACGGTCGTACGTCGCAGAAGACGAACCGTTGCTGAGGAGCGCATTGTTCGGATAGTAGGTCGTCCCGCTGGGACCGGTGATGGTCAGGTCCAGGTCGTTGACCAGCGCACCGTTCGCCGCGGGTGAGCCGGGGTAGTCCGTCCACGCCAGCGTCACGCGGAAAGGCTCGGTAGAGCTGGTAATCTGGTAGTTGTAGACATCGGAAGCCGCGGTGCTCAGGCCAGCCGTCTCATCCACGTAATTCATCGCACGCGGCGCGGTGGGGAAAATGCTGTTCTGGATGTCGACGCGCCCCCATCCGGCGACGTTCGTTGGTCGGGTGGCGGGGATTTCCTGTGTCGCGCCGGTACCGTACTGTCCAGGATAGATGTCCGTCGCCCCGTTGATCAACGTGGCCTTGATCAACGCCGCCGACGGCGTGCTGTGCCCCTTGACATCGGTATAGAACTGGCGCACAATCGTCGCCGCGCCCGCTGTCAGTGGGGTGGCCATGCTGGTGCCGCCCATGTACATATAGTCTGCATTGATGACGCCCCACCCCGACTCAGATGCCAGCGAAGATCGGACGGAAGCAATGAACGTGCCCGGCGCAACGACGTCCGGCTTATAGCGGTAGTCCAGAACCGGGCCGCGACTGCTGAATGCCGCCAATCCGGTGATATCGTCAGCCACATAGTCACTATAGACTGGGTCTTCAGGAAAATCGTCGGGCCAGATGCCACCCCATGTGTAGGTTAGCGTGGGGCGATTGTTCTCAGAAGCCCCAACGGTGACGCAGTTCTTCGCCGTCGCGGGACTGCCCATGGAATAGAGATCCACGACGCCATCTGAGTCGGCATCAATGCCCGCGTTAGCCGCTGCGAATAGGACGGTGAAGTTTTTATGATCCCACATATACTCGTCCACGTTCTCGGAGTCGGTGGTGTAGGCGCTGGCCTCATCGCTGCCCCAACTGTTGGTATGCAGGTCGGCCCCCGCCGTGGCGGCCTGGGCGAACAGGTCGTTCAAATCAAACGGGATACCACTCAATTCACCGGTCCCATTGTCCTCAGAGGCTTGAAAGATCAGGCTCGCTTCCGGCGCCATGCCGACGTAGGCAGATTCCGGGTACGTGTGGGTAGAGGGCGTCGCACCGGAGAGGTCACCATTACCGAGCACCGAACCAGCGACGTGCGTGCCGTGCCCGCTGTTGACGTCGCTCGCGCCATCGCCGCCGCCGACCAGGTCGTACAACGCCACCACGCGCGAAACGCCGCTGCCATTCTCGAAGTCGTTGTGCAGCGAGGCCGGCGCGGTCGAACCCTGGTCTAGGCCACTATCACACACGGCAACGGTTTGCCCAGCGCCGTACAGACCCTGCGTGTCCCAGACCGATCGCACGCCCATGATGTTGTCCGATCTATCGTTGTATAACTGCCACTGCGGTGCGCGTTCAACCCAGCGCACGCCGGGGATGGAGGCCAGTTCGACTAGCGCATTGGCAGGGAGCGTCACCTTGAACTTGCTCTGCCAATTTGTCTGGCTTTGATCGAGAATGACGCCGCGCAGGTTCTGGATGCTGGCGGCCACCGTCGCAACCGCCTCCCCGCGGAAGACGCTGACGACGAGTGTGAGCGGTGCAGCATCCGCCGACGCCCCCTCATGCTCAATGGCTACGGCACGGACCAACAGGTCAGGGGCGAGACGATACGCCGGTTGGTAGAGGCCCACCCAGCGAATCTGCGCCATCTGCTCGACAGCAGCGCGTTGGGCATTGTCCATCCTGACAATGTAAGCATAGTCGGGGATGTAGTCGAACACCTCCGCGCCCACTGCCTCCAACGCGTCCACATCCGACTCCGCAATCGGTCCCTGGAATTGTACCAGATAGTACCCCATACCATTGCCGGGATAAGCGGAGAGCTGCAAAGCCGCAATCGCGTTGCCCGGCGCATCGTCACGCAGCGGATCAACCGTTCCGGCAGCCAGGCGCAGGGGCGGCCCGGCTACTGGCTCAGCCTCCGGCATCACCGTGGCCGAGAAAGCCGTGCGGTCGGCGCGCAATGGCGACAGCAAACCGGTCATCAACAGCACACATACGATCACACCACCTAACATCCTCCATTGAATTCTCATCGATATCCTCCCTTTAAGGTAATTGAAGATCACACTCAAGCTGTGCCAAGAGCTTCAACGTTTACACTCTATATAGTATGCCCAAAACAGGAAGTGTGTCAATCCCGAAAAATGCAGTACAATCCCGCGTATGCAAGATGAAGCTTTGGTCCCCGTCATCGCCATCGTCGGGCCGACGGCCGCCGGCAAGACGGCGCTCGCCCTGGCGCTGGGCGAGACGTTTCCCGCCGAGGTGGTCTCCGCCGATTCGCGGCAGCTCTACCGCTTCATGGACATTGGCACGGCGAAGCCCACGCCCGCGGAGCGCGCACAGATGCCGCACCACCTCATCGACATCGCCGACCCGGATGAGACGGTGGGGTTGGCGCAGTTCTTGCGCCTGGCGCGCGCCGCCATCGCCGAGATTGCCGCACGCGGACGTCTCCCGTTCGTGGTGGGCGGCACGGGACAGTACGTGTACGCGCTCCTTGAAGGCTGGCAAACGCCGGAGGTGCCACCGGATCCCGTTTTGCGCGCCGATCTGGAAGCGCAGGCCGCGGCTGATCCGTCCGCGCTGTGGGAGCGTCTCACCGCGCTGGACCCGGAAGCCGCGACGTTCATCGATCCGCGCAACACACGGCGGGTGATTCGCGCGCTGGAAGTGTGCCTCAAGACCGGGCAGCCCTTCTCCGCACAGCGCCGCCGCATCCCCCCACCCTATCGCACGCTGCACCTCGGCCTGACAATGGAGCGCTCAACCCTTTACGCCCGCGCCGATACCCGTGTGGACGCAATGATGGCGAAAGGGCTGCCGGGCGAAGTCGCGGCGCTGCGGGAGCGCGGCTACGATTGGCGTTTACCGGCGCTGTCGAGCCTCGGCTACAGCCAGTTCCGCCCTTACTTCGCGGGTGAGGCTACATTAGAAGACGTGACCGAACGCATCAAGCTCGATACACACGCTTTCATCCGCCGCCAATATGCTTGGTTCCGCTCCCGCGCCGGGCACATCCGCTGGCTGGATGCGGGCCAGGATCCCACAGCGCAGGCGAGTATGCTCGTCGAAACGTTCCTGAATTCCCCCAGCATAGCATCGCCATCCTGTACAAACAGCACCCCGTCGCTGTAACGTAAGTTGCCAATTGCCGCGAGTCATCCCCGCGCGATACAGAACCGCAACACCACAAACACACTGATAACCAACTGGGCGCTTTTTGAGACGATGTTGGAACGTTCACTTCCTCGCTCTGTGTTATTGTAGAAGCACGAGGTTATCCATTCAGAGAACATCTGGCGATGGGTGGGGAGTGGTGTCAGGGCCGCAGCGAAGAAGGAAATGGACGACGAACGTAACCTGGCTCAACGTTTGCATACGCTGGATTATATGTTAGAACAATGCGAGGTAAGGTATGGATAAAAAGCGGGTACTTATTGTAGATGACGAACTGCGCTTGGCGCACACACTAGGCGATGTGCTGACACGCGCCCTGGGCGATGAGTGTGAAGTATGGGTGCGCACCTCCGGCGACGAGGCGCTGCAATGTCTGGGACAAGGTGAACACTTCGACGTCGTCATCACCGACCTCAAAATGCCCGGCACCAACGGGATGGATCTATTGCGCTACATCTACCGCCAAAAACTCCTGACACGCACCATCCTCATCACCGCCTATGGAACGCCCGAATTGGAAGCGCAGACAGACCGTCTGGAGATTGAGTATCTGCTGAAACCCTTCAACATCCAGGATCTTGTGGATGTGGTGCGCCGTAACTTGGGAGAAAGTGGCCAGCTCAAGACCACAATCATGGTCCACGATTACCGCGACGTCATCAATGCGCGCCAGAAAACCCGCGAATTAGCCCGCACCATCGGTATGGATGTCGCCAGCCAGTCGCAGATCTCACTGGCGACCTCTTCGATGGCCAACGCAATGGGGCTGGGCACGTTGCGCGTTGGGCAGATTGTTATCGAGCGCATCCAGAATCCGGAGCAATTCGGCGTCCGCGTCACATGCAGCACAACTGATGGCAAAGAAACCGACATTCCCCCAACTGCCCTGCGCGATGCGCAGTGGATGGTGGATCACCTCGCCGTGGATGAGCTACCCGCCAACAACGTCAAAGTCACACTAGAAAAACTGGAAGCGGTAAAAGCCCCTTAAACAAATCCGCCCTTGTAAGCCAAGACAGCCTCATCCTGCCCGGTACCGGCGCTTCAGGTCCTGTTGGAGATCAACGACCTGGATATACCCTCGCCTGTACCGGCGCAGATCGTTTTGAAAATCAGCGAAAATCTGCGCGAATCTGTGCCCGATACTTTGCCAAGGCCCATTCAGGAACAAGTCTACTGCATGAACGCCTGTGCGTTCAAGAGACACTGCGTGGGCAATCTTCTCCATATTCCTTGTGCAGGTTTCGTATGCAAGCATCGCAGGGGTAGCTGCATCTTTCGTCACCGAAGCGTAACGAAAAATGTATACGATTTCGGTAAATCCAGCGTATAATGCAATTAAGGTATGAATACAGTATCCTTTCTCAGATTAGTGCAAAATGCAGCACTGCTGTTATCGCTCGTGCTCGTCTTTGACGTGTTCGCGCTGCGTTGGCGCGCCGGTCAAGATGCATTTTCGCGGAACCGGCTGATAGCCGGGCTGATTATCGGCGCTATCGGCGTCGTGGTGATGTTGACTCCCTGGGTGCTACTTCCCGGACTCGTCTTCGACACACGTTCAGTGTTGCTCAGCATTTCGGGGCTGTTTTTCGGTGCCGCTCCCACGCTCATTGCAATGGTGATCACCGCCGCGCTGCGATTGTATCAAGGTGGGCCGGGGGTATGGCCCGGCGTTTCCACAGTTTTGGTGACGGGCAGTCTTGGCCTGTTCTGGCGGCGTATGTACCGGGGAAAGCTGGACCAAGTTAGACTCACTGAACTCTATCTGTTCGGTCTGGTGACACACTTGATTATGCTGCTGCTGATGTTCACGCTCCCTTTGGAAATGGCGTTACACACGCTCCGCAACATCAGCGCGCCGGTGTTGATCGTCTATCCCTTGGCCTCCACACTGCTCGGCGGGTTGATGGTTAACCGGTTAAAGCGCGAGAAACTCATCGACGAACGCCAACACGTAGAAGAAGCCCTACGCGCCGAGCGGCAACTCTTGCGCACGCTTATTGACAATTTGCCCGACGCCATCTACGCCAAAGACGCGCAGGGGCGCAAAACACTCGCTAACCGCACCGACCTGAACAACATCGGACTGCCAGAAGCAGAGGTGCTGGGCAAAACCGATGCGGAGGTATTCCCACCGGAAATCGCCGCCAGCTTTATGGCCGACGATGCAGCAGTCCTGAAGACAGGTGTTCAGGTGCTCAATCGCGAGGAGTTGTTGTTCAACATACAGGGAAAACGACTCTGGCAGCTTACTTCGAAGCTGCCACTGCGCGACGCCGACGATCAGATCGTCGGTCTGGTGGGCATTGGGCGCAACGTCACCGAGAGCAAGCAGGCAGAAGAAGCGCTGCGCGCCGAGCGCGACCTGGTCAGACGCATCATGGAAACCAGCCCGGCCGGCATCACCATGGTCAACAAAGCAGGGCAAATCGTATTCGCCAACCCCCAGGCCGAACAGGTGTTGGGCCTGCGACGCGATCAAATTCACCAACGCACCTACAACGACCCCCAATGGCGCATCACGGATTACGATGGCGGGCCATTTCCCGAAGAGGGTTTACCTTTTGTGCAGGTCCAAAGAACATTGCGGCCGGTCAGCGACGTACGACACGCGATCGAGTGGCCTGATGGACGGCGCGTATTGCTGCGCATCAATGCCGCGCCGCTGCTGGATGAGCAAGGCGCATTTAATGGCATCGTCGCCAGCACCGAAGACGTCACCGAACATCGTCAGCGAGAACTGGAACGCGCTACGCTGCTGGAAGCCGAGCGCGAGCAACGACTACGTGCTGAAACCCTAAGCGATGTGACCCTGGCGCTGGCTTCGGCTCTGGACGTCCCCGACGTACTGGTAGAAATCCTACACCAGGCGCAGCGGCTGGTCCCCTCCACCGCGTCCAGCATCGCTTTAGTGGAAAATGACGCCTTGCACATCGTGGGCAGGCGAGGCTACACCGAATATAGCGCTGAACAAGAACTCGCAGGGACACATCAACCGTTATCCGATTACCCCATCAATGCCGAGTTGGTGGCCGGCGGCGAACCTTACATCACTGCCGACACCTACAACGATTCACGCTGGCAACGCCGTCCGGCAAATGCCTGGATTCGCGCCCACATTTCCTTGCCTATCAGCCTGGGTGAGGGCGTCTTGGGCGTGCTGCGTCTGGACAGCGAACAGGTGGGAACGTTTAGCATGCAGGATGTGGAACGCCTGCGACCGTTGACCCGCGCCGCGGCTATTGCGTTGGAAAATGCGCAACTCTACACGCAGGCACAACGCGAGCTTGCAGAGCGTACACGCTCTCAGGCAGCCCTGGAAGCCAGTGAGCACAAATTCCGCGAGATGCTAGAAAACATGCGCTTGTTCGCAGTGACGTTGGACCTGGAAGGACGGGTCACCTTCTGCAATGACTTTGGGTTACAACTGGTAGGTATGCAATGGGAAGCAGTACTAGGTTGCGACTGGTTCGAGACCTTTGTCCCTCCTGAAATCCGGGATGAAATGCGTGCTGCCTTCCTCAAGAACTTCAGTACCGGCAATTTCCCTGCCCATTTCGAGAACGAGATTCTCACCGCGGGCGGGACTACACGCGCTTTGATCGCTTGGAACAACATGGTCGTACGCGATACTGATCACAACGTCGTCGGTGTGTCCTCCATCGGCGAAGACATCACCGCGCGCCGGCAAGCCGAGCGTGCGCTTCTGGAAAGCGAGGCGTGGCTGCGATCATTCGTCGATTCGATGGACGACGTGATCTTCTCTTTGGATACACAACAGCGCCACACGGCGCTCTATGGGCGGTGGCTGGAACGTATAGGGATGTCGCCAGAACACTTCCTGGGTCGCACAGCGCGTGAAGTTTTCGGCCCAGAAGCCGCGCGCGTCCACGAAACGGCCAACATCCAGGCGCTAGAAACTGCGACCAGCGTGACCTACGAGTGGGAGCTGAACGACGGCCCCGAAGGCCGCCAGCGCTTCCAGACCACGCTCTCCCCACTACGCGGGCCAGAAGGCGAGGTCACGGGGTTGGTGGGGGTAGGCCGTGATATTACCGCGCTCAAGGATTATCAGGCGCAGCTCCAGACCGCCCTGGATGAGAAGACGCTCATGTTGAGCGAAATTCACCATCGCATCAAGAACAACCTGCAGGTGATTTTGGGGCTTTTGGAGTTACAATTTGCCACAGTCGAGGATGAAGGGACCCAACAAATGCTGCGCGAAAGCCAGAATCGCATCAAGGCCATCGCCCTGATTCACGAACGGCTTTACCAAACGCCCGGTGAATCGCAGATCAACGCGCGACTCTACATCCAATCCCTGACGCGCTATCTCACCGAAACTTACAATGCGATGGTGCGCGGAATCGTGGTGGAACACGCCATCGCCGATATGGAATTGGACATCGACGTCGCCATCCCTTGCGCGCTTATCGTCAACGAACTGATCGCCAATGCGTTGAAATATGCCTTTCCGCCGACCTGGCAGTCGCCCAGCGGCGCTCCCCCCACCTTACGCGTGGCCTTGTACCGCACCGGCGATCACGGACGGCTCGAGGTCGCCGACAATGGTGTAGGCCTGCCCGCAGACGCAGCCTCGGAGACTTCACCCCGCCTGGGTCTACGGCTTATCAAAATGTTGGCGCGTCAGATCGACGGCGAATTACATATTGAGCAAAACGAAGGCACTTGTGTTGCAGTCACGTTTGCCCGGAGTGAGGACAAGTAACTATGGCAAAAGCGCGCGTTTTTGTAGTGGAAGATGAAGTCATCGTGGCCGAAGTGCTCAAGATGAATCTGGAACGCAGCGGTTACGAAATCGCCGGGCACGAGATCTATGGTGAAGCCGTGGTGGAAGCCGTCGCCCGTAGCAAACCCGACTTGATCCTGATGGACATTCGTCTGAAGGGAAAAATGGATGGCATTTCCGCGGCGATCCAGGTTGGCGAGCGGTTTAGCATCCCCATCATCTACCTGACAGCTTACGGCGACGCCGAGACCTTGGAGCGCGCCAAGCAGACCTCGCCGTTCGGCTATCTTATCAAGCCCTTCGAGCTAGAAACGCTACGTTCGACCATCGAGACGGCGCTAAACAAACACGACTTGGAACGCCGCCTGGCTGCCAGCGAAGCGCGCATGAGCCACATTCTCCAACAGATGCCGTATCCGATTGCTGTTTTCGCTCCGGACGGTGTAGCCTCTCTCGTCAATAAAGCATTTTTGGACATGTTCGGGATCCCTTCCGTCGATTTCACCGTGGGCAAGTTCAACCCTTTAACTGATCCCTTCGTGAGCAACATACCCGGCTTGAACGCTGTGCTGACGCGGACATTCCAGGGTAAAACCGTCCCACCCTTCGAAACGTCAATAGCATTACATGAACTCAGTGTAGAATACGAACTCACAAAACAAGGAAGCATCACCGTCGCCATCACGATGTTTCCCGTACGTGCGCCCACGGGTGACATCACCCAAGTCGTCGCTATTTTGCAAGACATCACGTCGCGCAAGAAAGCAGAGGAAGCGCTCACGCGCCATAATCGCGAGTTACACGCACTGAATAAAATGACGCAAGCCTTAACCTCAACGTTGAGCCTGAAAGAGGTTTTGGAGCAGATGATGCACGAGACGCGCGTGCTGCTCGAAGCGGAAGCTGCGTCGGTTCTGTTGTGCGATCCTGCCGATGACACCCTGGTTTTTGCCGCTGCCGTAGGTCCCAACTCCGAGCGTCTTGCCGGTACGAGCATGCCGTCAACAGCAGGTATTGCTGGTGAAGCGCTGCGCACCGGACAAGCCGTGCTCATCAGCGATGCACAACAAGATGCACATTTCTACGACCAGATCGACACCCTCACCGGCTTGAAGACACGCTCGTTGTTAGCCGTGCCCCTCATCGCCAAGGACAAGATCATCGGCGTCGTCGAGGCCATCAACTGGGGCGATAAACTGTTCGACGAAAACGACCTGAATCTGCTCAATACATTGGCAGGATCGGCGACGGCGGCGATTGAGAACGCCCGGCTGTACGAAGAAGTCACCCGTCGCCTCGCCGAGACGCGGCTCTTGCAGGACGTTATTCTGGCTGCGGCTTCATCGCTGGATTTCGACCACATCGTGACACAAGTGCTCAAAACGATCTACCAAACGCTGCAACCGCACGGCTTGAGTCTCGCCTTCCCCGACCTCCAGGGTGAATATATGCTCATCCATCCTTCCATCATAGGCATCACCGTAGCAACCCCAGAAGATTTGCGCGTTCCCATACAGAGCAGCGTGACCGGTCAAGTATTCTTAACGGGCCAGCCGGCATTGATCCATGACACTTACGCCATACCGAACTACTATAAATTTCCGGAGGCCATCGAGTTGTGTTCCGAATTAGCCGTGCCGGTGCGTGTGGACGACCAGATTGTGGCCGTGCTCAACGTGGAGCACCAACAGCCCCACGCCTTTACCGAGCAGGATGTGCAGTTGTATGAATCCATCGCCGCACAGTTGGGCATTGCGCTCAAAAACGTGCGCCTCTACGCCGCCGAGCGCGAACAGCGCCGGTTAGTGGAGCAGACCTCGGAACAGCTCGTCCACAGCGAAAAGCTGGCAGCCACGGGCCGGTTGGCCGCTGCCCTGGCGCACGAAATCAACAACCCGCTGCAAACCATCCACAGCAGCCTGGAGATGATGTTATTGTTCCCGGTAGAGCCAGAACAACAGCGCGAGTACATCCAAATGGCCGACCAAGAAGTGCAGCGGCTCATCACTATGGTTACCCGCATTCTGGAATTTGCGCGTAAACCCAAGCGCTCCCCCCAACCTACCAAAATTGACGTTGTTGTAAATCGAGTGCTTGGCCTGACAAACAAACATCTTCAACACCGTAACATCCACTTCGAATACAATGTCCCGGCGGATTTACCACCGGTATTGATCGATGACGGTGAATTGGCGCAGGTCTTTATGAATCTGGTGCTCAATGCCGTAGATGCCATAGGCGAAAATGGCCTGCTGCGCGTGGAAGGTCGTCTGGCCGAAGATGGCCGCGTGGCTGTCAGTTTCAGCGACAACGGTCAAGGTATGGCTCCGGAACACCTGGCGCGCCTTTTCGAACCATTCTTCACTACGAAAGAGAAAGGGGCCGGGATGGGCTTGAGCGTCAGTTATGACTTGATCAAGCAATACGATGGGGACATTACCGTCACGAGCCAGCCGGGACAAGGATCGACGTTCACCGTGTGGCTGCGCACCACTGAGAGGTACTGATGAGCGAAAATGCAGCTCCCTACACCACCGCTTTTCCTGGCGCGCGTATCCTGATCGCCGACGATGAACCGGGCGTTCGTCGCACACTGA
>JAFGSL010000619.1 GCA_016934645.1 Anaerolineae bacterium
GCCACGGCATAGCGAGCAACAACAACAGACACACAGCCAGGCACAGTTTCCTAAATCGCTCAGATAACATCGCGCTCACCTCCATACCGCATACATTCTCCTCACTAAAAAAAATTCCGACAATTGTCGGAATTTATTCCAGAACCCGTATCAGCAATTGCTACACGGTAGCACAAGTTCGATCACAATTCCGGGGCCGCCCTCCCGATTGAAGCTACGACACGAGCCACCCACACTCCACACATGCGTCGCCACCATGGAGAGACCCAGGCCCATCCCGGCGACCTGGCCTGTTGCAAATTTGTCGCCTTGATAGTACGGCATCCACATGTGGACCAACTGCTCCGGGGAGAGCGTCAGGCCATCGTCCCATACCTGAATCCGCATCTGTTGCACACCAACGGTAGCGACGTTGACCGTAATCATCGGCATGTTGCGTGGATGGAATTTCTTGGCGTTTTCCAGAATTTCCCACAAAACGGCTTCGAGGCTCCAACTAGAGAGCACTAAACGCCTCCCTTGCACAGCTTCTAAACCAGAAACCGCTATATCAGGTAACAGCAATTCGCCGCCGATCCTCTCGATGAGTGCGCTCAAATCGTCGAAAGAGAATGCTAAGTCCGGCGAGACGACGCGCGGCGCGCCCAAGTAACGAACGATCTGCTCGACCTCATTATAGAGGTGCTCAGCGCCTTCGGCAGCGTTCTGGATAAACATCAGAAGGTCTTCTTGCGGCATGATCGCCGCCTGCTCTACCAGAAACGTCAAACCGGTGTAGATTGGCACGAGAGGGGTACGCAGTTTGTGAGCGATGACGGCGTGAAAGCGACTCAGTTCTTCTTGCAACGAGGTTTTCTCGGTAATGTCGGTAAGGCAGATGATGCGTCCCGCTTCGGTGCCCAGACCAGCAGAAATGTCCAACATTTCTACCTGCAACCAAAAGGCTTTGGCAGACTGCGTCTCCGGACGCACCAGGTAGAGAGGGACCGGCGCTTTGTTGACAAACATCTTCTTCGGCCAGAGCGCCCACGCCGCCTGAGGCTCACGGCGATACTGTTGTGTGATGAGGTCTGTAAACACGGGCGGCGCAGTTTTATCAATCTCACGCCCCAGACCCAGGTATACCTGCGCCTTGATATTCGCATACACAATCTGTTCCTCGTCGTTGACAATGACGTACCCATCGTTCACCCGGCCCAAGAGGTAGCGGAACATCGCTTCTGAGGCCCGCAGGGTCGCCGTGCTCTCGGTCATCCGCTTGTTGAGGATTTCATGTGCAGCGCGCAGAGCCGCTTCGGCATCTTGACGGGCGGTAATCTCCCGCTGAAGTTGAGCAGCTAGTTTCGTCGCCTGCTCTGTCCCTTGTTGCGGTGCGCGCCGGCGCGCCAGATGCAGCTCGATACGGGTGATGACCTCCGCAGAACGAAACGGCTTGGCCAGATAATCCACACCACCCACCGCGAAGACCGCGCTGCGCTCCATATCAGCATCGACGACGCCGCTAAACAGCACCGGCATCGTCCACGCTCCCAGCGCCTGCAAGCGCGTATACGTGCCAATAGCTCCCGCGTCCAGTATCACCAATGCAGGAGCGAGCATAGTAACGCTTTCTAGATTGACCTCGTCCTGGGGCAATGTATGAGGAGTGTATCCACGCAAAGCTAGAATTTCGGCCAAGATTTGGCGATCCGCCACATTATCATCAACAACCAAAATGATGTCCAACTCGGTATTTCCCATACGCACATTCCTCCACCCATTACGCTATATCTCTAGTATACTCGCAAATCGAACCTTTCACAAGATGTTTGACAGACGCAGTAACTCATAATTCGATCTATGGAGTCTTTGAGTCAGCCCTCCCACAGCAATGCTTGCAACTCCTGGATAGACCCGATCTGCGGCTTGCCCAGAGCTTTTAGCGTGAGCGCCAGAATATCAGGTCCGAATTCGTGCAAGAAAGTGAAGGCCATCACGCGCGTGAAGAAGGCATCGTCCAGCTTGAGGTACGGATCATAGGCCGTCATAAAGGCCGTCAGCCCCTCATAATCCCGATCCAGCGCGCTGAACCACAAAGCAACCCACTCGTACTCTTGCGCCCCCACCAACGCATCGCCAAAATCGATTAGACCCGAAATGCGCCATTTGCCGTTGCGCCGCTCCAGAAGGATATGATCCTCGGTCAAATCGCCGTTGAGCAATGCCAGTGGCGTCGCCTCACCGGGTGTCAAGGCGGAGGCGAGGAATGCCGGGATTTCGGCAACGAGCGCTTCGGTAAAAACCCCTTCCCACAGCGTGGGGACAGCGACCTCAACCTGCCGCTGGTACACGAATTGCTGCCAACTGGACTGGGTATGCGCCAGCGACGTCAACGGCTCAAGCGGCGTACGGTGCAATTCGCGCGTCATCTCGCCCAATTCGGCAGCAATCCGCAGGAGATTATGGCGCGGGATGTGATCGCGAACTTCGCGGATAGGCGCGCCCGGCTTGAAGTCGATGATGATGTAGGGCCAGCGGATTTGATCCTCAAGCACACCCTGCACAATGAGCTGCGGCACGGGAAGGCGCGGATTAGAACCTAGCAACGTGTACAACTCGCACTCCAGTTCAAAATCCTCCGGGCAGAACGGCGCGTAGATTTTCACGACGTAGGCATCATCAACGACGAAGACAGCGTTGGTGCCCGGATACCCAGCTTCTATGTGCTCGACCGGCTGGTTATGACGATGGCAGATCTCCCGCACCGCCGCCGTCCACTGCGCGGTGTTGGTGAACATCCGGCCCCATTCGGCCCAAGTGGTCACGACAGGAAGCAAAGA
>JAFGSL010000088.1 GCA_016934645.1 Anaerolineae bacterium
CAGACGGAGCCGCCGCAAACGGCGGTTACGCAGTCCACCGGGAAGCCCTCACAGCCACAACGCAAGTCTGAAAGAACTCGCGCCTCTGAAGCGCAAGCAAACGCTTCAACCAAATCTGAGCGTGTTGGTGATTCATCCGATAATCACATGGCGCGCCCGATGCCCGTGATTCAAGGCTCCGATTATCTTGCCAACGAGGTGGAGCGCCGTTACCGGCAGAGCGCCCTTATCGCTGCCGTGATGCTGGTTCTCACGCTGGCAGGGCTGTTTGTCGTTTTGACGCTCATTGTGATCGAGTTGGTCAATCGAAAAACGCCGCCCCTGTGGCTTTGGCCGTTTGTGCCGGTGTTGCTCCTGCCGCTCTTCTGGCTGAGCGATCGTTTCGTCGAACTGTGGCAGGAAGAGCAAAATTTCCGTCGCGGGCAACTTGGCGAAAGCGAGGTCGCGCGGTTGTTGCGTTTGGGCCTAGGCGGCGATTGGACACTGTTCCGCAACGTGAAATTGCCGGGTAGTAAGGTGGATATCGACATGGTGTTGTTAGGGCCGCCGGGTATGTTCGCTTTGGAGGTAAAGGCGTACACGGGGAATTACCGCTATGCTAAACAGCACTTTTACCGTCGCTCGATGATGACCTGGCGACGGATGCAGCACAATCCCGGCAAGCAGGCGCGCGCGGCAGGCGGGGTCCTGCATACCTATATCATTAACACGTTGAACGAAGATGTCTGGGTCGAGCCGCGCTTGGTGTGGGTGGGGCCAGGCGCATTGGTGTTGGAAGAGCCTGAAGTCTTCGTCTGGTTTATCGAAAAACTGGATCAGGAAACCGAGCGGTTGCGCGCACTCCCACGGAAGTTATCTGCCGAGCAATGCGCCGCCCTCTCCGGTCTCCTGCGCGGCCTGTGCAGTACGTTGCGATAGAGCGAATGGGAGAATCAGCTATTCGCTGATTCTCCTTATCGCCGCTTCTACAAATCCCCGGAAAAGAGGGTGGGGGCGTTGCAAGCGCGATTTGAACTCCGGGTGAAACTGGCTGCCGAGCATCCACGGGTGGTCGCGTAGTTCGGCGATTTCGACCAACCGGTTATCCGGCGACAGGCCGCTGAACACCATCCCTGCCTTTCCTAAAACCTCGCGGTAGGCATTGTTGAACTCAAAGCGATGCCGGTGACGCTCGTAAACCTCTTCGACGCCATAAACGGCGCGGGCTTTCGATCCCGGCTGCAATTCGCACGGATACCGTCCTAGACGCATTGTTCCGCCCATATCGAGCAAGTCTTCTTGATCCGGCATCAGGGAGATAACAGGATGCAATGTTTTGTGTTTGAACTCCGTGCTGTTCACATCGTCGGTTTGGAGGACGTGACGCGCAAGCTCAATGCACATCACCTGCATTCCCAGGCACAGTCCCAGATACGGAATCTGGTTTTCACGGGCGATTTTCGCGGCCAGGATTTTACCTTCGATGCCCCGCGAGCCAAATCCGCCCGGCACGACGATCCCGTCAGCTTGCAGAAGCCGGTCCATGTTTTCCCCGTGCTCCAAGGATTCGCTGTGGATCCAGTCGATCTCGACGTTGTACCCATGATGCAGCCCGGCGTGGATCAATGCCTCGCGGACGCTCATGTAGGCATCGTGCAGTTCCACGTATTTGCCCACCAACGCGATGTGCACCGTTGGCTTCTCGCGTCTGAGACGTGCGATGGCGTCTCGCCATCCGCTCAAGTCCGGCGGGTGTGCTTTGTCGTGCAGGTGCAGCATCCCGACGACGAGATTTCCCAATCCGGCTTCTTCTAGCATCAACGGCACTTCGTAGATGCTGCTCGCCGTCGTCAAGGGGATTACGGCCTCGCGTTCCACGTCGCAGAAGAGCGCAACCTTGGCACGGATGTCGCCGTCGATGGGCAAATCCGACCGCAACCCGATGATGTCGGGCTGGATGCCCATGCCGCGCAGTTCGCGGACGCTGTGCTGGGTGGGTTTGGTCTTCAGTTCACCGCTCGAACTGAGATAGGGCAACAGTGTCAGGTGGATGTAGAGGACGTTGTCGCGCCCCACATCCTTGCGCATTTGGCGGATAGCTTCCAGATACGGTTGGCCTTCGATGTCACCCACCGTGCCGCCGATTTCCACCAGAGCGACGTCGGCCTTGAGGTCTTGCGCCGCGCGGATGATGCGCCGTTTGATCTCGTTGGTGACGTGGGGGACGACCTGGATCGTGCCGCCGAGGAAATCGCCGCGCCGTTCGCGCGCGATGACCTCGCTGTACACCTGTCCCGTGGTGACGTTGTTGAGCTTGCCCAGGTTGTCGTCGATGAAGCGCTCGTAATGGCCCAGGTCAAGGTCGGTTTCGGCGCCGTCTTCGGTGACGAACACTTCGCCGTGCTGATAGGGCGCCATCGTGCCGGGGTCGACATTCAGATAAGGGTCTAATTTTTGGATGGAGACACTCAGCCCGCGGGCTTTGAGGATATGGCCCAAAGATGCCGCCATAATGCCTTTCCCGAGAGAACTGACCACACCACCGGTTACAAAGATATATTTAGTCGCCATGATCACCTCCTCACGGGATTTCTATTCTACAGGCTTTTTGAGAAATGCCAACTCGCGGCAGTAGTCTAGGAGTCAGGTAGTCAAGTGATCGTGTAGTCGAAAATCTGCCGTGTTTGGATTTTCGGCAAGGTGGATTATACTATCCACAGTATAGTGTGCTCGACTAAAGACTACCTGACTCAGGACTATAGACTACTGGGGGGAACGATGGAGATTTTGGGTATTGATATTGGTGGCTCGGGCATCAAGGGCGCGCCGGTAAAGACGAGCACGGGGACGTTTTTAGCCGACCGTCACCGGTTTGGGACGCCAGAAGGAGCCAGGCCGGACGAGGTGGCGGAGGTCGTAAAGAAGCTGGCAAAGCATTTTGCGTGGCAGGGGCCGATCGGCTGCTGCTTCCCGGCC
>JAFGSL010000620.1 GCA_016934645.1 Anaerolineae bacterium
GCGGGTGGCCTGGGACGTCTTGAAACTCCCCAACATCGCGCTGGTGCTCATGCGGGCGTTGGCCTTCTTCACGCCGCGCATCGCCGCACACATGTGCAGCCCCTCGGCGACCACCGCCACGCCCTGTGGATGGAGCGTCTCGTCAAGGAACTCCGCGATCTGCTGCGTCATGCGCTCCTGCACCTGCAAGCGTCTAGCAAACATCTCCACGATCCGCGGAATCTTGCTCAGGCCAATCACTTTGCCATTGGGAATATAGGCCACGTGCACCTTACCCAAGAAAGGCAGCATGTGATGTTCGCACAGGCTGTAGTAGTCGATGTCCTTGACCAACACCATCTCGTCGTAGTCAACGTTGAAAATGGCATCGTTAATCAAGCGCTCCGGATCGACGTGATAACCGGCAGTCAGCTCTTCGTACATCCGCGCAACCCTGCCCGGTGTGCGCAGCAGTCCCTCGCGCGCTGGATCCTCGCCAATTGCTTCGAGAATCATACCCACGGCACATTCGATTTCCCCGGTACATTCTTGTTCAGGGACGTCCAAAAGGTCATTACGGAAGACATCGTAATCACTCGGTTCAATCTTTAAAGGCTGATTCATTATTTCCTCCTCAAAAACAGTATGGTTTCAACGCTTAAGGCGGATCACAATCCGCCTTTCTCGCAGCGCCGGATTATGATCCAGCACAAGCATCTGCGGTTTCTTAAGTATAGTATATCACTTTGTTTATATTTTGTCAATATTTTTAAGTCATTAAATATGCAAAACGACCGGGAAGCTCGCGGCTTCCCAGTCGTTGTCGATCCCAGTCCCGCTACTTCATCACGCCAACTTGCACGTTGCGGAAGCGTGCCGGAGCCGCACCGTGCCCGGTATGCGCAACCTGACCAGGCTGGCCCTTGCCGCAATTGGGCGTTCCCCACACCACCCAGTGATCCGCGTCGCAGATGGCGTCGCAGTTGCCCCAGAATTGCGGCGTGATGCCGGTGTACGTCGCGTTCTTGTACATCTGCCCAAGCTTACCGTTCTTGATCTGGTAGGCCAGCTCCGTCCCGAATTGGAAGTTGAGACGCTTGTCATCGATGCTCCAACTCTTGTTGGTGATCATGTAGATGCCGTCGTCCGTATCAGCGATGAGATCATCCAGCGTCCACGTGCCAGGCTGCAGGCTGATGTTGGTCATGCGGATGATGGGGATGCGATCCCAACCGTCGGCCCGCATCGAGCCATTGCTGCGCGCGGGGGCATCGGGATGCAGACGGCGCAACTCCTGCGCCGACTCACGCGAGGTGAGGTAGCCCACGAACATCCCGTTCTTGACGATGTCCGTCTTTTGCGCGGGCACGCCTTCGTCGTCGTAACCGAAGGTGCCCAGACCTGTGGGGGTGACTGCGTCCGCAGTCAAGTTGACGATATTGGAGCCGTAACGGAAATGCCCGCCATACTTCTCCGGCGTCAGAAAGCTCGTGCCCGCATAGGCTGCCTCGGTGCCGAAAACGCGGTCCAGTTCGATGGGATGCCCGCACGACTCGTGGACTTGCAGGGCCAGTTGCGGCCCATCGAGGATCATCGTGGTGACGCCAGCGGGGCACTGTGCTGCGCTGAGCAACGCCACAGCCTCCTCACCCATGCGGCGGGCGTTGCCCACCAGGTCCCAGCGCTTCACAAACTCGTAGCCTGCTGTGCCCTGGTGCCTGCCGAAGGAGTTGGGATAGGAGCGCTTCTGCATCTCACCCTGCGCGACGGCTACGGCGACAATGCCCAGGCCACTCTCGGTGATCTCCTGCTCGATGAAGCTCCCCTCGGTGCTGGCGAAGGTCTTGTTCTCGCGGATAAACACCAGGTCGGAGTTGGCAACTTTGACGCCTTGCACGGCGCGGGCTTCTTTGTCCGCGGCCATGAGCAGCGATACTTTGTCGTTGAGTGGCACAGTGAAAGGATCGATCTCCACTGGCGTGCGATAGACGCCCACGTGGACTTCTGGCGGTCCCAGGTCCACGTCCTCGATTTTGGTCAGGGCGCTGGCCTTCGCAATCTGCACCGCCAGGGCGGTCACGCGATCCACCTCAGCCGGTTCGAGCCGGTAGCTGCTGGCGAAGCCCCACACCCCATCGGCGACGACGCGGACGCCAAAGCCCTGCGAATTGTCCAGCGCGAGGCGCTGGACGATTCCGTTCTTCACGGTAATTGCCTGATTCTTACGGCGCACGATGCGGATATCCGCATACGTCGCTCCTTGTACTTTAGCCAAATCTAATGCGCGGTCAGTTAAATCTCGCATAATCGTCATCTCCTCCTAGAACTCCGTCGTTCCCGTGAATTGGAACGCGTGAATCTTCGCTGCCGGAACGTAGATGCCACCCCGGCGACCACTGATCAGCTTGCACTCAGAACTCAACATCTCCGCCCGGCCGAAAGCTTCCAAAATGCTCTGCGTAAAGCGGAAATTCTTCAGCGGGCGGGTGATCGCGCCGTTTTCGATGAGGAACGTGCCGTCGCGCGTCATCCCAGTGAGCACAGTCTTGATCGGGTGGACGGTATTGGTGTAGTGAAAGCGCGTCACCCAGATGCCACGTTCTGTGGAAGCCAGCATCTCCTCTTTCGTCGCCGTGCCGGGAGCCATAAACAGGTTGAGTGGGATCGGCCCAAACGTATTTGGCGCAGGCAAACTATGTCCCGTCGAGGCTTTGCCTTCCTCTCGCCCGGCGGTAAACGAATCGTAGACGACGTTCTGGGCAATGCCCTTCTCGATCAAAGTCACGCGCTGCTTGGGCACACCCTCGAAATCGAAGGGCAGCACCAACCCGCGCGGATCGAGACCGTCGTCCCAAATCGTGATGTTCTCGCCGGTCACTTGTTGTCCAAGACGCCCGGTCATGAAGCTGCGCCCTTCCTGCAAGGCTAGAGCACCAAATCCCATAAACCCCAGCGATGACAGCATATCGGCGACCGCCGCTTCCTCAAGGATGACGGTGTAAGCGCCCGGCTCAATGCTGGTGGGATGGCGGCTTTGCAGCGCTTTATCCACGGCCACCCGTCCCACAGCCTCCGGATCCAGCGTTGAAACATCCGCGGCCGTAGCCGCACCGTAGCCAGAGCTATCGACGCTCATAATGACGGTGACCACGTTGGCGGTGGTGCCGCAATGGTAGGCGGCGACGCCCAGCGAATTGGCGACCAGGAGTTCCTGGACTTCGGTGGAAAACGCACCTGCCGCCTGCAAGCCATTCTCCCGCGACAAGGTGCAGATAGTCGCCACGCCCTGCGCGCGCTGTTCCGGCGAACATTCTGCCGTCGCCGCGACGTAGGCGTCGATTTCCTGCGCGGGCTGTGCCTCCGGCAGCGAGTGGAAATCGGGGTTGTCCTGCTGGAAACGCGCCACCGTCTCCGCCGCATTGACCACCTGGCGCAACGCTTCGTCGCTCAGATCGTTGCCCGAGGCGACGCCCATCTTTTTGCCGAACACCGCCCGCACGCGCACCGTGACGTCCGTTTCCGAGACGTTTTGGTGGATCCGATTGGTCGCGAAACGGGTCAGGTGTTCGTCAACGCCCATGATCATCACCTCGGTTTGATCGGCGCTGGAGAATCCCAGCACACGATCAGCAATAGCTCTCAACTTCTCTTTACCTAGCACGTTCTACCTCCTATAGATTAACCATGAATCTCAGTAGATCGAAAATCTACGTTCGTAGTAACCACTTTAGTGGTTCTTTTAACGACTGAAGTCGTTACCACGAGCCAAGATTGTGATCTACTGAATCTATACTAATCTTCACAAATAGAAAAAATTAGTGTGGATTCGTGAAGATTAGTGGTAAAAACTCAAAGCTGCACATCGTTGCGGCGTATGATGCTCCCCATCAAGGAGCGTTCGGCAATTTCGCCCAACGTCTGCCCAGTTTCCGGATGCCGGTATCCCGGCGCGAGATCGGCCAGTGGCACGGCAATGTGGGCATACTTCAAAATGTCGGGGTCGGGGATATGGCGCGCCTCGACGTCCAACACCTCACTGTTGAACAGAGCAATGTCCAAATCGATGGTGCGTGGGGCATTTTTGTCCGCTACACGCACACGCCCCAACTGCTGTTCGATTTGCAGTAGCACCTCGCGTTTCAAATCTGCCGCTGCCAGCGGTGTCTCGATGAGCACCGCAGCGTTGAGGAAGTTCGGTTGGTCGGTTTTGCCGATGGGCACCGTCTCGTAGACCGGCGACACCGCCAGCAGAACGCATCGCTCCGCCAGTAAGCGTGTGGTCGCCTGCAGGTTATCCACCGCGTCAATATTGGATCCCATCGCGATAAAGACACGGTTGCGCCGTTCTGCATCTGCTCGGGTACGGGTGATCTCCACACCGACGGAACGGGCGAAACGCAGCGCGCCCGGTTTCTCCACCCGCACCTGTGCCTTTTCCACCCGCGTATCGGCCAGACAGATGTGCGCGATCTCCGCCGCCAACTTTTCCACCGTGAAAAAGCGCGACGCTTCGACCATAGCGATGATCTGCTTGGTGATGGTGCGGTAGTTCACGGCATCGTCGATTTGATCGGAGATTCCAGCGGGGCGCAAATCGGCCCAGAGCGTGATGTTGATCAACACATCCTGGCGGTTGCGGCGCTCTTCATCGTTGATACCGATGATGGTTCGCAATAATAGGTCTTTGATATGAATTTGATCCGTCATCGACACCCCCCCATACTCCCACACTCCCACACTCCCACACTCCCACACTCCCACACTCCCACACTCCCACACTCCCATACTCCCATACTCCCCTACTTCCATACTCCCACACTCCCACACCCAAACTTGGTCGCGCACCAGGAAATCCGTTAGCATTCGCTAAATCCGTTGACTGCTTACAGTTCTACAGATTTGTGGTTTAATAGTGCCATGTTCTCGTATCTGCCTACCCTAGACTCTGTAAAACAGCACCGGATTCCGGCGTGGTTCGCCGGAGCCAAGTTAGGCATCTTCATCCATTGGGGACCGTACTCTGTACCTGGGTGGGCGCCACGCGGGGGTAACCTTCGCGAGGTTATCGCCCAACACGGCGACGCCTACTGGTTCAAACACAATCCCTACGCCGAGTGGTACTGCCAGGCGATGCAGATCGACGGCAGTCCCACGCAGCGCCATCACGCGGAAACATACGGCGCGCATACTCCCTACGCCACGTTCGGCCCGCAGTTCAACACAGCGGCGCGGATGTGGAAGCCCTCGATGTGGGCCAACCTCTTCCATCGGGCCGGAGCGCGCTACGTGGTGATGGTGGCCAAACACCACGACGGCTTTTTGATGTGGCCGAGTACCACACCCAATCCCCACAGACCAGACTGGCATGCCGAGCGCGATTGCGTGGGCGAACTCGCTTCCGCCGTCCGCGCGCGCGGGATGCGTGTGGGACTGTATTACTCCGGCGGGTTGGACTTCACCTTCAAAGAAGACCGTGCAGACGGCTCGCCTGAGCTCGCCGCAGGCACGGTCGTCATCCGCGATTTCGCCGATATGCTAACCGCCATCCCCAACGATCCGGCCTACGCCGCCTACGCCGACGCCCACTGGCGCGAACTCATCAGCCGTTACAAGCCATCCGTGCTGTGGAACGACATCGGCTACCCGGCCTCCGCCGATCTGCCAGCGCTCTTTGCCTACTACTACAACACCGTGCGCAAGGGCGTCGTCAACGACCGCTTCACCCAGGTAAACCTGACAGGTTTTGGAAACCTGTCAGGTTTGGTACGCAAACTCATCCGCTGGGTGGTTCGCCGGGCGCTCACCCATCCCCAGAGCCTCATCGCGCGACTACAGGCGGGGGGTGCCCATTACGATTTCCGCACGCCAGAGTATGCCACCTACACCAAAGTCGCGACACGGAAATGGGAAGCCACGCGAGGTATCGGGCAATCTTTCGGCTACAATCGCAACGAGCAGCCGGAAGATCTCATTTCTGTAAAAGAACTTATCCACCTGTTAGCCGATGTCGTCAGCAAAAACGGCAACCTACTGCTCAATGTCGGACCGATGGCCGACGGGACGATCCCACCGGAACAGGTAGAACGCCTTGAGGGCCTGGGCGCGTGGCTCAAGATCAACGGCGAAGCGATTTTCGACACACGTCCCTGCAGCCGCGCCGAAGGACAGACCGGCGACGGCCTGCCGGTGCGCTTCACCGAGAAAGACAACGCGCTGTACGCCATCCTACTCGGCAAGCCGCAGACGGATCAGGTGGAAATCCCCGACCTATCGATGCCGGAGACAGCCAGGGTCTACGTCCTCGGCTACAACGCGCCCTTTGCGTGGCAGCAACGCGGGAGAAACCTGGCCCTTATCCTGCCCCGAACGCTGCCAGATACCCCTGCCGTCGCCCTCAAAATCGTCCCATAATGCTCGGATCGATGCTCTCCGCTAACTGCGGGGCGATGTAATACAACATTTGACAATCAAAAACCGGGTTTCTCCGGCAGACTGCTAGTGTTCTTTCAACATTAGTATGACAGGTAAAAGTGTTGCACAGGAAAATACCCGTCATTCATACCTTGACGGAACACTAGGCTTATATTCTTGTCATATCATTCAGGGACTACAACGGAGACTTCCAAGGTGTCCGAATGTGTAACATCTGTAAGCGGAGGTTCTGTGGCTATTTGCATCTTCACATCCACTTTGAATTTAGCCGTTCCTGCTTGCTCCGCATCAAACAAGAAAAGGACTTCTGTGCTGCTTTGAGGTTCAATGCGTCGTCCTGGATCCTCCTCTACAAACTGAGGCGTGTTCAGTTGCAGAATTGGTTCCCACTGCCCCAATAGTTCAAAACGCAAAACGGTCACTGCCACAGAGCCCTGGTTGGTGATTGTTACTTTGAGAAGAACATCTTTGTCGCCTACTTTCGGAGTCTGTGGTTCGATAGTCAAGCTGACTGAAGTATCAAATGGCGCGGGTGTGGGGGGTTCGGGCGTTTGTGTTGGAGTCAGCTCGACCGTAGCGGTCGCGGTAGGTATCGCGGTAGGCGTCTCGGTAGGAGACGGGGTATCAGTTGGTATAGGTGTCGCGGTCGGCGCTTCTGTCGGCGTTGCTGTGGGGCTGAAAAGCGGGATAACAACCTTGGGAACGACAAGAAATGCGATCAGCAATACAATCACAAGCGCCAGGGCACCGAGTCCCCATCCCCACCAGGGTAATCCACCTCTCGCCTGAAGGGGGTGTTCCCCGGTGGGCGGCGCGGATGGCGAAGTCATATAAGGTGGCGCGGGGGAAGTGGGTTGTTGCGGCGCATATTCTTCTGGGTGAGCTTGTGCTGTTGCGGGTACCGGTTGTGTCACTTGCGATGCGCTGGTAGGATAGGCAGCGGCTGCTGGCTGAGATGTGGGGGGCTGCTGCGCGTATCCCTGAGATGGCGTAGGAGGTGCGCTATCCGCTAGTCTGGTTGCTTGTGTTGCTGGTGGCGGCGCTGCTTGCGCAGAAGGATGAAGCGCATGTCCACATCGCGGGCAGAAATGAGCCCCAGGTTTAGCGGTAGCACCACAAGAAGCGCAAATCACGCCGGAAACAGGCATCGGGGTTTGAGAAGGAGGGGGGGACGGTGGCGATTGTGCGGGCGTGACTGTCCCTTGCGCAATGTGCAATGCCTGTCCACACGCGCGGCAAAAACGAGCTTCATCATGATTTTCAGTACCACAATGCGGGCATTTCATAGGCAACTCCTTCTAAGAAATCTTCAAAACATCACGCGAATTTTTGATTAACCGGTGTTGCTGGATATAACTGATAGCAGTCTCAGTAGATCGAAAATCTACGTTCGTAGTAACGACTTCAGTCGTTACTACGAGCCAAAATTGTGATCTACTGAGTCTTGTTATGATTTATATAGCATAGCACAAAGTAGCTTCTGTGACAACAGCGTATACGCATCGGGTACGTTTCTAGTAAGGTGCAACGCACTTGCGCACGGCAAAACGTCAAGTTATATGCAGGTGAAGTGCGTTGCACCTTAAAAGTGAAACGCACCCCACACTTCTATACGCTTCCAATCCACAACAGGGCATCTTCCCAGGCTGCTGGAGAGGTGACCGTCATCTCCGGCTGTGTAGTGACTGCGCCAGCCGGCACGCGTGCGCCATTCTGGGGATCAACCCACACGGCGTGATGCGTGCGCTTCCTGGCGAGGGTGTCCAGCCGCACGGATACCGTGCCCGGTGCACTGAGGTAGACCAGCGCCCATTCTCCCGCACTATGCCGCGCCGCCAGATTCTGCGCCAATTCCCCACTTCCCGCCCCGGCAGTCAGGAGCGTGGCATCCGGGACGGTCTGCCACCATTCCGGCAAGCTCGTCAGGATATCGCGGAACACTCGCAAGCTGGCTGCTCCTGGCGCATCGATCCATTCTGCCCAGCGCTGCGGCGCGGTCCAGGCATCGTTGTGCCCGTAGACATGGTGCCCGCCGGCCAGATGCGTCCAATACGCCTGCCGCCGAATCTCCAGCGCGGTCTGCCGTTTGCCGAACTCCACGCCTTCGTAGCCGCCTTCAGCCATCACCACCGGTTTGACCGGCACGCGCTGGTAGTCGGCGGTCACGGCGGCGGGGATCTGTTCGTACTCAACGCACGTCTGGATCATATTGAACGCCAACCACGGCTCTGCGTGGAGAAAGCTGGATGAAGCCACAGCCGGATCCGGGTGGACCGAGATGAGATGTGCACCCCCATCGCCCTTTTGTAGCCCTGCTGCCAGTTCCCGGCATACCGGAATGTACTCAGGCGTAGCCTGCGGGTACATCGACCAGATCAGGTTAGGGACATCGCGATAGCGCTGTGCTACCCAGCGCGCCCAGGGCCGTGCTTTCTCCAACGTGATGAGGTCTACGTGCCATTGGTGATATATCCCTGCGATCAGTGTTTGTCCGGTCTGTTCCCCCAGGCGGATCAACGCGTCGATGTGCCGGAAGTAGCGTTCGTTGGGACGCAGGGGATCGTTGTCAACCCAGGGAACTTCGCCGGCAAGGTTGCAGTGCGGCGGCGCTGCATCCAGGCCAAAGCGGGCGGTGTCCACGCCGGTGAGCATCACCAGGATGACGTTGAAGCCCTGCGCCTGCCGCCGCCGGAGCAGCCGCAGGGCGGTGTCGGCATCATACAGGCGGAACAGTTCCCATAGCGTGTCGCCGAGCCAGAACACCGGCGCGCCGGAGCGATCTACAAAATAGCGTCCGTTTGCACTGACATGCAGAGCACTGCGCGACTTTCCTGGGGTGGGGCTTACAGTCCTCACTGAACCAGCTTCCTTTGATACATCGCTCTCGATCATGCTTCCTCCTGACTGTGACTTCGTTCCGCGTCCCAATACCGCTGCGCCACCACCCGCCATTGTATGACTTCCAACTGCGCCGACGGCGTCAGATCCTGGCTGGCGCGGCTGCGGGTGTGAAGGGTGAGGGGCAATCCTTCCAACTGGAGGTAGTACTTGGCGTTCACCGGATAAACCTGCCGCTCGATCAGCGACGCGCACCCCAGGAAATCCTGAAGACGCTGCGCCGCTGCCGGTGCGGTCCGCCAGTTGTGCCACAACCACGCGTACAGTTCGGGGTGGAAATTCGCCATCACGCCGCTGTAGCCCGCCAGCCCCAGGTGGAGCGACGCCAGCAACGTCGCCGCGTTCGCGTTGAAGATTTTCAGCGCGCTATGGCGCACCGCTGCCTGTTTGGCCTGCATTTGGCTCAGATCGCAACTGGTGTCCTTGAGAAACAGAAAGCGCCCGGTCGACGCGCACCACGCCAGCAACGCCGGGCTGAGCAGCCGCTTGTAGGGGTAGGGGCACTCGTAGAACCCCAGGGGGATGTCCGCCGGGAGGTGGTTTAGGAACCGTTCCAGATTCCGCTGCCACACCGCATCGGATTCCGCAGGAGTCGCGAAGCGATTCGTCACCAACACCACCGCATCCACCCCCGTCGCGGCGATGCGCGTGACCTCCTCCACCTGCGCCGCCGGATCGGTGGAAATGTGCCCCGACGCAATCACCGGCACCCGGCCCCGCGCCAGCCTGACCACGGCGGCAGCCAACCTTACCCGTTCTTCCAGCGACAGATAGAACATCTCGCTCGATTGGCAGACGGCAAACAGGCCGTTGACCTGCCGGGCCAGGTACCAATCGACCAGCGCCTCAAGCGCGGCTTCATCCACGGTATCTGCCTCGGTAAAGGGCGTGATCATCGTGGGCCAGATGCCATCGGCAATGGGATGTGTCATGCTCGTTCTCCTACACGGATCGTTCGTGCCCAATTTCCAAAAATCGCGCGCTGCGCGGCCAAAGGGGGACGCAGCCTTTGGCTGCTCTCCCCCTTTGGAAACCCCCTTCAGATACCAGATGCCCAGAGGATCAGAGTCCAGAGGGACAGATTACGGAGCGGATGGGGACACCACCACCCGAAACCCGATGAGGCTGAAGCGGAAGCTCGGGTCGTAGTCGAAGCGGGCCGCACAGCGGACGTACCAATCATTATCGCCGAACGCCCCCCCGCGCCACACCCGGTGGACATTGCTGCCTGCCGCCAAATCCTCGCGCCCGTCGTCCGTCCGGTAGGGATAGTCTTTCCAATGGCTGCGCGTCCATTCCCACACGTTGCCGCTGAGGTCTTCGACGCCATAAGGGCTGGCGCCACCGGGGAAACAGCCCACCGCGCTCGTGGCCCCGATTCCTGTATCACTATAATTCGCCTTGTCAGGATCAGGCTCGTCGCCCCACGGATAAATCAATCCGTCCGCACCGCGCGCCGCCTTTTCCCACTCCGCTTCAGAAGGAAGTCGCACGTTAAGGGTTATGCGTTTTGGGTTCAGAGTTTCCAACTCTCCATTTTGCCAAACCCGCAACCCTGAACCCATAACCCTGAACCTATCCTCCAGCCACC
>JAFGSL010000621.1 GCA_016934645.1 Anaerolineae bacterium
CAAGAGCTTCTTGTAAGGTTCCAGCGCGATCCTCAAGTTGTTCCAGCAATGCCCGATTGAGTTCCCAACTGCTAATCCGAGGATCTCCCACGCCAAGCGCATAATCAGGCTTGTCATCAAGGCTTGACTTCAGCGTGTCGATCTGATCTTCCAATTTCTCCAGCTCTTGTTCTAACAACTTCTCTGATGTTTCCAAGTTCTTATCTCTCTTAGTCGCTGGTTTTGCCTATATAGGGCATCAGACGGCGCACCCTGCGTTGCATACCTTTGGGGTTTGCGGGTGTCATCTGATAAAATAGGCGTTTCCGCGATTTACGGCGGTTACGGCGGAAATGTCCTTGTCCCGATCGAGTACGCATTAACTTGCCCTTACCGCCTTTAGTACGGCGGAAGCGCTTGGACGTAGCTTTGTGTGTTTTTAGCTTTGGCATAAGATCTCCTTATTTTGATGTTTTTGTTTTCATTCAGTTAGTTTGGCTTGTACATTCCCTACCCACTCAGGGGGCAACAGATGCTTCCGGCTCAGTGAAATGCGTTCGCGCTCTCGATCTACATCGAGTACGTAGACTTCAACTTCATCTCCCACATCTAGTACGTCACGTGGGTGTTCTACGAAATCCCAGGAGAGTTGAGAGATATGTAGCAATCCGTCCACACCACCCAGATCGACAAAAGCGCCATAATTGGTCAAGTTCCGGACAATTCCGCTGCGGATCGCTCCCTCGTACAATTCATCAAGCAAGGTCTCACGGCGCTGACGCTGTGCCACACGCTCAGATAGAACCAAACGGCGGCGGTTCGGCTGAACTTCGAGTACAACCACATGCAAGGACTTGCCGATCAAGGCCATTTTCTCCGTCTGCTGCTTTTTACCGCGCATACCACGTGGCACTGCGACCAGGTGTGAGTTGGGAACGAAGCCATGGAGTTCACCCAACGTCGCTATCAAACCACCGCGATTGACTTCAAGAACTTCAACTTCGATAATTTCCTGGCTCTCCTGCAGCCCCTTAACCCGCATCCACTCCTGTTGTTTCAACCCTTGCTTCAGTGAAACCAGAATGGCGCTCCGATCGTAGGGCACCCTCATAATACGGACGGGAATGAGATCCCCGACCTCCAATTTCGCCAAGTAAGCGTCATCTACTCCCGCCAAATCCTCGCGTTGGATCAGCCCATCTCGCTTACCTGCTAGTTCAACAAGAATATCGTGCTCGCCGATGGAGAGGATGGTGGCCTCACAGATATCTCCACGCCGTGGCCGTTTGTTAAGGTAATCTCCCTTGATCAATGTCTGCCACCACTTGGGTTTCATGTCATGTTGTTGTATAGTCATTACAGTCAAATAAGCCTCCTTATTATTTCATTTTATCAAGGTCAAGATAAGTACTCACGAAGTTTGTAACTGACGGTAGGATGGCGCAACTTTCTTAAGGCGCGCTGCTCAATCTGCCGCACACGCTCACGGCTGACTTCCAAATCATCAGCAACTGCGCTCAGTGTCTGCGGTTCGCCATCGTTAAAACCGAAACGGCGTCGCAAAACCTCAAGTTCACGCGGTGAAAGCACGCGATCCATCAGTGTTTCGATGTCCTCTTGCAGCAGATGCTTTTGCACTTGCTGCGATGGCGTCGGCGTCGCCTCATCTTCAATAAAACTCGTCAGATCGCTTGTCCCATCTCCGCCATCTACCGGGGCGTCCAACGAGAGAGTGCGTTGTCCGATCCGCAACAAACGTCGCACGTTACGAACATCCTCGATCCCCAAAGCAGCAGCGATCCCCTCCGGTGTGGGAGGATAGCCAAGAGTTTTCTCCAGTTTCCGCGCCGTACGTTGAAATCGGTGCATACGTTGGCGCATGTGGGCGGGAAGACGGATCGTATACCCCTGGTTCGTCAAGGTCCGGCGAATAGTCTGGCGGATCCACCATGTCGCATACGTACTGAACCTATTCCCCAGACGATAATCAAAGCGATCCACAGCTTTGATCAATCCGATGTTTCCTGACTGGATCAAATCCAAAAAGCTCAAGCCACTGCCACGATAATGTTTGGCTTCGCTCACCACGAGTCGAGTATTCGCCTCAATGAAATGCTGCCGGGCCTGTTGCCCCTCTTCGACCTGACGGTTGAGCTCTGCAAACTGCTCAGCGGTAAAGTCCGATTCCGCCTGGGCCTCCAGTTGCTCCTGAGCCTGTCGACCGCGCTTTATTTTTTTCGACAGGGCGACTTCCTCTTCCTGTGACAGAAGCGGTAGTTCTCCCATCTGGTTCAGATACAGACTGAGGCTATCATCCGGTATTAAGGCGTCACTATCAGTGTGCGTATCCGCAGGAAATACATCCTCTGGCTCAATATAGGTCAGCAGATCCTCTATGTCAGCCCAATCTTCATCTTTTCCATCACTGGCTTTCTGCATAGATAACGGAGCATCTTGGTCAGCATCCTCTTGTATGGTATCCAGTGCTTCCTGAAATTGCGCAATCACGTTTCCTTAGCTCCTCAGCGGCCCACAATACCGTTTACGTCAGATTCATTTTATTCTTTCAATCGTACATAAATAATCGAGTTGCCGTGCTGTTGCTTTGCGCTGCGCATCTTGAACAGATTGGGATAAGCGCGAATTAATTGCGACAATTGCCTGTAGCCATAGGTACGGGAGTCGAAGCCGGGATCGAGTTGGCGCAGGTACTGTCCCAATGGCCCCAATGAAGCCCAACCATCCTCCTGTACAGCCATCTCAAAAGCACTCCTGAGCAGCGGACGCGGATCAGGTTCATGCTTTTGGGATCGGTGCTTCTTCGAAGCCGCAGACTTTCCGTGCTTGGGTTTGGGCGTCAAGTTCTCGGTGTAAACAAACACATCGCAGGCATTCACAAATGCACGAGGTGTCATCTTCTTGCCAATGCCCATAACAAACTGCCCCTTTTCGCGAATGCGTGTTGCTAGCCGCGTGTAATCACTGTCGCTGGAAACCAGACAGAAGCCATGAACTCCAGAGGTGTAGAGAATGTCCATCGCGTCGATGATCAGGGCGCTGTCAGTCGCATTTTTGCCGACGGTATAGCGAAACTGCTGGATGGGTTGAATGGCATGCGTATTCAGTGTGCCTTTCCAACCTTTCATTTGGGAGGTCGTCCAATCTCCATAGATGCGACGTATGGAAACCACGCCATACTTTCCGGCTTCTGCTAACATCTTCTCAATCAGAGAGGGCTGGGCGTTATCTCCATCAATCAGCATAGCAATGCGGCGGGTAGGTGTTGGTGAAGCCGCGTCTACAGCCATTAGATGAATGTCCCTTCGGGACGGACAGTGTTTTTCAGCATGAAAGATTAATGGTGGGCAGCCAGATAATCTGCGATAGGCGCATGCAGACTGAGTTTACGAATTTTCGCAATGATCCGTTCACGTTCTCGCAGGTCTTCTGCCTTGGTCAACCGACGCCGCCAGTAGTGCAACTTGTACTTACGCCGTTGACGACGATGTAACTTTTTTATCTTTGAATTTGGCATATGCTTTTCCTCCTAAAGTTGTTAATTACGTTCGATAGCCTTCATCCATTTGTATCTGGAAATCAACTCACAGATTCCGCATACTGGGTCTTTGTGCCTAAAGCCGTTTGGTTATCGACAAGCTCCAAACTGACTCGTTTTCCCATCTTCCCACCCAAAACCCTTGCCAAAGCACGCATAGCGTTGATATGGCGGCCACCTCTGCCGATGATGCGTCCCATATCCTCATCTGCGACTTTGAGTTCCAGCATTATGACGCTCTCACCCACAACTTCGTCAATCTCGATAAGCTCTGGTTTGTCGGCCAAAGCTGTGGTGATATAGCTAACCATCTGTTTGATTGCCGTCATCTCTTTTCTCCTTGACCTACTATCATAAAAACAACCCGGTGGATTCCGATAACTTTCGGGGATTATTACGGAAACTACTGATCCAAACATGACTTTCTCAACGTCTATACGCTTTCAGTAAGGTCGAAAAAGGTTAGTTTCATGCGCACGGATCAGTAAAGCAGACCGCATTGACAGATAAATGCCCTTGAGTAGTTTATCAAAAAACATTACGAGAAACCGCTGACTAGGGTTGGAAATAGGGTGGGGACAGGTTGGGAAAGTTGGGATTGCGTTGGACTTTCGCAAAGGTACACATAAAACACTCGGCGGGATCATATCCCGCCGAGTATCGATGTCTGGCGATGGTAAACGTTTATGGCTCGAACATATAGCCGACGCCACGGACATTCACAATGTAACGTGGATTGGCAGGGTCTGGTTCCATCTTTTGCCGCAAGCGATGGATATACCATTTGATGATCTGTCGTGCCTCATGCAGGTATTCTGGTCTGTATTGCCGCACGACTTCCACCAACGCTTTAGGACCCACCACCTGGTGCGCATTTTGCATCAGGTGAACCAACAAAGCAAACTCGCTAGGAGTCAACGCAATATCCTCGCCGTTTCGGGTCACACGGTGACGATCAAAGTCCACGGAAAACGGCCCACGGTTAAGGCGTTGCCACTCCCCCCTGGCAAGGTGCAATTCAGCCTGTTGCTCCCGTCGATCAAGAGCCTCCTTGATAGCCCGCCGCACTTCCGAAGCTTCAACCGGTTTGAGCAAATAGCCGTCTACGCCTTCGCGGATGGCTTGCAATGCAGAATCGAGTGTGCCATGTGCAGTCATCATGATGACCACCGTCGCTGGCCACCGCCAGCGGATCGCTTCCAGCACCCGTTGACCATCAATCCGTCCTCCCAGCATCAAATCCAGAATCGCCAGGTCAAACGCAGTATCCTCCAAGCATGCCAGGGCTTCTTCTCCATTAGCCGCTGTCGTCACAACATAGCCCTCTCGGCGCAACACCGCTTTGAGAAACAAACGAATACGTTCCTCATCATCCACAATCAAAGCGCGCACCAACTGCGTCATAACTTTTCTACCTCTTACACTTTAGCTAGAAGCCTGCTATCTCTATATTTTTCATCAATATTACACCCTTTCCCACCATCCTCAAAGTGCAACGCCAATGTGTCGGGGGCTTATAATTCTCCTGGTACAGTGCACCTCAAGTTTCTGCCAGCTACTAATACAGTCCGAAGGCGGAGGATAAAAGGGGTATTTTTGTGGCGGGGGAAAGCCCCGCCACAAAAATACCCCTTAAAAAAGCCGCTTTAGCGGCAAAACAGTTCACAAGCCTTCTTGGCCCGTGAAAAAATGATAAAGGTATGTACTCTCGGTTCGCTCATTTATCGGCGAGATTCTGAAAATGTAGTAATCTAGCGGCATGACCGAAAACCTTAATGTAACCATTGAACGA
>JAFGSL010000622.1 GCA_016934645.1 Anaerolineae bacterium
CAACGCCGGAACCTGCCCCGACCGCGACCGCCCCGGATGCCTCGCCGACGCCGGTCTCGGTTGTGGTGTTGATGAATCCCGTGCTGGCGCCCACGGCAACGCCGGAGCCGGTCGCGGAAGAACCACCGCTGTACGATCCGAGCCATATATTGGACAGCTATGCCGAATTTCTGAGCGGCGGCTCGTTTTCCAGCAAGACGATCATTGCCACGACCCAGGTCGCCAATGGCGAATCGATCACCGTCGACGGGGATGCGGCGCTCAAATACCTGACCAAACAAAATGTGTTCATCGGCGGCGCGGTCAATGTCGCCGTGCGCACGCTCATTCGCGGCAGTTCGCTCGAATTTCCGGCAGTGGGCTTTTACGGCATCCCGGCTGGCACCAAGCTGGATATCGCGGCGGCCAACGCGGCAGCCGGAGAAAAGGGCTTTGTCGTGCTCGACCAACAGGCGTTCCGCCAGGACGACGACCCCTTATCCAAAACAATGATGCTGGCCTACGATCAACTGCTCAAGTCTCACCCCAATTTGCAGTTCCTGGTGCTGCTCTCGCACGGCGCGGATGGGAAAATAAGGGCCGTTGCCTACCTGTATGAGGCGACCAGCCCACAGGAATCGATGACCCTATCCGGCGCACCGCTGAACTTTGACGGCTGCCCGCCAGACGTGCAGTTGGTCATGATGGCCGCGACGTATGACTGGCAACGCCAGACGGTCGAGTTTCATTAGCTACCTGACGCGCCCTAAAAATCCTCGTAGGGGCGAAGCATCCCTGACTGAGACCTGCTCATCAGGCAATGGTTTTTGTATCCGTGTCCTGGTCAACTAACGACACAAGAGGGATGCTTCGCTCCTACTTGTCTGTAGGAGATAGTTATGTTATACTGATTACAGTTGTTGGGTTGCGCTCAAAGTGGGGAAGAAAACGAGATGCCCGGTTGCTCCAATGTAGAAGCGTCAAAAGGCCAGGCCAGAGAAACGGAAGGATGTCCGCGCTCTGGTCTGGCCTTTCTTGTTGGGGGAGGATAGATGTCGCGCAGAGAGGATTTGGAGAGACTCATCCGAAGGTCTTATAACCTGATTAGCCAGTACAAGAACACGATTCGTTTGCCCGATGAGCATATACAGAGGGAACGCGATCAATTCGTGATCAATCAACAGTGGGAATTGATCGACGGTTACTTGAAAGAGTACGAACCTTTGTGTCTCAAGATAAACTATAGTGTGCCCACCGACATTGTCGAGATTGCCACTTATTTTGATGCGAGTTGCGATCCGGCTCAAGTGGCGGCGTCAGGTTCCCAGGTGCGTATTGAGCATGCAGACCAGGTGATATTTGGAAATGTAGAACAAGCCACACATCAAAGCATCAGCGCAAGTGGCGAAAGTACGATCAGTGGAGCTGCGCAGACCGGCAGTGGAAAGGTGGGTGCAGGTGCGTCTTTAGCTACCCAACCTGCGGCAAGTAACAGTGAAACGCCTGTCGATTTCGTCATCATTACCCCGCTTGAAGAAGAACGCGATGCCGTGCTCACAAAACTGCTGGGTCATCGGAAACTCGATCCTATCCCAGGCGATCCTTACGTCTATTATCAGGCTGACCTACCCATTGCTTCCGGTAAAGGTTTGTATCGCCTGATTGTGATGCCCCTGGTCGGTATGGGACGTGTCAAAGCTGTCACTGCGACCGATGCCGCTATCCGCCGGTGGGATCCGCGTTACGTCATTTTGGTGGGGATTGCCGGTGGGGTTGCCGCCAAGGGTGTCAATCTCGGTGACGTCCTTGTTGCCGACAAGATCGTGGATTATGCATTGCAAAAGCAGACCGCCGAAGGCGCCGATATACGCTGGGAAGTGTACAATGCAAGCACAAGTTTGCTTGCCGCAGCGCAAAATTTCAAGGACGATAGCTGGCCCGATCTTGTACAGGTGAAACGCCCGCGACACAGCAAGCCCAAGCGGCATATTGGCCCAATTGCCTCTGGCGATGTAGTCATCGATTTCGTCGATGTTTTGAACAAATATCGTGAGACTTGGTCCAAACTGATCGGCGTTGAAATGGAGGCTGGCGGGGTGGCGCTGTCGGCATTTGTAGCAGAGAAGCAAGTCCAATTCTTTATGATTCGCGGCGTCTCCGACCTGGCAGATGGCGACAAAGACAAACCAAAAACCCAGAACTGGCGCGCCTACGCCTGCGATGTGGCGGCGGCGTATGCAGTTGGATTGCTCAGGAGTGGGCCGGTGGTATCTTTGAGGGGAATTGACAGGAAGGTTTTCTGTCCACCAGAAACTATCATTATCCCCGCTGGTGAATTCTGGATGGGCAGCACCGACGATGATCCCACGGCCCAGCCAAATGAAAAACCTCAACACAAAATATTTTTGCCGGCCTACGAAATAGGCAAATACCCTGTAACCAACGCGCAGTACCTCGAATTTGTCCAGGCTACCGGGCATCTGCCGCCAACACACTGGATCAACGGTCAAATTCCACCAGATAAAGAGGATCATCCGGTTGTTTGTGTCAATTTTGCCGATGCGCAGGCTTATTGTCACTGGTTGTCGAGAAAAATCCATCACCCCTATCGCTTGCCCAGCGAGGAAGAGTGGGAAAAGGCGGCTCGCGGGGCTTTTCCCGATGATCGTCGATACCCATGGGGCAGCAGTTGGCATCAGGGTTACTGCAATACATGTGAAGACGGTTGTACGGAAACGACGTCCGTGACTGCATTCGAATCTACTAACGAAAGCCCTTTTGGTGTGATGGATATGGCCGGCAATGTTTGGGAATGGACAAGTAGTGTATATGTCCCATACCAGGATTCAGTTTTTAGCTCTGGGGTGTCTTTTGTTAGCCTACGATATACCGTGCGTGGTGGAGCCTGTACAATGGAGCACACAAGCGCGCGTATCTCTTGCCGTGGGCGGTATAGCCCCAACAAATGTGAAGCCTATTTGGGCTTTCGCGTGGCAATGGACATCATTGATCAAGGATAAAGGGGGATACGATGACAAAACGCAAAGAACAAGAAGGCAATCAGCCAATCATGCCATCTGGAGAAGAACACTCGTTTCGTTTCCAGACTGGACAACCGATTGCTGGTCGCTATCAAGTTGAAAAAACGTTGGGTTTTGGCGGCTTTTCCGAAGTCTATCTGTGTATGGATACCCGGCTCAATCGCCAGGTGGCGCTCAAGGTCATTCCCAAAGAACGATTAACCGGCGAAGTGCTCAACGAAGCACAAACGGCGGCTGGTCTGACTCATTCCAACATCATCCAGATCATTGATGTGGCTTTGCCCAAAGAAGATCCATTTTACATCTCGATGCAGTATGTATCTGGTGGCACACTGCAAGATCGACTGGATAAGGCTGAATACCAACGCTTGCCATTGGGAGATCAAATCATCCGTATCCTGACCGATGTCGCTGCGGCTCTGGATTATGCCCACGAAAAGGGCGTTTTGCACCGTGACATCAAGCCGAGCAATATTCTCATTTTAGAAGAAGGCCGAGCGATCCTAACCGACTTTGGTCTGGCCAAAACCAAAAGGCTGCCAGGCGAAAGTGCGTTCAGCATCGCCAGAGATTTGAGCGGTACCATTCCCTATATGTCGCCGGAACAGGTAACTGAAAAGCCTGTGGACAAACGTTCAGATATCTATGCTTTGGGAGTGGTTGCCTATCAGGTACTCACCGGACAAAAGCCCTATCGCGGCGAATCCACTTTGTTAATTGCCAACATTGCCAATACACCTCCTGTTCCGGCCCGTATTGCAAACGCGGAGATTCCTGAAGGCGTGGAAGCCGTACTGAAAAGAGTGTTGTCCAAAGACCCACAGGAACGCCACGAAAGCTGCACTGAATTCGTTAATGATCTACGAAAAGCAGCGCAGGCTTATATCGATCAGTCTGCTCAGTACACCCGTGCTGCAGGTTTGATTCAAAAAGAACAATGGCGTGATGCGCTTGCGCTTTTGCAACAGCTCGAACAAGAAGCACCGGGCTACAGGGATGTGCGCTTGTTGATCGAGCAGGCCAAAAAGCAGGTGCAATTGCAAGACCTACATACTCAGGCCAAAGGCCAGTTGAGCAAAAAAGACTACCAGGGCTGTCTGGATACGCTGAATGCAATTGCTGGGCTGGTACCCAATTATCCGACAGGTTCGATGCGCGAGGAGGCACAGGCCGGGTTGGCTCACTTGCAACGTGAATCGTTGGATCGGCAGTACGAACGCGCATTGAAACAATTCCAAGACAATGCCTACCGCGCCTGCCTGGACACGCTGGCGATCATTGCCGAACAGTCCCCTGCCTATCCAGACCCACAAAACTTGAAATCAAAGGCCAACGCCGCCTGGGAGCACGAACAACGCCTGGCCAGGCTCTATGCCAGCAGCCAGGAGCATGGTCAAAAGGACGAGTGGCAAGAGGCCGTCAGCGACCTTGAAACGATACAAGCTGAAGCGCCGGATTACCCAAACATTCAAAACCTCTTGATCACGGCCCGCTATATGGCCCGACTGTCAGGTATTTGGAAGAAAGCACTGCAATCGTTCCAAGAGCAAACTTTTGTGCCTTGTGTGGAGGCGCTGGACGAATTGAAACGTGTCGATCAACAATATAGGCCGCAAGATATAGCTACAATGCGCCAGCAAGCCGTGGAACGGTTGTACCAGCAGGCCGTGGAACAGTTGCAATCTGAAGCATTTGAGCAAGCTTTGGGAACTGTCGCTGCTGTTGCCAAGTGTGACCCAGATTACGGTGATCCAGAAAGGATCGACGAAAAGGCCAGGCGTGGGATCGCAGCGCGCGACTTGAAGGTTGAACTGGACGGCTTGTACGACCAGGCTGTCGAGGCTTTGAAAGCAGAGCAGTATGAGCGTGCATTAGAGCTATGGCAGATCATCCACTCAAAAGATCCTCGTTATTTAGATCGTCTGGATGTGCAAGGGCGGGCACGAGGTGCGTGGTGTCGCCAGTTGGATACTGAGGCCAGAACAGCCTACGATGAAAAAAGGTATGCGGCAGCCGTTCGAGCATGGGACAAGGTCATCGAACTTGATCCCGACTCTCGAATTCCTCAAACGCTGTATGAGCGGGCGCAAAGCCGCCAAAAAGGGTTGGCCGGATTATTGAGCAGACTGGCTAAAAAGCCTGTAGACAAATCCGTGCAAGCGCCTATTTCAGTGACAAAACCTAAAGGGACCGATCGGTCATCAGGCACACCACCAGAAGAACGGGGTGATGATACATCTGGAAAGTTAACGACTGGAGATAGACCTTTCATTGAAATTGAAGAACTGGAAACGCCCTCAAGCTCAAAACCTGATAAGCCCAAGTTGCCGACCTGGATATGGCCCTGGGGTGTGGTAATTTTGGTTGTGATTGTAGTGTTAGCGAGTTGTTGGCAGGTCTGGCCGCTCGTTTTTCCTTCTTCTACTCCTACCTTTACTCCCACTCTGTCACCCACCCCAACGACTACATTGACGCTGACCGCCACGCCACCGCCCACATCCACTCCAACGCCGGAACCAACGGCGACCCATACGCCGACCTGGACGCCAACGCCAGAGCCTACGTCTACTCAAGCATACACGCCAACGCCAACGCCAACTTTGACGCCGACACCCACGCCATTCGCCGTCGCCAACCTGGCCTCCTCTGTCTACGAATGTCCGAACAGTGACACCAAGGAAGTTGGCATCGTTGCCGCCGGTCAGTCGGTGCCGGTGCTGGGCAAGGCCGATGAGAGCAAATACGGCCGCTGGCTCTACGTCCAACTTGGCAGCGGCATCCAGGGTTTTACCTTTGCGCCGCGATTCCGGTTTGATTTCGAGTGGGACGCGCTACCGGTGCAGGAAGTGACTTCGGATTGTCCGATTGTCACTACATCTGTTCCGATATCACCGCCTATAGCCTCTACACCGGTCAGATTTGACCGCGACCCGCCGTGGTGGAGCGCCCAGTGCGTGCAAGGTGGTTGGGTAGCCATCTTTGAGGTCAAGGTATCGGGCGGCAACGGTATTTACCAGTTCTACTGGGATGATCAGCTGGTCGAGGCCAAGCCCAAAGCCAACGATTCGGGTGTTTACATCATTACTCGACCAGGTATCAGAGGAACTTTGGTCGGCACGATTAAGGTCGTCTCAGGTGGTACGCAGGCGACACAAGGCGCTGCTGCGGACGATCCTAATTGTCCATAAACTGTTCTGACCCGGTTTTTAGTCCCCGCGCGCTCGAGCGCGCGGGGTTTTTTGTTGCCGGTTTGTGGACAAGGTGTGGTATAATAGGGATAATCTTGATAGCGTGTCTGGTCAGGTGTCGCAAGCCGGAACGAATGCTTTATAAAGGAGGGGGTATGAACTGGCTCAGTTTCTTTATCGGTGTCCTGGTCGGCTGGCTGATCGAATGGCTCATTGACCTGTTCTTTTGGCGGCGCAGGGCGCGCGCACTGCAGCAGGCCAATGCTGATTTGCAAGCCCAACTCGCGAAAAGCGAGCAAGAAAACCAGGCGCTGCAAATCCTGGTCGATCGCGCTCAGGCTCAAGAGCGAGAGCTGGCCAATTGCCGGGCCGATCTACAGACCAAAACAAGTGAACTGGTTGGTTGTCGGGCCGATCTACAGGCCAGAGAAGACGAACTGATCGGTTGCCGGACCCATCTGCGGGCCAACGAAGGCGAGTTGTCCGGTTGCCGGGCCGATCTGCAGGCCAAAGAAAACGAATTGCAAGCGGTGAAAGACCAGTTGTTTCAGACGATCCGCGACGGAGATGCACTGCGCGAACAACTGGCGGGCCAAAAACAGCAGGCGCAGGGGTACGAAGACCGGCTGCAAGCCCAAGAGACCTCACTTGCCGGTCAGGCAAACGAGATCAGCATCCTGACCGCAAAACTGGCCGCCTCCGCAAGCGCGGCCCCCGCCGTCCCCATCGAGCCGGATGATTTGGAGAAAATCGAAGGGATTGGCCCCAAAATCCAGAACTTGCTCAACCATTACGGCATCGTGACGTTCGGGCAGTTGGCCGGCCTGTCCCCCGAACAATTGCGCGAGATACTGGAAAAGGGCGGGCGTCATTTCAAGCTGGCCGATTCCGCTTCCTGGTCGCAACAGGCCCGGCTGGCCGCCAACGGGGATTGGGAGGCCCTGCAAAAGCTCCAGGACGAATTGATCGGCGGGCGTGCCGCCTCTGAACCGCCAGAGGAGACACAATGAACGACTCGACCGCGTCTCAACATGGCTATTATGACCTGTTCAAGCTGGTCGTCGCGGCGATCCTGGTTGTTGTTATTGTGATTTTGCTGGTCCGTTGGAATGCAAACCGCTTTCCGGCCCTCCCGCCAACCGGCACGCCGACCAGCACGCCGACCAGCCAAGTTGCCGTACTCCCCACTCAAGCCACCGCGACGCCAGTACCCACGCCCATACCGACGGTCGCCGCGCCGGCCCTCACTCTGCCTCAAGGCAAGTTCAAGACCGGCGAACAAGTGCTTTCCGGCACGGGCACACCGGGCAGTGAGATTCAAATCTGGGTGGACGGAGAGATGATTGGTGTGGCGACGGTGGATGCAAACGGGCGATGGACGCTCCCGGTCACTTTTGACGCGCCCGGCGAGCACAGCATCCAGGCGCAGATCGTAGACAAGGACGGCAACGTACTGGCCACCGGCACGCTGGTCAGGCTCGACATCGATCCGGCGTTTGCGCCACTGGCGGTCAATGCCCCTGAACCGGGCACGTTTTCCACCAACGCCGACGGGCAGGCCACCGGGATGCTGAACGTATCGGGGCGTGGCGAGCCGGGGGCGATCATCCAAATCTGGGCCGGCGACCAACTACTCGGCACAACAGTCGCCGACCAGGATGGCAACTGGGCCTTTGATCAGCAGGTGTCGCTTGCGCCGGGTGAAAACACGCTGTTCGTACAGATGAATGACGCCGACGGCGGCATGCTGGCCCGCTCCGAGCCGATTGCAGTCGACATCCAGGCCCGGCCGTATGCCGCCCAACCGACCCTGATCCTGCGCGCCGGCGAAGGCGAATTATCGCTCGGCGGCGCCGGCGCCCCCGGCGCAGTGATCGAGATCGTCGCCAACGGGCAGGTGCTGGACCAAGTGACGGTCGGATCGGACGGCCGGTGGGACTATACCGCCCAACTGGCCCCGGGCGACTATCAACTCTACGCCCGCGCCGTTGACACCGATGGCACGGTGCTGGCCGAATCGGAAATTGTCAGCTATACGCAGCCCAAGCCGCAAGCGATTATGCCGGGCATCGAATCGCCCGTCGAAGGGGCGGCGCTGTCGAGCGGTGTGCTGGAATTGCAGGGCACCGGCGAACCCGGCGGCCAGATCGAAATCCTGGACAATGACGTGGTCGTGGGCGCCGCCACCGTCGGCGCAGATGGTCGTTGGTCATTCCCATACCAGATCGATCCCGGCGCGCACGCGCTGGCCGTTCAAAATGCCCAGGATTCGACCAGCCTGAGCCGGGCCATCCGCGTGAACGTGACCGACTCGACCGCGGCCACGGCCACCCCGACGCCTGAGCCAACGCCGCAAGCAACCGCCACGCCCACCCCGACGCCTGAGCCAACGCCGCAAGCAACCGCCACGCCCGCGCCCACCACCTGTTCCGGCGATCCGCCGTATGGCATTGACCGCGGCGATACGTATGTGGTCGCTCGCTGCGAATATATGGTCTTGATCGCGCAGCGTACAGGCGTCAGATTGGGTGACTTGCTGGCTGCCAACCCGCAGGTGATCGATCCGGCGATCATTTTCCCTGGCCAGGTGCTCAACCTGCCGCCGCGCTAGGCGCACCGCTGCGCTTCTCCCTGTCGTCAAGTCCCCGCGCGCTCGAGCGCGCGGGGACTTGTATTGCCGGTTTGTAGACAAGGTGTGGTATAATAAGTACGTCAAGATACATTCGCTCTGACGTTACGCCTGGGTTGTGCAGATACGCGGTCTGGGGCTTCCGGCAAGGGCTTCGGACAGCAGCATCGAGACGTTTCCATGATGGAACACTGTGCTATCTTGGGGCGTCTATAGCGTGCTCACGTATCTTGTTTGGACAAGGAGGACGAAATGAAATCCCGCTCATTCTATGGTGTTGTTTTGGCAATTGTCATGGCTGCGCTTTTGGCGTCTGCCTGCCTGAGCAAAAAATCACCTACCGCGACCCCGCCGCCGACCAACACTCCGGCCCGGCCGCAAATTCTGCCCACCGATACCCCCGGCCCCACGCCGACCCCGCTGCCGCCCGACCAGGTCGTACCCGCCGGAATGGTCTCGCCGGTCGTTATCCAGCACAGCCCGCAGATAGGCGAAGAACTGCCGCTGGATGGCGCGGTCGAACTGGTCTTTGACCGGGCGATGGACAAGGCCGCCGTCGAAAAGGCATTCGTCGTCTCGCCCGCTGTCGATGGAAAATTCGAGTGGGCCGACGCGCGCACCCTGCGCTTTGTGCCGGCCAACCTCAAGCGCGGCGAAAACTATCACGTCTACCTGGGCCAGGAAGCGAGCGACGCCGAAGGCGCGATCATGGCCGGGGCTTATCGCTTTCGCTTCCAGACCGTCGGCTATCTGGAGGTGGCGCAAGTCATCCCCGCGCCAGACAGCGTCGACGTTCAGTCATACAGCACCATCATCGTCATGTTCAACCGCCCGGTGGTGCCGCTGACCTCGCTCAAGCAGATGGAAGCGCTGCCCAATCCGCTCACGTTCGATCCGCCGATTTCGGGCACAGGTGAGTGGCTTAACACCTCGATGTACCTCTTTACGCCCGACCAGCCGCTTGCCGGCGGCACTCAGTATAATGCTCACGTACTCGCCGGGCTGACCGATACCATCGGCGGCGTGCTCGAACTGGACTATGCCTGGTCGTTTACCACCGAGCCGCCCAAGGTCATCTGGACCACGCCGCGCACCGATGGCAACCGCACTGTGCCGCCCAATACTGTAATCCGCATCCAGTTCAACCAGCCCATCGATCCCGTTTCGGCGCAGGCCGCGTTTAGCATGATCGGTGGGACGTGGGGTACGGCTGTCGCGGGCGCGTTTGAGGTGCTCACCGACACGCTGGTCTTTACACCCACCGAGATGCTCGAATTTGACAAAATGTACACCGTTCACGTCGATGCGGGGGTGCTCAGCGCGCTCAGTGCGGCCCGTGCGGACATCGTCTCGACGGGCATGCGCGATCCCTACGAGTGGACCTTTAACACCTCGCCCTTGCCGCGCATCGTCGAAACCCGGCCGGCCCACCTGGAACGCAACGCTCCGCCCTATACTGCGTTCGAGATCGTTTTTAACACCACCATCGACCCGGCCACGGTGATGGTCAACCTGCAAATGACGCCGGCCATCTCGCCGACACAGGTGTATACCTATTTCAGCGATTGGAATTATACCTTTGTGCTCGGTTTTGGGGCCAGTCCCTCCACCGATTACGAGGTGAACATTGGCCCCGACATCGCCGATCCTTTCGGCAACACCACCGGCCAGCGCAAAACGGTCAATTTCCGCACCGCGCCGCTCGATCCTTCGGCCCAGATGCACGTGCCGGACAATATCAGCACGCTCAATACCAACGACTCGGCGCGCTTGTTCGTCAGCCACGTCAACATCGACAAGATCGATTTCAAGCTGTACAACCTGACCCGGGACGAATTCTTTGCCCTTCAGCATGACTGGTACAATTTCAATCCGACCAGCCAGGTGCGCCAGTGGCGCGAGGTGGTCGAGTCGCCGCTGAACGAGCGCATATATACCCGCGTCGAACTCGTCCAGGGCGGCGGCGCGCTGGAGCCGGGTTTTTACCTGATCGATCTCGACACGCCCGACATCAAGACCAGAGAGTGGCGGCAGCGCCATCTGCTGGTCGTCTCGGCGATCAACCTGACCTTGAAATCGTCCGAGCAAGAACTGCTGGTCTGGGCCACCGACCTCGAAACCGGCCGCCCGGTTGCCAACTTGGCGCTGGCCCTGTTCGACTGGTACGACGGAACCCAGCTTGGCGCTGCCGCTTCCACCGACACCGATGGGCTGGCTCGCCTGCCCATTGTCGACACAGACCGCTACTATAACATCGCCGTTTTGTCCGAGTCGCCCTTTGTCGCCGCCTCGGCCTATTGGAACCAGGGCATCTCGATCTGGGAGTTTGGGTTCGGCGAAGGCGACGGCTATCAACCGTACCGCGTCTTTGTCGACACCGACCGCCCGCTCTACCGCGCCGGGCAAACGGTTTACTTGAAAGGCGTGGTGCGCGGCGAAGATGATGTCGAATACTGGCTGCCGGACCTGGGCCGGGTGCAGGTGACCATCCGCGATGCGGCTTATAACACCGTGCTAGATCAATCTCTGCCGCTGGACAAGTTTGGCGCGTTCAGCGGCGAACTCGCGCTGCCCGAAGGCGCGTCGTTGGGCGCATATTCCATCTATGTCCAGGCTGGCGACAGCAGTTGGGCGCACGGCTTCCAGGTCGCCGCCTACCGCCCGCCCGAGTTTGAAGTCCTGGTCGAGCCGGCCAAGAGCGAAATTCTGCTCGGCCAGAGCAACCAGGCCGAGGTGCAGGTGCGCTACTTTTTCGGCGGGCCGGTGCAGGATGTGCCGGTCAGTTGGAACGTGTTGGGCGAGACCTACACCTTTGACCCGTCGCAGTTTGGACGCTATACGTTTTCCGACACCGACGATCCGTGGGTCTGCCGCTGGTGTTGGTGGCGGCCGTCAACGCCGCCGCAGGTGCTGCTCAGCGGCTCCGGGCGCACCGACGCCGAGGGCAACCTGTTGATCGAACTGCCTGCCGAATGGCTCGATGGCGAAGGCAAGCCGATCACCTACAGCCTCAAGCTCCAGGTCGAGGCCACGGTCAGTGGCAACGATGGACAGGTCATCTCGGGGCGAAATGAGATCGTCGCCCACCGCAGCGACATCTATATCGGGTTGGCCGCGCAGCAGTACGTGGGCCAGGCAGAAAAGGAAATGTCGGTCGATCTGCTCACCGTCGACTGGTCGGCCAACCGCCAGCCCAACAAAGCTTTGAAACTCTCCGTTTATCGGCGTGAGTGGAAGAACGTCTTTGTCGAGAACGAGGCTGGCGGCGGCCGCTGGACCTGGACGACCGAGGATGTGTTCATCACCGAGTCCGACATCACCACCGGCGCGAACGGCGAAGCGGTATTCAGCTTTGTCCCGCCCGTCGGCGGTTCCTACCATGTCATCGCCGAGTCACCCGGTACGCAGTACGCAGCACGTTCGAGTCTTTTTGTTTGGGTGAGTGGTAAAGACTATATCTCCTGGCGGCGCACCAACGATGACCGCATCGACCTGATCGCTGACAAGGGCGTTTACAGGCCCGGCGAGACCGCCGAAATCCTGATCCCGTCGCCGTTCCAGGGCGAACACTGGGCCTGGATCACCATCGAGCGCGGCGGCGTGTTGCAGCAAGAGGTGCTCAAGCTGACCAACAACAGCACTGTCTACCGCCTGCCGATCACCGACCGCCACGTGCCCAACATCTATATCTCGGCGGTTATCGTCAAGGGCAAAGATGCCAACAACCAGGTCGCCAATTTCAAGGTCGGGTACACCGCGCTGACCGTCGAGCCGGAAACGCAGACGCTGCACGTCGAGCTGGTGCCGGCTGTCGAGCAAGCGCTGCCCGGCGAAACGGTCACTTTTGACGTGCGCGCCACCGACTCGACCGGCAAACCGGTCGCCGCGTCCTTTGCGCTCGATCTGGTCGACAAGGCCGTGCTCTCGCTGATGCCGCGCCAATCCAATGCCATCTTGAACGCCTTTTACGGGCGGCGCGCCTTGCAAGTCAACACGGCCAGCGGCCTGTCGATCTCGCTGAGCCGGCTGCTGATCGAGCAGGAAGAACTGAACCGGGACTATGGTGTCGAGGAGCAATCGCGCATGCGCAATGATGG